>DASRKB010000077.1:0-26394 GCA_035649175.1 Burkholderiales bacterium | reverse complement strand
GTGCCGGCCCGGGCGACCCCGAGCTTCTCACGCTGCGCGCGCTGCGCGTCCTGCAGCGGGCGAACGTCGTGCTGTACGACCACCTCGTCGCGCCGGCGCTCGTCGACCTCGCCCGGCGCGACGCCGAGCGCGTTTATGTCGGCAAGGAGCGCGACAACCACGCGCTCTCCCAGGAGAGTATCAATGCGCTCATGGTGCGCCTCGCGCGCGAGGGCAGGCACGTGGTGCGTCTGAAAGGCGGCGACCCGTTCGTGTTCGGCCGCGGCGGCGAGGAGATCGAGAGCCTCGCGGCGCAGGGCATCGCGTTCGAGGTCGTGCCCGGCGTGACGGCAGCGGTGGGCGCCGCCGCGTATGCCGGCATCCCGCTCACGCACCGCGATTTCGCGCAATCCTGCCTCTTCGTCACCGGACACCTGAAGGACGGCTCGCCGGGACTGGACTGGCCCGCGCTTGCGCGCCCGCGCCAGACGCTCGCGATATACATGGGGGTGCACGGCCTCGAGGCGATCTGCGCCGGCCTCGTCGCTCACGGGCTGCCGCCCGATTTGCCCGCGGCGCTGGTAGAGAAGGCTACGCTTCCCGCGCAGCGAGTCGTGGAGGGAACGCTGCGCAGCCTTCCGCGAGAAGCCGGGCGACAGAACGTGCGCCCGCCGGCGCTGCTCATCGTCGGGGAGGTGGTGCGCCTGCGCCGGCGGCTCGCCTGGTTCGGCGCCGACGCGCCGGCCGAGCCCGCGCCGCTCAGCGCTTGAGAGCCTCGCTCCTTCGCGAAAGGGGGAAGAGGAAGAGATTCCGGACCAGGCCGCCGCTCGCCACGACGATCATGAATGCCGTGCCGCCGGCCATGACGGCGAGGTAGGCGGCGAGCGCACGCTCTTCGGGGCGCGTGGCCAGGGCATCCGCATGCAAGGGGAACGCGGATAGCATCGCCGCGCCCGCGGCCAGACCGAGGATCGCGACGTTGCAGGCGGCAAGCCGCCCCGGCGGGACGCCGCGCGGGTTGCTGTGGAAGAACCCCCACACCACGGTGCAGAGCAGGAAGGCAAGGATCAGGAGCATGAAATGCATGCGGCTCAAGATAGCCCGCATCCGGGGCCGTGCTTTGACACACATCAAGGCGATCAACTAGGGCGCAAGCAGGGCGCCGGTGAGAAGCATGAGGCCGATCCCGCCCGCGATGGCGCGCTCGGGCAAGTTTCTGCGCCGACTCGATGCGGGTCAAGCGTTCCTTCCTTGATCTGCATCAACGGCCGCCGGCTCGGCGGCGCTAGCGTGGCGAGGTGAGCGAGGCCATACCGGGTACCACGATCTTCGACGGCGCGCAGGCGCGCAAGGGCTACGCGTTGAACAAGATGTGCTACTCGTTCAACGAGGCGGCGAATCGCGCCGAGTTCCAGCGCAACGAGGACGCGTATTGCCGCAGGTTCGGCCTGAACGAGGCGCAGCGCGATGCCATCCGGCGCCGCAACGTGCTCGACCTCATCGCCGAGGGCGGCAACATCTACTACCTGGCCAAGTTCGCCGGCATCTTCGGGCTGAATGTGCAGGACGTCGGCGCGCAGCAGACCGGCATGAGCGTCGAGGCGTTCAAGGCGATGCTCCTCGAGAAGGGCAAGTAGCCATGGCGCGCATCGTCGGCGCGGTCACGACCTCGCACATCCCGGCGATCGGCTCGGCCATCGCGAAGGGAGTGCAGGACGAGCCCTACTGGAAGCCCTTCTTCGGCGCCTTCGGCAAGGTGCACGCCTGGCTCGAGAAAGCACGGCCCGACGTCGCGGTTGTCGTCTACAACGACCACGGGCTGCAGTTCTTCCTCGACAAGATGCCGACCTTCGCCGTCGGCGCGGCCGACGAGTACCGCAACGCCGACGAGGGGTGGGGCCTGCCGACGCTGCCGCCCTTCCGCGGCGACACCGCTCTCTCCTGGCACGTCATCGAGTCGCTGGTGGGCGAGGAATTCGACCTCACCACCTGCCAGGAAATGCTGGTCGACCATGCCTTCACGGTGCCGCTCAAGCTTCTCTGGCCGAAGGCGCCGCGCTGCCCGGTGGCCACCGTGCCGGTGGCCGTGAATACCGTTCAGCACCCGCTCCCGACCCCCGCGCGCTGCCTGAAGTTCGGCCGTGCGCTCGGCCGCGCGATCGCGAGCTATCCGGAGGATCTGAAGGTGCTCGTGGTCGGCACGGGCGGGCTCTCGCACCAGCTCGACGGCACCCGCGCCGGCTTCATCAACCGCGGTTTCGACGAGATGTGCATGGCGGCGATGGTCGACGAGCCCGAGGCGCTCGCGCGCTACTCGATTCCCCAGCTCGTCGAGGCGGCCGGCACACAGGGCGTCGAGGTGCTGAACTGGCTGATCGCGCGCGCGGCGCTCACCGGCCGCGTCGAAAAGGTGCACAGCAACTATCACATCCCCATCTCGAACACCGCGTCGGGGTTGATGGTTCTCGAAAACGTATACTGACCGGAAAAGGGGTCAGGACCCTTTATCGGCTGCCGTCATGTTCAAGCGCATCGACCACATCGAGCTCCTCACCGCCGCGCCCGAGCGCGCGGTGGCCTTCTATATCGGGGTGCTCGGCTTCCGCGAGCGCGAGCGCATGCGCATCCCGGGGACGCCGTCGGGCCCGCTCGACCTGGTGTACCTCGAGCTCGGCGGCACTACGGTGGAGGTGATGAGCTATCCCGAGGCGAAGGCGCCCATTCCAGCGCGGAGCGACGAGCCGCGGCTCGGCTGGCAATGCCTCGCGCTGGAGGTCGACGACATGGACGGCGCGCTGCGACTGCTCGAGTCAAAGGGCGTCAAGCCCTCTTGGGGCCCGGTGAAGCGCCCGACCTATGCCCGGGCGGAAATCCGCGACCCCGACGGCAACGGCATCGAGCTGCGGCAGTGGCTCGATAAAAAAAGGGGTCAGGACCCTTTCTCTAGCGCAAGCGATGAAAAAGGGTCCTGACCCCTTTTTCTCGGCCGTCCCCGGTCACGCAAAGTGCACGTCAGGCTGAGTCGACTCGCGACCTCCTTCGCCCAACCGTCGTCCCCGTAAGGGGTGCCGCGCCGCGCACATTTGCGCACGGCATCCAGCTCGGTGGGCGCCTGGGTCTGGTTTACGTATGCTGTCCAATCCGCTGGGCGGGTGATCGGCCAGGCGGCAATGCTTGGAGCTTCCTCCGCGGCGCCGTCGCCGGTCCGCCAGAGGCTGGACCAGCGCCAGTGCTCCGCCCGCTCCACCAGGTTTGCCCGCAAGGCGTTCCCTTCGACATAGCGGCACACCGTGAGGAAGTGCTCGTCACCCTGCACCACGAAGGACTTGAAACGTCCCTGATACACGTGTCCTGTGCCCGCCGTGGCGCGGTGCGCATGCCAGCGTTGCGTATGGGTCAGCGTAACGAGCCTCATGTAGCGCGAAAGGTCTTCGTCTCCGCCCGGCCAAAGGACCAGATGCCAGTGGTTCGGCATCAGGCACCAAGCGAGCACGCGCATGGGAATGCGTTGCTGGACTTCCGCGAGCGTGCGTTTGAACGCCGCGTAGTCGGCGTCCCGCTCGAAAATCCTTCGGCGGGCATTAGCGCGATTGAGCACGTGGTATACGAGCCCTCCCGGCGCCATTCTGGGCGGTCTTGGCACTCCGTCGAATCCCTCCTTGCTGCCATTCAACGCACGAACGGCACGAGGGATTACAGGAAAGCGGTCTTGAGTCGAAAAAGGGTCCTGACCCCTTTTTGCCCCTCTTCTAGTCCTCGCAGGGCCAGTCTTTGGGCGCCTTGAGCCCGGGGGGCAGGATGGTCTTGGCGTCGCCGCAGGCGACGTCGAGCTGCTCCTGCGTGAGTCCCTTCACGCCGGACAGGTCCGTGCCGGCGAAGCGAGCGGCGAACGTGAAGGCCCTGGTGAAGTCCGTGCCGCCGAGCTTCGCGCCGACGAAGCTCGCGCGCGCCACGCTGGAGAGCCGCAGCGACGCCCCGCCCAGGTCGGCGCCGTCGAAGGTCGAGCGGCCGAAATCGGCTTGCGAGAGGTTCGCGCCCTTCAGGTCGGCCTGCGATAGGTCCGCGCGGTGAAAGGTGGCTTTCTCGAGAGAGGCGTTGCCGAACCGGGCGCCGGAGAAGTTCCCGCGCACCACGACCGCCTTCTCGAAGCTCGTGCCTTGCAGCGTGGCGCCGCTGAAGGAGGAATGGTTGATCTCGCTCGAGCGAAAGCTCGTGCGCGCGAGGTCGGCCAGGCTCAGGTCCACGCCCAGCAGCGTCGCCCGGTCGAACTTCGCGCCGGCGAGCGCGCTTCTCTTCAGCACGAGACGGCTCTTCGTGCAGCCCGACCAGTCGACGCCGGGCGCCGGCGAGTGGCCGCACGCCGCGCGGGCTGAAGCGCTTGCCAGCAGAAGGAGCGCGGACGCCAGCACAAGGCGCCCCGTCGTTGTTCTCATCCGTGCATGGTAAGCCCGTGCCGCCCGCTCATGGGCCCATTTGAGTCCTGTCATACTCCCTCCCGATGCCATGATACTGAGCCGGCGGGGTTTGATCGAGGTCAAGAGACTGAGGTATCGTCCGCCCGGTTCGATGTCGATGTATGTCATTGCCAAGCAGATCCACGTCGCCTGCGTCGTGCTCAGCCTCTCGGGCTTTGTCGCGCGCGGCGGCCTGATGCTCGCCGGCTCCTCCCTCCTGCAGGCGCGCTTCGTCCGGGTCGCGCCGCACGTCGTGGATACGGTGCTGCTGGCGAGCGCGCTGTGGCTCTCATGGATGCTCCAGCAATACCCATTCGTGCACGGCTGGCTGAGCGCCAAGGTGCTGGGGCTGGTCGCCTATGTCGTGCTCGGCGCCGTTGCGCTGCGCAGGGGTCGCACTCTCGGCATGCGGACCGCCGCCTTTGCGGGCGCGCTGCTTGCTGCCGCGTACGTCGTCGTCGTCGCCCTCACCAAGGACCCGTTTCCGCTATGACACTGAACCGACGCGATTTCCTCAAGGCTTCGGCCGCCACGGCGGCCGGCACCACGTTCCCCGCCGCCGCGCAGAACGTCGTCACCAACGCCGAGGCGGCGAAGCTCAAGTGGTCCAAGGCCCCCTGCCGCTTCTGCGGCGTGGGCTGCGGCGTCAACGTCGCGGTCAAGGACGGGCAGGTGGTCGCCACGCACGGCGACCCGCAGTCCGAGGTGAACCGGGGCGTGAACTGCGTCAAGGGCTATTTCCTGTCCAAGATCATGTACGGCGAGGACCGCTTGACGCGGCCGCTCCTGCGCATGAAGGGCGGCCGCTACGACAAGTCGGGAGAGCTGACGCCCGTGACCTGGGACCAGGCCTTCGACGTCATGGCCGAGAAGTGGAAGTCCGCGCTGAAGGCGAAGGGCCCCACGTCGGTCGGGATGTTCATGTCGGGGCAGTCGACGATCTGGGAAGGCTACGCCGCCGCGAAGCTCATGAAGGCGGGCTTCCGCTCGAACAACGTCGATCCCAACGCGCGGCACTGCATGGCGAGCGCCGCGGTCGCGTTCATGCGCACCTTCGGCATCGACGAGCCGATGGGCTGCTACGACGACATCGAGCACGCCGACGCCTTCGTACTGTGGGGCTCGAACATGGCCGAGATGCATCCGATCCTCTGGCAGCGCGTCGCCGACCGACGGCTCGGGTACCCGCACGTCAAGGTCGCGGTGCTCTCCACCTACGAGCATCGCAGCTACGAGCTCGCCGATCTCCCGATGACGTTCATTCCGCAGACCGATCTCGCGATCCTCAATTACATCGCGAATCACATCATCCAGAGCAAGGCGGTGAACCGCGACTTCGTCGGCAAGCACGTCGCTTTCCGCCTGGCGAACGAGGACATCGGCTACGGCTTGCGACCCGAGCACGCGCTGCAGAAGGCGGCGAAGAACGCGGGCGACGCCGGCGGCTTCAAGCCGATTTCCTTCGAGGAGTTCGCGCGCTACGTCTCGAAGTACGACGCGGCCTACGCCGCGAAGCTCTCCGGCGTGCCCGCCGAGCGCCTGCGCGCGCTCGCGCGGCTCTACGCGGACCCGAAGGTAAAGGTCATGTCTTTCTGGACCATGGGCTTCAACCAGCACACGCGCGGAGTATGGGCAAACCATGGCGTGTACAACCTGCACCTGCTTACGGGAAAGATCTCGACGCCCGGCAACAGTCCCTTCTCGCTCACCGGGCAGCCCTCGGCGTGCGGCACGGCGCGCGAGGTCGGCACCTTCTCGCACCGCCTGCCGGCCGACATGGTGGTCATGAACCCGAAGCACCGCGCGCTCACCGAGGAGATCTGGAAGCTGCCGGCCGGCACGATCCCGGAAAAGCCGGGCTTCCATGCCGTCATGCAGAGCCGGATGCTGAAGGATGGCCGGCTCAACTGCCTTTGGACACAGACCACCAACAACGTGCAGGCCGGGCCGAACTCGCAGCAGGAGATCTGGCCGGGGTGGCGCAACGCGGACAATTTCGTGGTCGTCTCGGACGTCTATCCCACCATGAGCACGGCGGGTGCGGACCTGATCCTCCCCTCGGCGATGTGGGTGGAGAAGGAGGGCGCCTTCGGCAATGCCGAGCGGCGCACCCAGTTCTGGCACCAGCTCGTCAACGCGCCGGGCGAGGCGCGCTCCGACCTCTGGCAGATCCTGGAGTTCTCCAAGCGCTTCCGCATGGAGGAGGTGTGGCCTGCCGACCTGCTCGCGAAGAAACCCGAGTACAAGGGCAAGACGCTTTACGAGGTCTTGTTTCTCAACGCTATCAATCAGTACCCGAATTCCCAACTCGACCCTGCCTACGAGAATCACGAGGCCAAGCACTTCGGCTTCTACGTGCACAAGGGCCTCTTCGAGGAGTACCGTCGCTTCGGCAACGGCAAGGCCCACGACCTCGCTCCCTTCGACACCTACCACGAGGTGCGCGGCCTGCGCTGGCCGGTGGTCGACGGCAAGGAGACGAAGTGGCGCTTCCGCGAGGGAGCCGACCCGTACGTGAAGAAGGGCACGGGCTTCCAGTTCTACGGCAACCCGGACAACCGCGCCTACGTCTATGCCTTCCCCTACGAGCCGCCGGCCGAGTCGCCGGACAAGGAGTACCCGATGTGGTTCGTGACCGGGCGCGTGCTCGAGCACTGGCACACCGGCACCATGACGCGCCGCGTGCCGGAGCTGCACCTCGCCTTCCCGAACTCGGTGGCGTACCTGCATCCGGACGACGCGAAGGCGCTCGGTGTGCGCCGCGGCGACGAGGTCGAGATCGCCTCGCGCCGCGGCAGCTTCCGCAGCCGCGTCGAGACGCGCGGCCGGGTCAAGGTGCCGCGCGGCCTGGTGTACGCGCCTTTCTTCGACGCGAGCCAGCTCGTCAACAAGGTGACGCTGGACGCGACCGACCCGATCTCGCTGCAGACCGACTTCAAGAAGTGCGCGTGCAGGGTGGCGAAGGTATGAAGATCCTGATCGCTCTTCTTCTGGCGCTGGCGCCCGCGTCCGTCATGGCGCAGGCAAAGCCGCACGACCCCTTCCGGGGCGCGCCCTTCGCCGAGGAGCCTAAGACCCCGCCGCTCGTCAACGCGGAGAACGACGACCGCAAGCGCGTGCGCTCCTACGCGATGCAGCCGCCCACCATCCCGCACAAGACCGAGAACTACCAGGTCGACCGCTTCGCCAACCGCTGCCTGATGTGCCACGCGCGCACGCGGGCGCCGGAGACGCAGGCGACGCCCATCAGCATCACGCACTACACCGACCGCGACGGCACCTTCCTCGCCGACGTCTCGCCGCGGCGCTACTTCTGCGAGCAGTGCCACGTGGTGCAGATGCAAACCGACCCGGTCGTCGAGACCCGCTTCCGCGACGTCGAGCAGATCATCAAGAGCCGGAACAAGAAGTAGATGCGCGACTTCCTTCGCCGGTACTGGCGCACCCTCAGCCGGCCGAGCGCCTTCTACAGCCTCGGCTTCCTCACCATCGGAGGCTTCGTCGGCGGCGTGCTCTTCTGGGGCGCGTTCAACACCGCGATGGAGTTCACCAACACCGAGCAGTTCTGCGTCGGCTGCCACGAGATGCGCGAAAACGTGTTCGAGGAGATCAAGCCCACCATCCATTTCACCAACCGCTCCGGCGTGCGGGCGGTGTGCTCCGACTGTCACGTGCCGAAGGACTGGACGCACAAGATGGCGCGCAAGATGCAGGCCTCGAAGGAGGTGTGGGGCTGGGTCTTCGGCACCATCAGCACGCGCGAGAAGTTCCTCGCCAAGCGCCGCGAGCTCGCCGAGCGCGAGTGGGAGCGCATGAAGGCGAACGACTCGCTCGAGTGCCGCAACTGCCACGAGTTCCAGGCGATGGACTTCACCCGGCAGTCCAAGCGCGGGGCCGAGGCGCACTCCACCGCGCTCGCCGCCAAGCCCGCCGAGGGCGGCAAGACCTGTATCGACTGCCACAAGGGCATCGCCCACCGACTTCCCGACATGGCCGGCAGATGAGCATGGAAGAGGACAAGCAGAGAAAGACCGAGGAGCTCCGCACCTGGGCGTTCTTCACCGTGGTGCTCGCGCCCATCCTCGCCGTCGTCATCGTCTCGGGCTGGGGCTTCGCGGTCTGGATGTGGCAGACCTTCGTCTCCGGCCCGCCGACTTACTGAAAAGGGTCTGGACTGTCAGCATCCTTTATCTTGCCTTGGGTACCAGAGCGTAACTGCGCCGGAGCGGTAGATCTTTGCAATGAAGGGCGGGTGGTGTCGACCGACGAACCGTTCAATCGCCTCGGCGTTAGCTACGAAGCTGCGCGCGAGATCGGGAAATGGCGCTTTGCCGATGACGACGGGCAGTGCGACACCATGGCGCTCTACCGCCGCAAGCTCGTTTGGTTTGTAGCGGATTCGTGCGTCGTGAGAGATGGCGATCCAGCCTTTCCGACCGATCGCCTCTAGCCATTCCTCGTCGGGGCAGTCCGGCGCGAAATGATCTCGGTGCCGCTCGACGTGGAGTCCGCCGGTAATCAGGATGTCCGGGAAGATATTGCCGAGGTCGCGATCGGTGAAGTAGGTGCCTATCAAGCAGCCCGCTCGTAGACCGCCGCCTGCTCGATCTCCGCCGGCTCAAGCCCGTAGTCCTTCGCGAGCGCCTCGACCGTCTCACCTGAGTCCAGCCGCTCCGCGATCGTCCCGGTTGACACGCCGACGCGGACGATTACCGGCCGCCCGAACGCGATGGCAGGGTCGATGGCGATCGGTCTTGCTGCGGTTACCGATGACGAGACGAAGGGATACAGGCGCACCGGGAACTTCCACTCGTCCCACTCCACGCGCTTCAAATGCTCTTCGAAGAGCTTGCGCATGGCGAGCTGACCCGAAGCGTTCAGTTTGATGAGCTTGCCGTAGTGCTCGAGGAACACATCTCCAGCGTGGGTCCTGAGGTCCTCGCGAAGCAGGAGGCGGTCGATCTTCAGCGTCCGCTGCGCGTACGCAATGGCCACCCTGAGTTCCTTCAACGCGACGCCATGCTCACTGCGCAGCGAGCGAAGGACGTGCGCCTCGATCAGATTCCAGAAAGAGAGCTGGGGCGGCGGACCGCCGTACGCCGGCTGGATGAGCGGCTGGAATCGCCCGCGGCCCTTTCCCTTCGGATAGTCGCGTCCTGCGACCCACGAGCGCAGCGTGGCGACCGGCAGACGCAAGTACCGGGCGCCTTCTACGAGGCCGTATGCAGCCTGGTTCCTGATCTCAGCGGCGTCCGCGGCTCTATTCGCTCGGGTCATGTGAGGCGGCCGCTATTCTGAGCCAGTTTCGAGCGAAACGGGAGCTAGCGCTGGATCAGCGCGAGGATCCCCTCCAGCGCCGCATCCGCGATCGCAGAGAGCTCCTCGGGCGTGCGGTTCTGGATCGGGTGCGGCACCCAGACGAGCCCGGCGGCGAAGCCGAGAGCCCTCATCTGCGCGTCCGCCGCCTGGCGGAAGGCCTCGGTGGCTACGCCGCAGCCGGGGATGCCGCGCCGGTCGAGGCTCTGCAGGTCATGCAAACTGCACGACGTGCAGGACCCTCAGTCGGCGAGCGCCTCCACGACGACGTCGCAGCGCTCGACGATGTCCGCGAGCACGCTCTCCGGCGCGGGCTTGGTGTGCGTGGGCTTCGCGAAGCGCAGCACCTCCAGGCCGCGCGCGGCGAGCCGCTCCTGCAGCGTATCCAGGAACTCGCTGCTTCTCTCCTTCGAGATGCTGAAAAGGCCGATCGTCGCCTTCGAGAGGTCGTCGGGCGGCGCCACGCGCTCGCGCATCGCGCCGGCGGTTTCCGCCGTCGGATCTCTCATCACGTACTTTTCATTCATGACTTGACCTCCTGAGAAACGATTTGAACCTCGGTGTGGCGCCGCTGCGCGATCCAGCCGCCGATGACGGCGGACATGAGGCCGCCTGCGCCGCCGGCGCGCACCACGAGCAGCCCGCCGGGCCGGAACTTATCGACCATCTCCTCAGCGCGCGCCGGGTCGATGCCTTCGCCCACGCCGTGCGCGCCCACGACGAGGTCGCGGCCCGGGCGCCTGAGCGCCTCGTAGAGTGCTGCCTCGATCTCCGCGCGCCCCCAGGCTGCCTGCCTGAAGATCGCGTAGTGGTCGGGCGAGAGGACGAGGATCGCGTTGGCGGTCTCGGCGAGCTTCGGGTGCCCGACCGCGCAGAGCGCCATCGCGAGCGAGCGTGCGAGGCTTTCCGCGTCGCGCGACTTCTGGTCGGCGACGCCCTGCACGCCGTCGCCATGGAAAAGCGTGACGGTGGATGAGCCGCGCGCATGGCCGCGCGCCACGTTGAGCGGCACCCACGCGGGATCGCTCTCGTCCTCCGCGAAGCAGAACGTGTACTTGCCGGGATTGCCGAGCACCGAGCGGTCGATTTCCTGCGGCCGGCCGCCGCCGACGTTGCGGATGACGAGCTGCAGCGCGCGGCCGATCGTCGCGTTGGCGCGGTTGCCCTGGCCGAGCGCGTTGCCGCCGCTATTCATGCCGATGCGGCGTGCGACCGGCCCGTTCACGATGATCACCGGCCCGGAGAACCAGAGCGTCGCGAGCAGGCCGTGCATCGAGAACTCGGGCTTGAGCGCCGCCTCGATCGTCGCCAGCGCCACCGGGAAGTACTCCGGCCGGCAGCCGGCGAGCACCGCGTTGACCGCGGCCTTCTCGACCGTGCACTCGACGAGGTTCGGCGGAATGAGCCCGAGCACCTCGGCGGGCTTGCGCGTCGTGCCTGAGAGCATGCGCGCGACGCGCAGGTCCGTGGGCGGCACCACCGGCAGGCCGTCCGACCAGCCGCGGTCGTACGTCACCTCGATCGGATCGTCCATCGGGTCGACGACGATCGGCCGCGACGCAAGCTTGATCTCCCCGAAGCGCAGGGCGAGCCGTTCCGGCATTCCGGCCTCCACCGACTTCGACCCGCATCCCGGCTTGAACGCCGGCAGCGCAGCGCCGAGCCCCGCGATCCCCGTCACGCGCTCCCACTCTGCGCTCACCCAGCCCTCCGCGCGATCCACCTCTCGCCCGCCTTCCATGCGGATGAGCGTCGGCACGATCTCCACCTTGTGCCGCCAGGAGGTTTCGAGCGACCGGTCGTCCCTTGATCCGCCAGCGACCTCCGGAAACGCGGGATCGTCTTGCGACCACAGCTCGAGCCGCCCGCGCTTCCTGAGCTCGGCGAGCACCGGGCCGACCAGCTGGCAGGTTTCGCATTCGCGCTTCACGACGGCTAGGAGTTCCATGCGAGATGGATCTTAGCCCCCCCGACGAGCACCTTTGTGTCGTTCCCGCGAAAGCGGGATTCCGGAAGCCCCGGGCTGGGTGGGACGACCTTACCGTCGGGCTTCGAGGATCAGGTTGAACGGTGTCTCCTTGGCTTTGCGAAACCGTGTGAAGCCCGCCGCCTTCGCTACGGCGCCGAGGCGGGCGGGGCCGGCCTGGGCGCCAAGGACATGGGTGCCGTTCTCGCTGATGGCATGGGCGCAGCAGATGGTGGCGGAGCCGGCGTAGAACAGGCGGCCGACGACGTTGATGTTGTCCTCGACCTTGTCGTTCGCGAAGGGCTCGACGAGGAGCACGGTGCCGTCCTGCGCCATGGTCTTCGCGGCGTACCTAAGCGCACGCTCGGGGTGACCCATGTCGTGGAGGCAGTCGAAGTAGCAGATGAGGTCGTAGGCCTGGGCGGGGAAGTCGTGCGACTGCGCGACCTCGAAGGTGACGCGGTCGGCGACCCCGGCGTCTTTCGCGATCCGGCGCGCTTCCTCGATCGAGCCCTCATGGACGTCGAAGCCCCAGAAGCGCGAGTTGGGGAAGGCCTTGGCCATGATGACGGTGGAGTGGCCGTAGCCGCAGCCGATGTCGGCGACGCGCGCGCCTTTCTCGAGCTTGGGGACAACCCCATCGAGCGCCGGCAGCCACTCTGCGACGAGGCTCGCCTGGTAGCCGTTGCGGAAGAAGGCGGCGACGCCGCAGTAGAGGCGCTCGTTGTGCTCGCCCCAGGGAATGCCCTTGCCGGTACGGAACGCGTCGATGAACTTTTGCTCGTCGTGCCACAGCGAGGCGTTGATCGCCCACGCGTTCGGGAAGAACACCGGGCTTGACTCCTCGGCGAGCACCATCGCCTGCTCCGGCGTCATCTCGTAGGTCTCGGAGGAGGGATGGTAGGCGAGGTAGCCGCCCGCGACCTGCGAGTTCGCCCACTCGCGTACGTAGCGCTCGGCGCAGCCCGAGCGCCGGGCGATCTCCGCTGAGCTCAGGGGCCCGGCGCCCTTCAGCGCCTGGTAGAGGCCGAGCTTGTGGCCGAGGGTGATCATCACGCCGCCGTGGGCGCCGGCGATGTCGGCGAGCGCCTGGTTGACGAGCGCGCCGAGCTTTTCCTGGTCGATCTGCATCGTGGTCTCCGCAATGTGGTAATAGAGGAGCGAACGATGCCCGTTGCCGCAAGCAGGGACGAGAGCGTAACCTGCCGCCCGCGGTTCAAAACTGCCACCCATGCCGAAGCCTTTGCACGTCAGCCTGGTCGCGATTCCCGACGCGTCGATCTCGACGCTGCACGGCATCTACGACGTGCTGTCGGGCTTCGGCCTGCTGCGCGGACACGACGCGATCCCGGACCAGGCGCCGTTCGAGGTGGAGATCGTCGGCGCCGCCG
Source organism: Burkholderiales bacterium (assembly GCA_035649175.1). GTDB lineage: Bacteria > Pseudomonadota > Gammaproteobacteria > Burkholderiales > SG8-39 > SCGC-AG-212-J23. The sequence continues at coordinate 13,288 of DASRKB010000077.1, read as the reverse complement.
ACGGGCCGGTGACGCTGGCAAGCGGGCTCGCGACGCGGGCGCATCGGGGCGTTGCGGATGCACGGAAGACCGACGTGGTGATCGTGCCCTCGATCGTGCTGCCGGCGAAAGGCTGGGAGAAAGGCCGCTACCCGGGGCTCGCCGCGTGGATCGAGAAGGCGCACGAGCGCGGCGCGACGATCTGCTCGGCGTGCTCCGGTGCCTTCCTCATCGCCGAGACGGGCCTCCTGGACGGCCGCGACATCACGGTGCACTGGGGCTACGCGCCGAAGTTCCAGGCCGCCTTTCCGCGCGTCGTGCTCCATCCCGAGCGCTCGCTCGTAATCGCCGGCGAGCGCGGGCAGTTTGTCAGCTCGGGCGCCTCGATGTCATGGCACGACCTCGTGCTCTACCTCATCGCCAAGCACGTCGGGCCGACCGCGGCGCAGACGGTGGCGAAGTTCTACGCGCTGCAGTGGCACCGCGACGGCCTCGGGCCCTACATGATCTTCGAGGGCCGCACCGATCACGGCGACGGCGCGATCCTCGCCGCGCAGCAGTGGTTGAAAAGCAATCTCTCGGTCGCCGATCCGGTGGCGGAGATGGTGAAGCGCGCCGGCCTCGCCGAGCGCACCTTCAAGCGCCGCTTCCAGGCCGCGACCGGCTACGCGCCGCTTGCCTACGTGCAGCAGCTCCGTGTCGAGGACGCGAAGCGGCGCCTCGAGCGCACCCGGGCGCCGATCGACGAGATCGGCTGGCGCGTGGGCTACGAGGACCCGGCGTTCTTCCGGCGGCTTTTCAAGCGCGTCACCGGAGTCACGCCAGGCCACTACCGGCGGCACTTCCAGATCCCGCCGCTTCGAGGCTCCTAGGATTCACCCCTAGACCCGCTGGATCACCACGGGCACCGGCCGGCACACGGTGTTGCACACCGGCGAGTGGTTCTGCGCGAACTTGAGCAGATCGTCGAGCTCTTCGTCGCTGCAGTCGGCCTCGACGTGCATCCTGATGCGGATCTCGCGGTAGCCCGGCGCCACGTTCTCATCGAGCCCGAGCAGGCCATGCACGTCCAGGTCGCCTTCGAGCTCGGTCGAGAGCGACTTGATCGTGATGCCGCGGGCCGAAGCGTGCAGCACGGTTGTCGTCGTCACGCAGCCGGCGAGCGCGTGCAGCAGGAACTCCACCGGGTTGGCTCCCTCGTTGTTGCCGAGCAGCACCGGGGGCTCGCCGTTGACGAACTCGAAGGGCCGGTCGCGGGACTGGTCCTCGGCACCCGCGCCGTAGAAGTCGCGGATCGTCGAGCGGTTCTCGCCGCCGTTGATCCAGCGATTGCGGGCGCGGAACTGGAACTGCGCGATCGCGGGCTGGGCCTTGATCGCCTCGACCGTCTTCGTCATCTGCTCGAGGTCGAGCCCGTTGCGCGTGATAGGAAGCTTCATCTCTTTCATCTGTGCAGCCATGGTCGTCTCTCCTTCGTTGCGGCCCGGCGGAATTGCCGGCGCCTGCGGTGCACGATAGGGGTTGACGGCCGGCCCGGTAAGCGGGAGGCTTGCCCAAAACGGTTCTTTCGTGCCACGCGCCGCCATGCCAGGCAAGCCTCGCCCCAGCCGCCCGCCGCTTCCGAAGCGCGTGGCGATCCTCGCGCTCCCGGAGACCGCGGGCTCCGCGCTCTACGGCATGGTGGACGTCCTGAAGTCGGCCGGTAACCTCTGGCAGACGCTCGCTCGAACGGGACAAGCCTCTTCGCCTTTCGACGTGCGTATCGTCTCGCCCGCCCGCCGGCCCTTTCGCTGCGGCAACGAAGTGCCGGTCACTCCCGGCGCATGCATCGCGGATGATCCGCCCGCCGACATCGTGATCCTCCCCGAGCTCTGGCTTGGCCCCGACGAGCATTTGGGCGGCCGCTACCCTAGGGTCATCGAGTGGATCCGGAAATGCCACGCCGCCGGCGCTTGCATCTACTCGGCCTGCTCGGGCGCGATCCTCCTCGCCGAGACCGGGCTTCTCGACGGGCGGGAGGCGACCTCGCACTGGGGCTATCTGGACCTCTTCCGCCAGCGCTTTCCGCAGATCCGCTTCCGGCCCGAGCCGAACCTCTGCTTTGCCGACGACGACGGGCGCGTCGTCACCGCCGGCGGCACGACCTCCTGGCACGACCTCGCGCTTCACGTCATCTCTCGGCACGCGAGTCCCGGCGAGGCGCTGCGCATCGCGAAGGTTTATCTCCTCAAGTGGCACGACGAAGGCCAGTTGCCGTACGCGTCGCTCTCGCGCGTGCGGCCGCACGTCGACGCGGTTGTGCGCGAGTGCGAGACCTGGCTGCGAGAGCACTTCCGCGAGCCGGGCGCCGTCGGGCGCGCCGTCGCCCGTTCTCGCGTGCCTGAGCGAACCTTGAAGCGCCGCTTCAAGGCGGCGACCGGCCTCGCGCTCATCGACTACGTGCAGAACCTGCGCATCGAGGAGGCGAAACGACGGCTTGAGGAAAGCGATCGCGCGGCGGACGAGATCAGCGCCGAGGTGGGATACGAGGACGCCTCATTCTTTAGGCGGCTCTTCCGGAGAAGGACCGGGCTGAGCCCGAAGGGCTACCGGCAGCTTTTCGCGCCGGCGCGGCCGGCAGCGTTGCGCGGCAACAATCGGGAAACAAAACGGCCAGAACGCGACATCGTCCGGATACATGACCGGCCTAGTCTCCTCCGTCGCGCATAGGGCGCGATCAGACACTCATCGGAGGAGAAAGCTATGACCGCAGTGGCAGAGAAGCAGGCGAAGAATGGCGTGAACGTCGAGGCGCTGCTGGGGGCGCGCGAGGCACTCTCTAAGGCGCCTCAGGCGGCGAAGTTCAACTGGCGCGCGAGCTCGAAGTGGATGAGCGGCACGCACAGCCGCACGAATGTGAAGGGCTTCTACGGTTTAGGGCAGGAGCAGAGCCACCGGACCGAGTTCAGCTTCGACATGGACCACCCCGAGATCTTCGCTTCCGAGGACAAGGGCGCGACGCCGGTCGAGATGGTGCTGACCGGTCTCGCCGGCTGCCTGACGGCCGGCGTGGCCGCCGTCGCGCAGCACCGCAACATCCAGCTCCGCTCGGTGACGGCGATCCTCGAGGGCTCGATGGACATCCAGGGCATCCTCGGCATCGATGCGGATGTGCGCAACGGCTTCGACGGCATCAAAGTCCACTTCCAAATCGACGCCGACGCGACGCAGGAGCAGATCGAGGCGCTCGTGGCGCAATCGCAGAAGCGCTCCGCGGTCTACGACATCCTCACCAACCCGACTGCCGTCACGGTGTCGGTGAACTGAGCGGCGCTCCGGGCGCGCCATGCGCACCGACGTGCTCGTCATCGGCGCGGGCCATGCGGGCCTCGCCATGAGCCGCTGCCTCGCCGAACGCTCGATCGACCATGCGGTCCTCGAGCGCGGCGAGGTGGCGAACTCCTGGCGCACCGAGCGCTGGGACTCGCTACGGCTGCTTACGCCGAGCTGGCAGAGCCGCCTGCCGGGGCACGTCCCGGCGGACGAGGACCCGCACGGCTACCGAACGATGGGCGAGACGGTCGCCTTGATCGAGCGCTACGCCAGGACGATCACGGCGCCGGTTCGCATCCACACTCGGGTCACTTCCGTGCGTCGCACGGAGGAGGGCTATGCGGTCGCGACGAGTCGCGGGGATTGGCGTTGCCGCGCTGTCGTGCTCGCGAGCGGCGCCTGCAATATCGCCAACGTGCCGGCGGCGCTCGCCAACGCGCTGCCTGCCGGCGTTGCGAGCCTCACGCCGCACCAGTACCGCAATCCTGCTCATCTCGACCCGGGCGGCGTGCTGGTGGTCGGCGCAGCGGCGAGCGGGATGCAGCTCGCCGATGAGATCCAGCGCTCCGGGCGCCAGGTGGTGCTCGCGGTGGGCGAGCACATCCGCGTGCCGCGCCGCTACCGCGGCCGCGACATCCAGTGGTGGATGGATGCCGTCGGCATCCTGGACGAGCGCTACGACGAGATCGACGATATCGAGCGCGCGCGCAACGTACCCTCGCTGCAGCTCGCGGGCACTCCGGAGGGACGCTCGCTGGACCTGAACGCGCTTTCGGCGATCGGTGTGCGCCTCGCCGGCCGCCTCGCCGGCCTGCGCGACGGAAGAGCGCTTTTCTCGGGCTCGCTCGCCAACCAGGCAGCGCTCTCTGACCTCAAGATGAACCGGCTGCTCGACCGGATCGACTACTGGGCCGCGCGCGCGGGCCGCGGCGCGGCGCTCGAGCCGCCGCGGCGCTTCGAGCGCACCCAGGTTCCTGCCTCGTCCATGCTTTCGCTCGACCTCGCGCGCGAGGGCATCCGCACCGTGCTCTGGGCGAGCGGGTTCCGCCCCGACTATTCCTGGCTGCACGTGCCCGTGTTCGACCGCAAGGGCCGGGTCCGCCACGACGGCGGCGTGGTGCTCGATGCGCCGGGGATGGTGCTCATGGGCCTGCCGTTCATGCGCCGACGCAAGTCCGCGCTTCTCGACGGCGCCGGCGACGATGCGCGCGAGCTGAGCGCTTATCTCGGGTCGTACCTGGACTTGCCGCGGCGCGCCGCCGCGTGAAGGGGAGAACTATCTCGTAGAATCCCGCGATGGCCATGACCCAGCGCGCGCGTGTCCTCTGGGTCATCGTCCTGGTCATCGCGCCTCTGGTGGTCCTTACCGGCGTGCTGCTCTGGCAGCAGCTTCGCGAGGACGAGCAGCGCATCGCCGAGGACCGCCTGCAGCTCGCGCGCGCCGCGGCCTTCGCCACCGAGGCCTTCCTCGACGGGCACGTCGTCGCCGCCCGCGCCATCGCGGCCGGACCCGCGCTCCGCAGTGGCGTGCCCGGGCGTGCGCTCGACGAGACGCTCAGGACTATCGCCGCCGTCCAGCCGGACTGGGAAGGGCTCGGGCTCATCGGCAGCGACGGCATGAGCATCAGCAGCTCGCAGGGCGCGCCGGGCGTGTACCTTGGCGACCGGGCCTACTTCCTCGCAGCGATGCGCGAACGCCGTCCCGTGGTCAGCGCGGCGCTCATCGGCCGCGTGTCCGGCAAGACGACGGTCGTCGTCGCCGCGCCGGTGGCCTTTACCGGCGGCGGTACGGGCGTGCTCGTTGTGCCCCTGCCCACCGACCGGTTCGCCGCCAAGCTGCGGGAAAAGATGGCCGCGCCCTCCTTGCGGCTCACCGTGGTCGACCTCGAGGGGCAGGCTTTCATCCGGCCCGACCCGAACGAGATCGCGGAGCTCGAGCGGCTCTCGGGCCCGGAGATCGAGGCGGTCGTCGGCGGAAAGGCCGGCATTCGCTTCGACGGCGCCACACTGCTGGCGTACGCGCCGGTGGAGAGCTACGGCTGGGGCGTGCTGTTGAGCGAGTCTGCCTCGAGTGCCTTCGGGGCGGCGCGACGCGACGCGCTGGAGCGCGCCGCCGTGGTCATCGTGATCCTAGGCGTGGTATTCGGCCTCGGCTGGATCCTCGCGGGCCGCGTCGCGCTCTATGCCGAGCGGGCCGACCGTCTCTCCGGGGATCTCAAGCGCGCGCTGCAGACGCGCGACGAGTTCCTCGCCGCGGCGGCGCACGACCTGCGCAACCCGCTGTCGACGATTCAAGTCGCCGGCGAGTTGGTCGAGCGCGCCGCGCAGGGGCCCGGCGCGATCGGGGCCGACCAGCTCGCGCGCTGCGCCGAGCACATCCTCTCCGCCGCGCGGCGCATGACGCGCCTGCTGAACGCGTTTCTGGACGTCGCGCACCTGCAGGTGGGGCGGCCGCTCGAGCTCGACAAGGCGCCGGCGGATTTCGCGGGGCTGGTGCGCCAGGTGGTGCTCGAATGCCAGCACACCACCGGGCGCCACCGCATCGTCTACGAGGGTCCCGACGAGCTGGCTCTCGAGATCGACGGACCGCGCCTGCAGCGCGCGGTCGAGAACGTGATTGGCAACGCGCTCAAGTATTCCCCGGACGGGGGCGAGATCCGGGTACGCCTCCAGGCACGCGATGCGGATGTGCTGCTCTCGGTCGCCGACCGCGGCGTGGGTATCCCGCCCGAGGACCTCGAGCGCGTGTTCGAGCGCTTCGAGCGTGGCCGCAACGTGGCCCGGCGCTTTTCCGGCACCGGCATCGGCCTCGCGGCCGCCCGGCAGATCGTCGAGCAGCACGGCGGCACGCTTGCCGTGGAGAGCGAGCTTGGCAAGGGCAGCACCTTCACGATGCATTTCTTCGGGCTGCCCAGGGTGGCGCAAGCGCAATGGCAGAGCTTGTCGAGCTCGACGTAGAGGGAATGACCTGCGCCGCCTGCGCGGCGCGGATCGAGAAGAACCTCAACCGGCTCGACGGCGTGGAGGCGAGCGTCAATCTCGCGACGGAGAAGGCGGTCGTGCGGCTTTCGACCCCAGCCGCCTCCCTTGATGACGTGCTGCAAAGGATCCGCGATACCGGCTACGACGCGCATCTTGCGCGTGAGGGGCAAATTCGCGACCACTCGGAAGAAGACCGCCGTGCGCGCAACGACTTCGTGCTCGCCGCGGTTTTCACGGCGCCGCTCCTCCTGCATGCGCTCGTGCCCCCCTGGCTGCAGCTTGCGCTCGCCACCCCCGTGCAGTTCTGGAGCGGCCGGCGCTTCTATCGCGGGAGCTGGAAAGCGCTGCGCGGCGGCACGGCCAACATGGACGTGCTCGTGGCGCTGGGCACGAGCGCCGCCTACTTCTTTTCCGCCGCCGTGTTCACCTTCAATCTGGATCAGCACGTGTACTTCGAGGCGAGCGCCGTGGTCATCACGCTGGTGCTGCTCGGCAAGTTTCTCGAGGCACGGGCGAAGGCGAAGGCCGCGCGCGCGCTCGAGGGGCTGATCCGGCTGCAGCCGAAGACGGCGTTCGTCGAGAAGGACGGGAGGCTCGCCGAGGTCGAAGTGGCGAGCCTGCAGCCCGGCGACGCGTTCGTCGTGCGCCCCGGGGATCCGATCGCGCTCGACGGCCGCGTGCTCGAGGGCCGCTCGGCGGTGAACGAGTCGATGCTCACCGGCGAGGCGATGCCCGTGGACAAGCAGCCCGGCGCAACCGTGTTCGCCGGCACCGTCAACACCGACGGCTCGCTCAAGTGCGTGGCGACGGGGACGGGCAAGGCGACGGTGCTCGCCGGCATCATCCGCCTCGTCGCCGCGGCCCAGGCCTCCAAGCCGCCGGTGCAGCGGCTGGTGGACAAGGTTTCCGGGATTTTCGTGCCGGTGGTCGTCGGCATCGCTTTTCTCACTTTCATCATCTGGTATTTCGTTGGTGGACCCTCGAGCGCGCTGCTTCCGGCGGTCGCGGTCCTCGTGATCGCCTGCCCCTGCGCGCTCGGCCTCGCGACGCCCACCGCGCTCATGGTCGGCATTGGCGCCGCAGCGCGCGCCGGCATCCTCATCAAGAACGCCGCGGCGCTGGAAGGCGCGCAGAAGCTCGACACGTTGGTGTTCGACAAGACCGGGACGCTGACGTACGGGCAGCCCGAGGTCACCGACGTCCTCCCCGAGAAGGCGTCATCACGAGAGGAAATCATGGATATCGCCTCGGCGCTCGAGAGCCGCTCCGAGCATCCGATCGCGCGCGCGATCCTGCGCCGGCGCATCTCGCCGCGCCGCGTCACGGAATGGCGCTCGCACGGCGGGAGGGGCGTAAGCGCAAAGGTGGACGGCAGGGAAGCGCGCCTCGGCTCGCCCAACTTCGTCCAGCGGCCCTCCCCGGGGGCGCAGGAAACGGTGGTCGGCGTCGAGCTCGAGGGGCGCTTCCTCGGCTGGATCGTGCTCGCCGATGCGCTGCGCGAAACCTCCACGGCCGCTGTCCGGCGGCTGCGCGCGATGGGCATCGAGCCGGTGATGCTCTCCGGCGACCAGCCGGCGGCGGTCGAGCGGGTCGCCGCCGAGCTCGGCATCGCTCGCTGGAAGGCGGGCGTGCTGCCGCATGAGAAAAGCGCCGAGATCGACGCGCTGAGGAAAGAGGGCCGCCACGTCGGCATGGCGGGCGACGGGGTGAACGACGCGCCGGCGCTCGCCAGGGCCGACGTCAGCTTCGCGCTCGCGAGCGGCAGCGGGGCGTCGCTCGACGTCGCCGACGTGACGCTCATGAAGAACGACCTCGCCGGCATCGCCGATGCCATCACCCTCTCGCGCGCCACGCTCGCCAAAATCCGGCAGAATCTCTTCTTCGCCTTCGTCTACAACATCCTCGGCCTGCCGCTCGCGGCGGCCGGGATGCTGAGCCCGGTGATCGCGGGCGCGGCGATGGCGGCAAGCTCCGTGTCGGTCGTCTCCAACTCACTACTGCTCAACCGATGGAAACCGTCGAACTGAAGGTCGAAGGAATGGACTGCGAAGGCTGCGTGAAGAGCGTGACCCGCATGCTCTCCGGCGTCGCGGGGGTGTCGAAGGTGGATGTTTCGCTCGCCACCGCCAGCGCCAAGGTCACCTACGATCCTGCCAAAAGCGGCGTCGCGGACTTCAAGCGCGCCGTCGAGCGCGCCGGCTACAAGGCGCCATGAAAGCGTCGCTGCAGAAAGGCCTGTCCACGAAGAAGACGATCCTCGTGGATGAAGCCCGCTGCATCGGCTTCATGGGGAAGGAGGGCATGGTGTACGCCACGCCGCGCATGGTGAGCGACGTGGAGTACAGCTGCCGCGACTTCCTCCTCGAGCACCTCGACCCCGGGGAGGATTCGGTCGGCACGCACGTGTCGATCGATCACCTGGCGGCCACGCCGCTCGGTCTTCAGGTGGAAATAGCAGTCCAGATCGCCGAAGTGGATCGCCGAAAGGTGACGTTCACCTTCTCGGTGAAGGATCCGATCGAGGAAGTCGGCCGCGGCACGCATGTGCGCTTCGTGGTCGAGACCGCCAAGAGGCGCGAGCGCCTCGCGGCGAAGCGGGCGAAGGCCGGCCTCGCTTGAAGCTGCTGGAGGGCGACCGGGCGCTCGTCACCGGCACCGGCAACGGCATCGGCAAGGGCATCGCCGCGGCGCTCGAGGCGGAGGGCGCAAAGGTGATGCGCGCCGACCTTGCGGGCTCCGATTTCGACGTCGATCTTTCCTCCGCGGACGGCGCGCGGCGCCTCGCCGCCGAGGCGATCCGCCGGCTCGGAGCCGTGTCGATCTTCGTGCACAGCGCGAGCCCGCGGCGCCAGGAGAGCCAGACGGTGCTCGAGGCCACCGAGGCGCAGTGGCGCGAGATGCTCGCGGTGAACCTGGACGCCGCTTTTGTTCTCGCGCAGGCGTTCGGAAAGCATATGGTGGAGAGAAGGACCAAAGGAAAAATCCTGCTCGTTACCTCGCTGCACGCCGAGTCGCCGCGGCGCATCCCGCACTACAGCGCAGCGAAGGCGGGCGAGACGATGCTGGTGAAGGAGCTCGCGCGGGCGCTCGGGCCGCAAGGCATCCGGGTCAACGCGATCGCGCCCGGCGCGATCCCGGGCGGGGGCTTCCAGGCGCCGCCGGGCATGGTCGAGAAGATTCCGCTGCGGCGCTTCGGCACGCCGGCCGACGTCGCGGCGATGGCGGTCGCGGTGCTCTCCGAGCGCTTCGGCGCCTACGTCACGGGCAGTACCATCGTGGTCGACGGCGGCATCGCCCTCTACAACTGGATCGACGCATGAAATACCTCGTGCGCCCCGCGGAGCTTCCTTCCTATTCGCCGGCCAACCACACCGGTACGCGCAACGTGCGCCTCATCGGCCCGGAGACCGTGGGCGCAAAGCAGGTCGAGGTGCTGATCGGCGACATCGAGCGCGGCAAGGGCGCGCTGCCGCACTCGCATCCCGGCATCGAGCAGGTGTGCTACCTCCTTGAGGGCGAGGCGCACGTCGAGGTGGCGGGCGAGCGCTTCGAGATGAAGGCGGGTGAAGCGTGCTTCTTCCCGGCCGACGCAATGCATATCTTCATCGTCACCAGCGAGCGGGCGAAAGTGATGGTGATCTATGCGCCGCCCTACGGCGAGGACCCGGCGAAGGTGAAGCGTGTCTGAGCCCTGGCAGCCGCTGAGCGGCATCCGCGTAGTGGACTTCTCGATGTTCGTTCCGGGTCCGTTCTGCTCGGCGATTCTCGCCGACCTCGGCGCCGAGGTGGTCAAGGTCGAGGCGCCGCGCGGCGACCCGGGGCGGGGCTATGTCCCGGCGCAGTTCCGCATGGAGAATCGCAACAAGCGCAGCCTCGCGCTCGATCTCAAGAAGCCCGAGTCGGCGGAGGTGGTGGAGCGGCTGGCGAAGCATGCCGACATCGTGCTGGAGGGCTTCCGACCGGGCGTGGCGAAGCGACTGAAGATTGATTTTCAAACCTTGTCTCTTTTCAATTCGAGGATCATTTACTGCTCCATCTCCGGCTATGGGCAGACCGGACCGTGGCGCGAGCGGCCGGGGCACGACGTGAATTACGTCGCCGCGGCGGGCGCGCTCGCCTTTTCGGGCCAGTGGCTGAAGCCGCCGGTGCGCTCCTCGCTGCCGCTCGCCGACATGGGCGGCGGCGCTTTCGCCGGCATCGCTGTCCTTGCGGCGCTCCACCATAGAGATTCCACCGGAAACGGAACCTATCTGGATCTGTCGCTCTTCGAGTCGGCGTTCTTCTGGGCGGCGATGCGCCACAGCCTCGATGCGAAGGCCGACCCGCGCGCGCATATCTTTCCCGTGAACGACGTGTTCGAGACCGCGGATGGCAAGCGCCTCACGCTCGGGATCCTGGAGGAGCACTTCTGGGAGAACTTCGTTGCGGTGGCGCCCGAGCTGCGCGACGCGCGATTCGCCACGGACGCCCTCAGGAGGCAGAATGGGGATGAACTCTCTGTGAAGATAGAGCAAGTGCTTCGGACGAAAACCGCGGACGAGTGGCTGCGGCTGCTCGGCGAGAACGACGTGCCGGTGGACCTGTGCCTCACGCCCGCTCAGGCGAGCGAGATCGAGCATCTGAAGGAAAGAAAAGCCGCGGTGGGCGAGTTCGTTCAGTTCCCGGTCTGGGCGAACGGCCGGCGCGGCGGCCGCATCCGCAGCGGCGTGCCCGGGCTGGGCGAGCACTCCCGCGAGATCCTGGTCGAGCTCGGCTTCGACGACGCGGCGATCGCGCAAATGAGAAAGACGGGGTCTGTCCCCATTTGAATGGCCAACGGGCGCGACACCATCGTCTGGCCGATCGTGCTGATCGTGCTCGGGCTGCTCTTCCTCGCGCACAACCTCGAGTTCATCCAGTGGCGCCAGCTCCGCGAGCTCCTCGGCACCTGGTGGCCGGTGATCCTGATCGCGCTGGGCGTTGCCCAGCTCGCGCGACGGGGAAGGTAGCGAAGAACAGGGACGGACCACGTTTCTTCCCAATGGACTTTTCCCTCACACCTGAGCAAGAGCGAATTCGGGAGGCGATCGCGAAGCTCTGCGAGCGCTTCCCCGACGACTACTGGCTGAAGCGCGACAGGGAGGGGGGCTTTCCGGCCGACTTCCACCAGGCGATGGCGAAGGACGGCTGGCTCGGCATCGCGATGCCGGAGGCCTACGGCGGCGCCGGGCTGGGCATCACGGAGGCCGCGGTCATGATGCAGGCGATCGCCGAGTCGGGCGCCGCGTTCTCCGGCGCTTCCGCCGTGCATATGAATATCTTCGGCCTCAACCCTGTCGTCGTCTTTGGAAATGAAGACCAAAAGCGACGCATGCTGCCGCCCCTGATCCGCGGGGAGCACCGCGCCTGCTTCGCAGTGACCGAGCCCAACACCGGGTTGAACACCCGCAAATTGAAGGTAAAGGCGGAGAAGCGAGGCGACAAGTACATCGTGTCCGGCCAGAAGGTGTGGATCTCCACCGCGCAGGTCGCCGAGAAGGTGCTGCTGCTCGCGAGGGCGGATGCCGGCCTGACGCTCTTCTATACCGACTTCGAGCGCACGCACATCGAGGTGCGCGAGATTCACAAGATGGGCCGGCACGCGGTCGACTCGAACCAGGTGTTCTTCGACGCGCTGCCGGTGCCCGAGTCCGATCGCATCGGCGAGGAGGGCAAGGGCTTCGAGTACATCCTGCACGGCATGAACCCCGAGCGCATCCTCATCGCCGCGGAGCTCGTGGGCCTTGGCCGCTGCGCGATCGCGCGCGCGGCAAAATACGCGAAGGAGCGCGTCGTCTTCGACCGGCCGATCGGCCAGAACCAGGCGATCCAGCATCCGCTTGCCGCCAAGTGGGCCGCGCTCGAGGCCGCCGGCCTCATGGCCTTCAAGGCCGCCTCGCTCTATGACGCGGGCAAGAGCTGCGGCGCGGAGGCGAACGCCGCCAAGTACCTCGCGGGCGAAGCCTGCTTCGACGCCTGCCAGCAGGCGGTCATGACCCACGGCGGCTACGGCTACGCCGCCGAGTACCACGTCGAGCGCTACCTGCGCGAGTCGCTGGTGGGCCGCATCGCGCCCGTGACCCCGCAGCTCATCCTCTGCTACATCGCCGAGCGCGTGCTCGGCCTGCCGAAGTCGTATTGATGAGAACAATGGGAACTGTCCCCATTTACGCGGCTCTTTTCCTGGCTGCCACCGCGGCGCTCGCGCAGCGCGAGGATCCCAACCTCGCGCATCCGCACGAGGTCCTTACGGTGAAGCGCGAGGGCTATTCGATCGCCGGGCTCGTCAGCTACTCGGCGGAGAAGGGCACGTTGGCGCGCGGCGTGGCGCTTTTCCCCGGGCATCCCGGGATCATCAGGCTGCGGCAGGACGAGGGCGCGCTCAAGTTCGAGATGCGCGGCAACTTCCTCGTGCGCTCGCGCCGGCGCTGGCTCGACGCGGAAACGCTCGTCATGGTGGTCGACGCCCCGTCCGACCAGTGGGCGAGCTTCTACCAGGAGTTCCGCGCGACGCCGCGCTACGGCGCCGACGTCCGCGCGCTGCTGGAGGAGGCATCGCGCAAGTACGGCGTCAAGGACTGGACGCTCGTCGGTACGAGCGAAGGCTCGGTCAGCGCCTTCCACGCCGCGCGCATGAACCCGGAGCTCGCGAAGCGCGTGATCCTCACGGCCTCGGTGTTCGTCGCCGGCAAGAACGGCCCTGGCCTCTCACGGGCCGACTACGGCGCGCTGAAAAGCGAGCTCCTCTTCGTGCACCACGCCGACGATCCCTGCCAGTTCACGCCCTACCGCGAGGCGCAGGCCGCGGCGAGGAGGAGCGGCAAGCCGCTCGTCACCGTGCGCGGCGGCGGCGGCTGGAAGGGCGGCCTGTGCGAGGCGTTCACCGCGCACGGCTTCGTCGGCGCCGAGCTCGCGGCGCTGCGCGCGATGAGGACCTGGATCCACACCGGGCAGGCGCCAGAAGAGGTGTCGCCTTAGGAGCTGAAATCGGGGTCAG
>DASRKB010000076.1:0-7411 GCA_035649175.1 Burkholderiales bacterium | reverse complement strand
AAGAAAAACATGATTGACCAAACCAACCCAGCCAGTACTGCGAAGCCCAACGCATTCGGGACGAGCAATCCGTTCTTTTCGGTTCCAACGGGTAGACTTGTGCCAAACCAGACGAGGAGAAGAGGAATCTCTGCAAACCAGAACGCGATTCCATTCAGCACGTCAATTGGTCCCATCAAACTAAACCAGAATGCAACGGCGTCGGCGCGGCCTGTGCGCCGAGATCGCGCAGCCAGGCGACATCGAGCACCCAGCCCCAGAGGGCGAGCGCCGCGAGCAGCGCAACGAGGCCGTAGGTAACGCTCGCGATGCGCGCGAGCAGGGGGAAAGGCGGCGAGCCGGCTTGCATCGACAGATGCAAGCCTATCGGCGCCAACGGCGAATTTCTATCGGCTATCTGGCTACAGAGCGCCCGTCGCCGTGCGGCGACGATCTCACCTTCGAGAGCAGCGCCTGCGCCATGCCGGCGGGCGAGCCGAACTGCGAGCGCAGGAGCGTGGCGACGCCGCTCATCAGCAGACTGCCCAGCATCGCGCCCTTCGAGCCCTGGGCGCTCTTGCGGCGCTCGACGTACGCCTTGCGCTGCGGGCGGCGGCGCAGCCCGCCGCCGGCGAAGAATCCGATCGCGGCGGCCGTCGCGAGGCCCGCAGGCGAAGCGAGCGCGTGCAGGGCGGTCTGCCGGGTGGCGCGCGCGACGCGCGGCAGCTCGCTGCGGCGGCGGGCGATGCGCTCCTCGACCTCGTAGATCTCGTCATCGAGGCTGGGCTTGAGCGGGGTCTTCATGTCTGGGCTCCTTCGGAAGGGGTCTACGAAGGCTCCTGCGGAGCCTTGGCGCGCAGCTGGCGCACGAGCGCGGTGAACGGCACCTCCACGACGAGCCGGCGCGACCAGAAGGCGAGCGCCGCGGCCCCGGCGAGGTTGATGAGCGCGGCCACCGCGAGCGCGGTGATCCACGAGGCGCCCTGCCCGAGCAGGTAGACGATGCCGCCCGCGACGAGCGCCATCCACGCCGTCACCAGGAGCACCGCCGCGACCAGCACCGCGCCCAGCAGCAGCGCCAGGCGGATCGCGGCGCGGCGCGCGTCGAGCGCGGCGAGCAGCGCGTAGTCGGTCACCAGCTCGCGCGTGTCCCCGGCAAGCCGGCCGAGCAGATCGGCGAGCCCGCCGGAGCGCCGCGGCGCGCGGATCGGCGCAGTGGCGGCCATCGCGCCTAGCGGCGCAGGATCATACCGAGCAGCCAGCCGGCGGCGAGCGCCATGCCGACTGCGGCGACCGGGTGCTCGCGCACGTACTCGCGGCCCGTTTCGACCCAGTCCTCGGACATGGCGTAGAGCTCCTCGTACTTCTCGCTCACGCGGTCGGCGGCGGACGAGGCGGCCTGCGCCGCGCGGTCGACGGCCTGGTGCGCGCCTTGGCTGAGGCGATCGACCTGCTGCTTGGAAGTGGAAGCGGGTGTTTCCATGGTTTCTCCGGAATAGGAATTGGCAGGAACCAAAGAGCAACTTCTATACCCGACTCCTCTCCTCGTAGTCGCGCTCGCGCGAGCCCTCCTTCGCGCTCTCGCTCTTGTAGGCGGCGAGCTTGTTATAGAGCGTCTTCAGGCTGATGCCGAGCATGTCGGCCGCCTTGCGCTTGGAGCCGCACTCGGCAAGCGTCGCCTCGATGAGGCGGCGGCTCACCTCGTCGAGCGTGCTGCCCACGCGGACCGACAGCAGCGGCGCGGACTCGGGCTGCGCCACCGCCGCCGGGGCGAGGTTCGCGTCGATCACCTCGTCGGCGAGGATGAAGGCGCGCTGGCAGTAGTTCTTGAGCTCCCGCACGTTGCCCGGCCAGGTGTGCGCGTAGAGCGCAGCGATGGTGGCAGGCGCGAAGGACTTGGAGGCGCTCTCCTGCTTGTTGAGCTGGTCGAGGAAATGCTGCGCGAGCAGCTCGATGTCCGTGCCGCGCTCGCGCAGCGGCGGCATGGTGATCGGGAACACGTTCAGGCGGTGGTACAGGTCCTCGCGCAGCTTGCCCTCGCCCACCGCCTGTTCGGGCACGCGGTTGGTCGCGCAGACGAGCCGTACGTCGGTGCTGATCGGCGTGGTAGTGCCCACGCGCATGAAGGTGCCGGTCTCGAGCACGCGCAGAAGCTTCACCTGCAGCTCCTGCGGCATCTCGGTGATCTCGTCGAGGAAGAGCGTGCCCCCGTTGGCGCGCTCGAAGTAGCCCTTGTGCTGGCGGTCGGCGCCGGTGAAGCTGCCCTTCTCGTGGCCGAAGAGCTCCGACTCGATCAGCTGCGGCGACACCGCGCCGCAGTTGAGCGGCAGGAAAGGCGCCCGCTTGCGGCGGCTCATCTCGTGGATAGTCTGCGCGGCGAGCTCCTTGCCGGTGCCGCTCTCGCCCACCAGGAGCACCGTGGCCGAGGTCGGCGCGACGCGGCCGAGCTGGTCGTAGAGCTTCTGCATCGGCGGCGAAGACCCAAGCAGGTGCCCATAGCGGCCGAGCTTGCGCAGCTCCTCGCGCAGCTCGCCGATCTCCGCGCGCAGCTCGCCGGTCTTCGGCACGCGGCGCAGGATCGCCTTGAGGCGCTCCACGTCGACCGGCTTCACCAGGTAGTCGGTCGCGCCCAGGCGCAGCGCCTGCACGGCGCTCTCCACGCTCGCGTGCCCGGTGATGAGTACGACCTCGGTCGACTCGCGCGACTCGAGGTCGTTCACCAGCTCGATGCCCTGGCCGTCGGGCAGCTGCAGGTCCGTGAGCAGCACGTCGGGCTGCAGGCGCGACATGTGGATGCGCGCCGCGCGCAGCGAGTCGGCCTGCGAGACGGAGAAGCCCTCCGCCTTCGCGAGCTCGCTCAGCCACTCCAGCGCTTCCGGGTCATCGTCGACAAGTAAAAGGTGGGGCATAGGAAAAGTAAGGCCAGCCTCGCGGTTGTAAGTTCTCCAGTATCCGGACCACGGCACGCAACTTGCGTACCAGCACCGTCCTCAGAGGCAACTTTCACCACGACGCAGCCCGCGAGCGTCGCCTGAAGGCGTCGCTTTCTCCGCCTCTAACTCATCGCAGGGACTTCCGCATCGCGGCGGTGATGGACTGCTTCGTCGCCGCGTACGTCTTCCACGGATCCTCGCGCAGTCGCCTGAGTCGCGCGGGCACGGTCTTGACGGTGAACTTCTCGCGCAGGTCCTTCGTGCCGAGCTCGTCCCAGGAAAGCGGCGTGGAGACGCCCGCGCCGGGCCGCGCGCGAGGCGAGAAGGCGGCGATGGCGCTCGCGGTCTCGGCGTTGCGCAGGTAGTCGACGAAGATCCGCTTGTGGCGCCGGCTCTTGGTCATCTTTGCGACGAAGAGATCGGGCCGCGCGCGCACCAGGAACTCGGCGATCTCGCGGGTGAACTGCTTCACCTCGTCCCATTCGCGCGCGGGCGCGATCGGCACGACCACATGCAGGCCCTTGCCGCCGGTCGTCTTCAGGAAGCACTCGAGCCCGAGCTTCTCGAGCAGCGTGCGCGTCCAGCGCGTCGCCTCGACGAGCTCGTGCCACGCGATGCCCGGCCCGGGATCCAGGTCCATGGTGATGCGGTCGGGATGGCGCACGTCGGGCACGCGCGCGCCCCAGGTATGGAACTCGACCGCGCCGTTCTGCGCGGCGCTGAGAATCCCCGCGATCGAGTCGAGGTACAGGTAGTAGCCCTTGGAGGAGCGCTCGCGCCTGAACTGCTTGAGCTCGCCCGGGCTCGCGCCCATGCCGAGGTGGCGCTGATAGAAGCACTTCGCCTCCGCGCCGTCGGGGCAGCGCACCAGCGTGAGCGGCCGGCTTGCGAGGTGCGGCAGGAACCACTCGCCCACCGCCTCGAGATAATGCACGAGATCGATCTTCCGGATCCCGAGCGAGGGCCAGACCAGGCGCTCCGGGTGAGTGATGACCAGCTGGGGCAAGGGCTTCTCCTCGCCCACCTGTTTTGCCGCGATGTCCTCGCGCAGCCCCACGAACGATGCCTGGCGCAGGATGCCATCGTCGGTCTTCTCCGCGTACGCCACCTCGCACACGAGCGAGGGGCGCAGCCACTGGACGGCCCTCTCGCGCGGCGGGCTCTCGAAGGGCGCCTCCGCGCGCTTGAGCGGCGCGAAGCGCTGCAGCAGCGTCTTCAGCAGGGGCTCATCGAAGCCGCTGCCGACCTTGCCCGCGAAGCGCAGCTTCCCCTTCGCATCGTAGGTGCCGACGAGGAGCGCCCCGAATCCGCTGCGCGAGCCTTTGGGCGGCGTGTAGCCCCCGATCACGAAGTCCTGCCGCGAGCGGCACTTCAGCTTGATCCATGTGCGCGTGCGCCCCGCCGTGTACACCGCGTCCGCCTGCTTGCCGATCAGGCCCTCGAGGCCGAGCTTGCACGCCTCTCCTAGGATGTCCTTCGCCTCGCCTTCGAGGTGCTCGCTGAAGCGCACGGATGCGGAGGGCTTCAGGGCGTTGCGCAGGCGCTCCTTCCTCTCCGCGAGGGGAAGGCGCGTCAGGTCCTTCCCATCGAGAAAGGGCGCGTCGAAGACGTAGTAGACGATCTGCGCGTCGGCGCCGGCTTCGAAGGCGTTCTGCAGTCGCTGGAAGCTCGCGCGGCCCTCGGGACCGAGCACCACGATCTCGCCGTCGAGCCAGGTGTTCTCGAGCTTGAGCGCCTCGACGCTCTCGCGCAGATGCGGGAGCTTCGCCGTCCAGTCCTTGCCGCTTCTTGTATACAAACGAACACCATCGGGATCGATCCGCGCAAGCATTCGATAGCCGTCGTGCTTCACCTCGTAGAGCCACTTGCCCGAGGCGGGCGGCGCGGCAAGCAGGGTTGCGAGCTGCGGCGTGACGAACCGCGGCAGCGCCGCCTTCGCCGCGCGCTTCGCGCGCTTGGGCGGGCGCTTCACGCTCTCGGGCCGCTCTGCGGTGACGTCGAAGTCCGGCCTCGCCTCGTCGTCCCTGCGCTTGATGAGCAGCCAGTCGCCCTTGGTTTTCGCGAGCACCCAGCGGCCGTGCAGCTTCTGGCCCTCCAGCGCGAAGTGCAGGCGGCCGCGGCGCAGCGCCTCACGCGGATCGGGATCCTCGGGGGTCCACTCCCCGCGGTCCCAGAGCAGCACGTCGCCCGCGCCGTACTGCTTCTCGGGGATCACCCCCTCGAACTCGCCGTAGTCGAGCGGGTGATCCTCGGTTTGCACCGCGAGGCGCCGCTCCGAGGGGTCGAGGCTCGGACCTTTGGGCACCGCCCAGCTCTTCAGCACGCCGTCGAGCTCGAGGCGGAAGTCGTAGTGCAGGCGCCGCGCGGCGTGGCGCTGCACGTAGAACCTCAGGGACCCCTTCCTCCGTCCGGGGAGCCTCCCGCGCGGCTCTGGCGTGCGCGAGAAATCGCGTATTTCCCGGTACTTCTGCAGGCCCATGGTCGAACGCTAGTAAGAGATACCCACGCACGCAAGGATTACACCCGACGCAGGGGCTCGCCCGACTGGGCCTCACTGGCATAGGCCTTGCAGAAAGCCGGGGCGAAAGGAGATTCATGAGCCCCGCAATTGCGTTACGCCTGCGCCAGCATCTCACTCTCACCCCGCAGGTGCAGCAGGCGCTGCGCCTCCTGCAGATGTCGGCGATGGAGTTCGCGCAGGAGATGGACCAGGCACTCGCGTCGAACCCCTTCCTCGAGGAGAACCCGGAAGCGCCCGAGCCGGCGTCGCGCGAGGGCGCGAGCGCCGAGGAGTTCGTCGTCGCGCACGACGTGCCCGCGGCGGCGCCGTCCGCCGAGCGCGAGCAGGACGACTGGGGCGGCACGGCCGAGTCGCAGCCCACGCTACAGGCGCACCTGCGCGAGCAGCTCATGATCTCGCCGATGGGCGAGCGCGACCGGGCGCTCGCCACCATGATCATCGACAGCCTAGACGACGACGGCTACCTCAAGGCGAGCTTCGAGGAGCTCGCCGGCCTCGTGCCGCCGGAGCACGACGTGCGCCCCGAGGACTTCCTCGCCGCCCTGAAGCTCGTGCAGAGCCTCGACCCGGCAGGCGTCGGGGCGCGCACGCTGGAGGAATGCCTGCAGTTGCAGCTCGAGGCGCTTCCCGCCTCGAGCGCGGGACGGGAGGTGGCGCTGAGGATCGTGCGCGGGCATCTCGCCCTGCTCGCCAACCGCGAGTGGGCGCGGCTACAGCATGCCTGCGGTTGTGACGAGGCTGCGGTGCACAAGGCGCGCGCGCTCATTCGCACGCTCGACCCGCGACCGGGTCATCGCTTCGGCTCCACCGAGGCGCGCTACGTGATCCCGGACGTCATCGTCAAGAGATCGCGCGAGCGCTGGGTGGCGCTCATCAACCCGGCCTCGCTGCCGCGCGTGCGCCTGAACCGCGTCTACGCCGACGCGCTCCCAAAGGGGGCCTCGCACCAATCGCTCGCGCGCCAGCTCCAGGAGGCGCGCTGGCTGCTGCGCTCGATCGAGCAGCGCTTCGCCACCATCCAGCGCGTCGCCGACGCGATCGTGGCGCGCCAGCGCGGCTTCTTCGAGTATGGCGAAGTGGCCATGAAGCCGCTCACGCTGAAGCTGATCGCCGGCGAGCTCGGCTTGCACGAGTCGACCGTGTGCCGCGTGACCAACAGCAAGTACATGGCGACGCCGCGCGGCCTGTTCGAGTTCAAGCATTTCTTCTCGCGCCGGCTCGCGACCGAGAACGGCGGCGCGGCCTCGGCGACCGCGGTGCGCGCCGTCATGAAGGAGCTCATCGCCGCGGAAGATCCGCGCTCGCCGCTGTCCGACGCGGAGCTCGCCAGACTGCTCGCGCAGCAGGGGCTGCGGGTCGCGCGGCGCACCATCACCAAGTACCGCGCCCTGATGCGTATGCCGAGCGTGGATGTGCGCAGGGCGGACATGCGAAAAGGAGTGTGATATGTCGAAGATCGTCTGCGGAAGGTTCGACCGGAGCGTCGACGCGGACGGGGCACTCGCGGCGCTCGCGAAGGAAGGCTTCACGGACAAGGACGTCGACTCGTTCTACGTCGGGCCGCCGGGTCAGCACGACATGACGCCGGTGGGCGGCGACTCGCCGCACGCGAGCGAGGGCTCGCAGCAGGCGGGCTACGGCGGTCTCGTCGGCGCGGTGATCGGCGCGATCGTCGGCGCGGCCGCGGGATGGGTCGTCTCGGGCGAGTACGGCCTGGTCGCGCTCTTCCTCGCCGCGGGCCTGGGCGCCTACATCGGCTCGTTCGCCGGCGGCATGTCGCGGGTGCGCGGCGGCCGCAAGAGCCGGGCGAGCGTAGAGCATCCCGTGGAGCCGCGCGGCGGGCGGCTAGTGGCGGTAAACGTGGATCGTCAGGGCACCGAGCGGCGCGCGGTGGACATCCTGCGCCGGCACAACGCGCGTAACGTCGGCCGCGCCGAGGGCGAGTGGCGCGACGGCTCGTGGCGCGACTTCGACCCGC
>DASRKB010000075.1:0-3207 GCA_035649175.1 Burkholderiales bacterium | reverse complement strand
GAAGCGCTTGCGGCGGGCGTGCGCGCCGAAGTCGCCGCGCATGACGGCGCCGTACTGCTTCGCCTTGTCGCCGATCCAGTCCTTGCCGCGGCGCGCGCCGTAGGCGTCGAGCTCCTTCTCCACTCTCTGCGTGTCGTAGCGATCGGTGTGCACCGTGGCCGATAGGCCCAGACGCGGACTCAAGGGTTCTTTGGCAGAAACAAAACCAAACGCAACGCCGGCGACGGGCACCACCCAGTCCGGAAGCTCGAGCAGCGCGTCGACTTTCGCGACGTGATCGCGGATCTGGCTGATCGGGCAGGTGCCCAGGCCCGCGAGCTCGGCGGCGCTCACGAAGGCGCTCAAGGCGATCGCGGCATCGACGCTGGCGTTGAAGAAGGCGTCCAGATGCTCGTTCACGAACTTCGCGTGCTTCCTTTCGAAGATCCGCCGGAAGCGCCAGCCATCGGCGCAGAAGATCAAAAGCTCCGGCGCGCCGGCGAGCCAGGGCGAGCCGGGGAGGAGGGAGGTGATGGCGGAGCGCTTCGCGGGATCGGCAACGCAGATGATGCTCGCCTGCTGAAGGTCGCTCTTCGTCGGCGCGGCGAGCGCCGTGGCGCAGAGGAGGCGCACCAGCGCCTCGGGCACCGGGTCGGGCTTGTAGCGCCGGCAGACGGCGCGCTCGTTCAGCACGGCGAGCGCTTCGAGGTTGGGGAGCTCGGGCGGCGCGAGGCGCTCGCCGTAGCGTCGCTCGATGGCGGCGGAGATTCTCTGGCTTGGGCTGCTCGGCATGAGGATCCTCTCTAGCTCCGGGAGTGTAGCGAACGGGGGAAATCGGGCTCTGACCCCGATTTTCGCGAAACAGGGTCTGCCGTCGGCGGCGCGGGGAGTAGGATTTCCGCGAGCAAGAAAGGGAGGCGCAACATGAAGATCCGCAGTTTTCTCATCGCCGGGGTCGCGGCCCTGGCGCTCGCGCAGTCGGGTTGCCAGACGGGCGGCGGCATCGAGCCCGCGCCGGTGAGTGAAGGCGACGACATCACGGGCGTGGTCACCGGCGCGAAAGGCCCCGAGGCGGGCGTGTGGGTGATCGCCGAGACCGAGAGCCTGCCCACGAAGCTCACCAAGATCGTGGTCACCGACGAGCGGGGGCGCTTCGCGATCCCGGATCTCCCCTTCGGCGTGTACTCGGTCTGGGTGCGCGGCTACGGGCTCGTCGACGCCGAGCCGATGCGCGCCACGCCGGGAAGCGAGCTCGCGCTCAAGGCCGGGCGCGAGGCGACGCCCAGGGAGGCCGCCGAGATCTATCCCTCGATGTACTGGTTCTCGATGCTGCGCGTGCCGGCGGCGAACGAGTTTCCCCTCGGGCCGGTGCTCACCCAGCAGCAGTGGCTGAACACCATCAAGCAGGGCGCCTGCCAGTCCTGCCATGCGCTGGGGACGCCCGGAATGCGGCGGGTACCCGAACTTTTCTCCAAAGGAAAGACATCGCACGAAGCCTGGCGCCAGCGGCTGCGCGCGGGCAGCGCGCAGAACCTGATGGCGCGGGACATCGGGAGATTGGATGGCGAGAAGGCGATCGCCAATTTCGCCGACTGGACCGACCGCATCGCGAAGGGCGAGCTGCCCTTCGACAAGCCGGCGCGGCCGCAGGGCATCGAGCGCAACCTCGTCATCACCATGTGGGACTACGGGCACCCGCAGTTCTACCTGCACGACGTGGTGTCGACCGACCGGCGCAACCCGCGCATCAACCCCGGCGGCGCGGTGTACGGCTCGCCCGAGGACTCGACCGACATCGTGCCGGTGCTCGACCCGCGCACGCACACCGCGATCGACCTGCCGCACCCGGTGCGCGACCCGGCCACGCCCTCGGTGAAGGGCAACCCCTACGGCGTATCGGCCTACTGGGGCGACAAGCCCTACTGGGAAGGCCGCACGCTCAACCACAACCCGATGATGGACGCGAAGGCGCGCACCTGGTTCACCTCGCGCATCAGCCCCGACCCGAACCCCGACTGGTGCAAGTCGGGCTCGAGCCATCCTTCGGCGAAGGCCTATCCGCTGAACGGCGGCGCGAACCGGCACCTCTCGTACTTCGACCCGTACGCGCAGAAGTGGACGCTGATGCGCACCTGCTTCCCCACGCACCACCTCAACTTCGACAGGAACGACGTGCTCTGGACGAGCCCGGGCGTGGTCGGGCCGGGCGTCATCGGATGGTTCGATTCGAGAAAATACGAGCAAACGAAAGACGAGCAAGCGGCGCAGGGCTGGACGCCCTTCATCCTCGACACCAACGGCGATGGAAAGCGCGGCGAGTACGTGGCGCACGACCAGCCGCTCGATCCCAAGAAGGACAAGCAGGTGATGCTCAATCACTACTCGGTCGCGGTGAGCCCGGCCGACGGGTCGATCTGGGCGACGGTGCTCGGCTATCCCGGCGCGATCATCCGCGTCGTCCCGGGATCGGACCCGACGCATACCGCGCTCACCGAGGTCTACGAGCCGCCGATGCCGGGCTACGGGCCGCGCGGCGGCGACATCGGAAGCGACGGCGTGTTCTGGCTTTCGCTCTCGAGCGGGCACCTCGCCTCGTTCGACCGCAGGAAGTGCAAGGTCACGAACGGCCCCACCGCCACCGGCGGGCACTGCCGCGAGGGCTGGACGCTGCACCGCTTCCCCGGGCCGCAGATGCCCGATGTGAAGGAGCCGGGCAGCGCGGAAACCAGCTATTACGTCTGGGTCGATTGGTTCGGCGTCCTGGGCCTCGGTAAGAACGTTCCCATCGCCATGGGCAACGGCTCGGACTCGATCCTGCCCTTCGTCGAGGGCAAGTTCGTGACGCTGAGGCTGCCGTATCCCTCGGGCAACTTCCCGAAGAACGTCGACGGGCGCATCGACGACCCGAGCGCGGGCTGGAAAGGCCGCGGCATCTGGACCACCACCGGCACGCGCACGCCCTTCCACCTCGAGGGCGGCAAGCAGAAGCCCAAGGCGATCAAGCTCCAGCTCAGGCCCGATCCGCTGGCACGGTAAGAAATCTAAGAAATCGGGGTCAGAGCCCGATTTCCGGAAAGGCTTCGATTCGCGGTGATATCGAGGAAATCGGGCTCTGACCCCGATTTCTCAACCCCGATTTCTCAGGCCGGCGCGTGGGCGTCGGGGTAGACGATGTGCTTGCAGTGCGGGTAGTAGGGGCAGCCCCAGAACTTGCGCCCGCCCTGCGTG
>DASRKB010000074.1:0-33912 GCA_035649175.1 Burkholderiales bacterium | reverse complement strand
CGAGATTTTCCGACGCTTCAAACCGCGCGCGCGCCTATGGTGTCGCATTCGCGCAGGATCCGGCTCCTACGGCGCCATTCCCGTAAAGAGCCCGGAGCAAGTGCGGGGCTGGATCGCGTTCTGGGAGGGCATGCGAGCCGTGCCGAGCGGGTCTTTTACTCTCTCTGAATACCTGCCGGGTCGTGACTACTCCGTGCAGTGCATCTGGCGCAAGGGCACGCTCGTGCTCGCCAAGATGGCGGAGCGCATCACGTACCTGAACACCGGCAGCCCCAGCGGCCGCTCGTCGATGCCGGCACTGGCCAAGACGGTATACGACCCGTACATCATCGACGTTTGCGCGAGAGCCGTGCGCGCGCTCGACGCGCGCGCCTCTGGTGTGCTCTTCGTCGATCTCAAGGAGAACGCCAGAGGCGACCCATGCGTTACCGAGATCAATCCGGGGCGATTCGCGACGATGACCAATATTCACGACCTGACCGGCAAGCACAACATGGCCGTCACCTATGTCCGGGTTGCGCTCGGCAGGAAGGTCCATATCCCACATGCGTACGACTACGCGCCTGGCTTCTACCTAGTCCGCTCGGTTGACACGCTGCCGGCGGTGGTGCGAAAAGAGGACTTGTTCGGCGGCTTGCTTCACCCGATACGCGACCTTTCCGGGAGTCACGCATGCGCTTGAGCCGGATGCGTATCCGCATGCTTTTGATCGGGTTGGGTCTGTTTCCGTCGCTGGCTACGGCCTTCGAACACACCAGGATGAGCCGCATCTGTGTCGCCGAGGCCATCCCCATCGAAAGGCTCGCTCCCATTCCCGTGGGCTGCGAGATCATCGACTGCTGCCCAGGCTGCCCCGGTGCCGGGCCGATCGAGTGGCGGATCAACTTGGACGGGAAATTCATAACGAGTGCCGAGCTGCGTTTCGAGGGCTTGGTGCCCGCGGAATTTCGCAAGCTCAAGATCCGCGGTGCGGCTAGGCTGGAGGGGGAGCGTATCCTGCTGCGCCCAGGCGAAACCCGCATCAGCGGCATCCCCTACAAACGCGATGCGCCACCGGCGGTCGGCATGCTGCAAGCGAACGCGCCCGCTCAGTCGGCGAAGCGTTTGTCCTCCCTCTTTCGTTCCGGCAGCGCGCAGAGCATAGGCGACCAAGTCACGGTGCAGCAGTTCCTGGGTCCGTTCCCGGTCAACAGCTTCAACTGGCGCATCCTGATCCGGCCCTGCATCCAGCCGCCGAAACCGCCACCAGCATCCGGGGACAAGCTTAAGATCACGGGCCTCGATGCAGGCGACGAAGTCGTTGTGATGCTGGACGGCCGCACGAGCGCAGGCTGCAAAGACGGAAGCATCTCGGGCGTGGCCGAGTGGGTTTTCTCCTCGAACGGAGAAACTGCGTTGGAGAATGTTTTCCCGTCCGGTGGCTGCAATTCTGAGATCGCCGTATTCTCGAAGAAGCATGCCATGAAGTGGGAAAAATCGGTCTCGACCTGGACTAATAGCGCAGGCGACGTACATACGACACCGATGGATCCTCCTGTCGAAGCCACAGTCCACATCTGGGTCGCCGATGACGCGACCCGGGATCTAGCGAGAACACATATAGAGAACGCCAGGGCGCTCTTCCTTGAGAATCGCGTCGGGGTGAAGTTCGTCGATAAGATCCAGAAGTTCTCAGAAGTGATCGGCGCTCCGCCGGATCCGATAGGACTCATCGGCGGCGGCGTAGATGACGATGGCATCGACTGCCTCGCATTGGGTCCGATCCAAACCAGCGCGCTGCATGTGGCCAATACGCTGAACGTCTACTACGTGAGCAAGGGTTTCAAAGGCAGGAATTGCGCGATCAAATACCCGCCGACCACCTGCCCGGCAAATCCGAGTTGGTATCCGCGCGCCGACGGAAACATCACCTTTATCGGCATCTGGGCAAATTCCACAACCTTGGCGCACGAGATTGGCCACGCCTACGGCCTTCGTCCCGCTTTGTGCGGGGGACACAGCAGCGCGTCCGACAATCTGATGCGGGATACGGGCGACACAGAGCGGACGACTCTCACGCTCGGTCAGGTTTTTCGCATGAACACGCATGCCGAACCGTCGTGGGGCGGAACCATGCTCATCCCGAACGAACTGTCCGTGACGCGCGTGGGACGAGACTGCGCGCCGGACGCCCCACGCAGCGCGACCTGCCCAACCCTTATGCAGTCATGGCCCTGACCCTGGTTTGTGTGATTGCCGCACTTCTCGCCGGTCCCGCGCTTGCGCAACCGGAGCCCTTGGCCGTTGCCCAGCGTGAAGCCGCCGCTCGTGCCCTGAGCACATGGCTCGAATCGGAGCACGGAGATCCAACCGAGCTGACGCCGCTGGTCCAGCTCGGTGAAGCCGTGGTACCCAGCTTGATCGCAGCGCTGGAGCGTGGCCCGTCTCCAGCCCGGAGAGAGCGCTTGCGCCGAACCCTTCACGAAGATTACGCGGGCTTCGCTCGGCGAGTGGGGAAGCCGCCAAGCAAAGAGGTCTTCGTCGCGCACTACATGGGAAACTTCGATGCCGTCTACAGGGCACGCGCGGCGCGAGCCCTTGGAGCAATTGGAGGATCGCACGCACGAGCGGCCCTGGCGCGCGAACTATCGAAGCCGATGCGACCAGACCTGCGGGCCGCTATCGAACGCTCTCTGGGGACGCCGAAGTAGAACAGTCGCCCCGCCACGCAGGCTGCAGTGCGAGCGGTTTCATGTCGAGCTCTTGATACGTACGTGATGCCGCAGAGGCATGCTCAGCAGCTCTCTCCCTGGCCCCTTGCCGTTCCAGGACGACGGCGAGCATTGCTCTGCAGTGCGCTTCGACCGGCCTTGCTTCGCTGGCCGTTGCCAAGGACAGTGCGCCAGCAAGTTGCATCATCTGCCCATCGGCTGCACCTTCCGAAGCGCACAGAGCCCGAGCGGCCAGCAACCTTGCCCAGGGCTCGTCGCGCCTATTGCCTTGTGCCTGCGCCAGATCGAACGCCTGCCTGCTTTGCGCAAGAGCCTCATCGATGCGACCTGCGCCAAGCAAAATCTCTCCCAACTGCACATGCAGCATCGGCTGATCTACCAGCAGCCCCATCGTCTGTGCCCGCGAAAGCGTCTCCCGGACGCTATCCAGAGCTTCGTCGCTGCGACCACACCAAGCCTTGGCCAGTCCAAGCGAAGACACGATGCGTAGCCGCCATATAGGCAGGGGATAGCGATCACAAAGCGCCACGCCGCGCTCGAGGGCTTCGATCGCGTCGTCGACGCTTCCTTTACGCAACGACAAGTGGCCGAGGGCCAGCCAGCCGAGGACCTCGCTTAGAGGATGCTGGGCTTCCGCGGCAATCGATAGAGCCTTGCGCGCTTGTATCAGGCCCGTCCTAAAGTCGCCGCATTCCGCGAGAACCGCCACGAGCCAAAAGCGATAGCCGACCGCCGGGGAAAAAGCGAGATCAAAGCGATCTCTCCCGCGTTGCTCGGCGGTGCATTCGATGCCCTGCTCGATCAGGGTAATCGCTCTACGGTGCTCCCCGCGCAGGTGGTAGGCCTGGCCTACGCGGTTCAGCAGTTCTCCCTCCACCCGTCGGTCACCTATCTGACGCGCCAAGCGAAGGCCGGCTTCGCCAACCTCGATCGCTCTTTGCTGCTCCGCGCCCAGAAAGTAGTGGTTGCACATGAACGACGCATGTCGGGCGCTACGTCCCTTGTCCTGCAGCTTTGCGACGATGGGCGCTGCTTCGCTAAGGCACTGGTAGATGTCCTTAAGTTTGCAAAGTGCGATCAACGTGTTGCGGAGCTCGAAGCGCAGGTCCACGGCAAGCTCAAGCGCTTCGCGGCTCGCTGGGATCTCCTTCACCGCCAGCAGCGCCCGAATGAAGTACTTCTCCGCCTCCTCGTTTGCGCAGAGCGCGAAGGCCTTCTCCCCTGCTCGCTGCAGGTACACTGCCGCCATCGGCCAGACGCGGCCAAGCTCGGCGTGGTCCGCGATCTGCTCGACGTGTTCCTCGATCCGGTCGGCACACAGCCGCATAAGCGCTTCGGCGACGCGCGCATGCAGCTCTCTGGCCTGATCCTTGAGCAGGTCGGAATACACGACCTCCCGCGTCATTGAGTGCTTGAACGTGTATTCCAGCTCGGGGAACAGCCTGCTTTCGTACAGGTACTCTGCCGATTGAAGCTCGGCCAGTCGCTCGCGCAATTCGTGCTCCGACTGCTCTGTGATCGCCTGCAGGAGCGCGAAGGGAACGTCCTTTCCTATCACCGCGGCCTGCTGCAGCAACCGCTTTTGGTGCTCGGCAAGGCGATCGATGCGAGCGGTGAGGACCGCGCGCACGCTGGCCGGCACCTGAACGCCCGAGAAAGGCTGCGCGAGTCGATAGTGGCCACGGTCGCCGGAGAGGACTTTCGCCTCTACAAGGGTGCGCACGATCTCTTCGACGAAGAACGGGTTACCCTCCGTGCGCTTCTCCAAGAAGCGTTTTACCGTCGCAAGCTGCGGGTCATCTCCGAGAAGCACTCCAAGAAGCTTCTCCAGGCTGTCCTGCTCAAGAGGCTCTAGCCTTACGCGCCGATAGTGAGGCTGGCTGGCCCATTTGTCGTACAACGGCTCGTTCTCGGAGGGAGCATCCACGTCGCGCGGACGATAGGTGGCGAGAAGGAGAACACGTGCTTCCCGGATGCTGGCGATGAGAGCGGTGAGCAGCCCTAGGGTTTGCAGATCGTTCCAGTGCAAGTCCTCGAAAACCATGATCACTGGCTGCACGCGGCTTTCGCTCAGCATCAACCTCGCCACAGCGCGCGCGGTGATCTGCTGGCGCTGGACTGGCTCGAGTGCGCGAAATGGATGATCCTCGGGGATCGCACCGAGCAGATCGAGTACCGGTGGGATGGCTTCCTGCAACGACGGGTCAAGCAGCACGATCCTGCCCGTCACCTTTTCCCGAACAATGCGCGTGTCGTCCCGCTCCTGCACACGGAAGTATCCCTTCAGAAAGTCAATCAGGGGCAGATAGGGTGTCGCTTGACCGTAGGAGATTGACTTCGACTCGATCACCATCCAGCCCCGCGTACGGGGTGAATGGATGAGCTCATGCAGGAGGCGCGACTTGCCGACGCCCGCCTGACCGACGATCGCCAGCACCTGTCCCCGCCCCTCCCCCGCACACCGCAAAGCGTCGAGCAGCGCCTCCATCTCGAGCCTACGCCCAACGAATGGAGTGAGACCCCGAGCCGCTGCGGCCTGCAAACGGGAGCGCACAGGCGCAGCGGCCACCAGTTCATGGACTTCGATGGGTACCGCAGCGCCTTTTAGGGCGACCGGCCCCAGGGACTTCGTTTCGACATATCCTTCGGCGAGCCGCAGGCAGTCGCCGCTGATGAGTATCGATCCTGGAGCCGCAAGTTGCTCCAGTCGCCCAGCCAGATGTGTGGTCTGGCCAACTGCGCTGTAGTCCATGCGCAGGTCGTTGCCGATTGAGCGCACGATTACATCGCCCGAATTCAAGCCGATGCGGATCTGTATCGACACTCCCTGCGCACGACGCAACTCTGCCGAATGCCGGCCAATCGTCTCCTGCATCCTGAGCGCGGCGTAGCACGCCCTGACTGCATGGTCCTCGCGCGCGACCGGGGCACCGAAGATCGCCATGATCCCGTCCCCCATGACCTGGTTGACCGTTCCCTCGTAGCGATGCACGGCCTCCATCATTCTTTCGATCACGGGATCGAGGAGCATCCGGGCCTCCTCGGGATCAACGGGGAGCTGCTCGAGCGAACCTTTCATGTCCGCCAAGAGCACCGTGACTTGCTTGCGCTCGCCCTCCAGGGCGCTGCGCGATGTCAGGATCTTCTCGGCGAGGTGCCGCGGCGTGTAAGCCTGCGCGGAGTCGAACTTAGGGGGGCTCGAAGCAGCGCCGAGCGCGGCTCCGCACTCGCCGCAGTATTTCTGCGCGATCGGGTTGTGTCTGCCGCAAGACGGACAGAGCGCGGATAGCTGCATTCCGCACGCCCCGCAATACTTGGTACCAGCCGGGTTTTCGTGCTTGCAACGGAGACAGTTCATGGGTGAAACCACTGTATCGCGGGCGCCTGGGCGGGGCAAAGGCTGCTACCGCGACCCGGGATTATCCTCCTGTCCTGACGTCCCGTTTCCACGGTTCCACGGTCACTCGCGCGCGCCTGTCTTAGCGAGCCGCTTCCACAGCTCCCACGGCCGCTCGAGCGTGCCGCGGTTGGAGGCGGTCGAGCGCCTGCCCTCCTCGTCGCTCAGAAATTCGATTGGGCCTTCGAGGCTCTGCGCCTGGAGCTGCAGGCGGGCGTTCATCTCGGTGTAGATGGCGCGGAAGACCGCTTCCTGGACGCTGTCGCCCACCACGGTCATGCCGTGCCCGCGCATCAGGACGCAGGTACAGGAGCCGAGCGAGTGGGCGAGCGCCTTGCCGAGGGGGCGGTCGCGGATAAGCAGATCGTTTTCTTCGCTTTCCTTGCGGATGTCGAAGACCGGCGTGCCGGACCAGAGAAAAGAGCCCATGTGGTAGATTGGGCGCAGCTTGGTGCGCGTCACGCCGAAGGGGATCACCGAGGGCGAGTGGCTGTGCACCACCGCCATCACTTCGGGCCGCGCGCGGTAGATCTCGCCGTGGATGTAGCGCTCGAGGAAGCCCTTGCGCTTGTCGCCGGGCAGCGGCTCGCTGTCCAGGTCGAGCTCCATCAGGTCCGACGCCTTGACGAGCGCCGGCGCGAGCGAGCGCGACATGACGAAGCGCTCGGGGCGGCGGTCGCTGCGCGCGCTGACATGTCCGTAGGCGTCCAGGACGCCGTGCTGGGCGAGGATGCGGCTCGCGGCGACGAGGTCGTCGACGAGGCCGCGGCTGGCGGAGAGCTTCTTCATCGCAGCTTCATCTCCCGGAGTGCAGGGGACAGAAAGTACAGCAAGAGGACCGCGGCCGTCGCCGTCGCCGCGAGCGCGAGCGAGGCGCCGCGCACGCCGAGCAGGTCGGCGAGCGGCCCGGCGAGGAGCGCGCCCACGGAGATGAGGCCTGGGTTGAGCATGAGCAGGCTGGAGATGCGCCCGCGCATCGCCTCGGGCGCCGACATCTGCAGCACCGCCGCGTTGCTCGCCCAGTGCGCCATCTCGGCGGCGCCGCCGATGCCGGTGAAGACCAGCGCCCAGGCGAGCGAGGGGCTCGCCGCCAGGCCGACGATCGCCGCCGCCATGACGAGCACCCAGGCCGCCTGCACGAGCGCCTGGCGCTCGACGCGGGCGAGCGCGTTCGCGGCGAAGCCGCCCAGCGTGCCGCCGACGCCGACCGCGGTGAGCAGCAGGCCCAGCCCCTGGGGCCCGGCCACGAACACGTCCTTCGCGTAGATCGGCATGAGCGTGCCCCAGACCGGCACGAGCAGCAGGAAGGGCAGCGCGCCCAGCGCCAGGAGAAGCCGCGTGCGCCGGTCGCGAATCGCAAAGCGCAGCCCTTCGAGCATCTCCGCCATGGCGCTCGCGCCGTCGGGCTTGCTCTTCCTCGGGGGAAACACGACGGCGAGCACCATGAGGGCCGAGGCCCCATACAGCACGCCCTGCACGAAGAAGCTGCCGGCGGCGCCGAAGGCGGCGATGAGATAGCCGGCCACGGCGGGACCTGCGATGCGCATCATCGAGAAGCCGACGGTGTTGAGTGCGACCGCCTTCATCGCGACCTCGCGCGGCACGAGCTCGAACGCGGTGCTCATGCGCGCCGGGCGGTCCATGACGTTGGAAGCGCCCATCACGATGGTAAAGGCGAAGAGCATCCAGGTGCCGACGGCCCCTGCAGCCAGCGCGGTGCCGAAGGCGAGCGAAACCGCGCAGGCGAGCGCCTGGCTCGCCTGCATCAGCCGGCGCCGATCCCAGCGGTCGGCGGCGACGCCCGACAGCGGAGTCAGGAGCAGCATCGGAATCGCTCGCGCGCCAAGCACGGCGCCGAGCAGCGCGCCGGAGCCGGTGATCTCGTAGACCACCCAGCCGAGCGACGCCTGCTGGATCCACTGGCTCGCCCAGGACGCGAGCGAGCTCGCCCACAGGCGCCGGAAGTCGCGGTAGGCTAGCGCGCTCGCCACCGCGCGAGTTTACTGGCTTGCGAAACGGACTCTTGCGAAATGACGCTTAAAGTGCTGGGAATCTGCGGCAGCCTGCGCAAGGCGTCGCTCAACATGGCCGCGCTGCGCGCCTGCGAGGACATGCTGCCCGAAGGCATGACGCTCGAGATCACGAGCCTTGCCGAGCTGCCGATGTACAACCAGGACGTCTTCGACCAGGGCATGCCGGCGCCGGTCAAGCGCTTCCGCGACGAGGTCGCGGCGGCCGACGGGCTCCTCTTCGCCTCGCCGGAGTACAACTTCTCCATCCCGGCGCCACTCAAGAACGCGATCGACTGGGGCTCGCGCGCGCCGAACCAAGTCTTCCACGAGAAGCCGGTCGCGATCTTCTCCGTCGCCCCGGGGCCGGTGGGCGGCGCGCGCGTGCAGTACGACCTGCGGCGCGTGCTCTCTCAGCTCTGGGCGCACCCGCTGCCGCGGCCCGAGGTGTTCATCGGCAACGCCGCGGGCAAGTTCGACGCGCAGGGCAAGCTCACCGACGAGACCACGCGCAAGTTCCTCACCGACCTTCTCGCCGGGTTCAAGCCATGGATCCTGCGCATGAAGCCGCACTGAGCTGATTTTCCGCCTTCCTTTCTTCTTTTTTCTTTCTTCCGGAGGATGCATGGACAAGAGGCCGCACAAGGAGCGCTTTGACGCCGGACTGAAGACCCGCCGCGAGGTGCTCGGCGCGCCCTGGGTCGACAAGGCGATGGCCGGGGTCGACGACTTCAACCGCGAGTTCACCGATCTGCTCAACACCTACTGCTGGAACGACGTCTGGAACCGCCCGGGGCTCTCCCGCCAGCAGCGCTCGATCCTCAATCTAGGCATGCTCTGCGCGCTCAACCGCGAGCACGAGCTCAAGCTCCACATCCGCGGCGCGCTCAACAACGGGCTCACGAAGGACCAGATCAAGGAAGTGTTCCTGCAGGTCGCGATCTACTGCGGCGTGCCCGCCGCGGTGGTCGCCTTCCGCGCCGCCAAAGAGGTGTTCGAATCACAAAAGTAGCCTTCATCGGCCTGGGTCTCATGGGCCGGCTGATGGCCGCGAACCTCGAGCGCCGGGGCTACCGCGTGCGCTCCTACGACCTGAACGGTTCAGGGAGCTGCGCCTCCGCACGTGAGGCGGCCGACGGCGCTGAGGTGCTCATCACCATGCTGCCCGACGGCGACGCGGTGCGCGAGGCGGTGCTCGACGCCATGCCCGCGCTCGCGCCCGGCTCGGTGGTGATCGACATGAGCTCCTCCGATCCGGCCGCGACGCGAGCCTTGGGAAGAGCGCTCAAGGAGAATCGAATCGATCTGCTCGATGCACCGGTCTCCGGCGCGAAGGCGAAGGCGGCCGACGCGACGCTGGCGATCATGGTCGGCGGCGAAGGCGCGATCCTCGAGAAAGTCGCTCCCGTCTTGAAGACCATGGGAAGCGACATCTTCCATGTCGGGCCGTTGGGGGCCGGGCACGCGGTGAAGGCGCTCAACAACTACCTCGGCGCCGCCGGCACGATCGCGGGCTTCGAGGCGCTGCTCGTCGCGCGCGAGTACGGGCTCGATCCCAAGGCGATGCTCGAGGCGATCAACGCCTCGACCGGGAAGAACAGCACCACCGAGCGCAAGATTCCGCAGCAGGTCCTGACCGGCGCCTTCGCTTCCGGCTTCAAGCTCTCCCTGATGGCGAAGGACGTCGGCATCGCGGCGCGGCTCGCGCACGACCTCGGCCTGCGCACCCCTTACCTCAACGAGACGCTGCGGCTATGGCGTGAGGCGCTGCGGCGCCTTCCCGAGGGCGCTGACCATACGGAGATATTCCACTACCTGGAGAAAGCGACCGCTCCATCTCGCGGCGCAGCTTCACCGCGATCGCGTTCGCGTCGACGGCCACGTCGCTCCACTTCACCGGCTGGCCCGCCGCCACGGGGCGCAGGAGCTTCCAACCGTGCGCGAGGCCGAGCGGCAGGCAATCTCCGGCGAGCGAGGCGTCGGCGGGCATGAGCCTGCCCACCACGGTGTAGCCGCCTTCGCCATCCAGGATCTCGCCTTGCTTCAAGTCCCGTTTTGAAACTGCGACAGCATCCGCCCGCCATCCGGTTGGGCATCCGGTAGGCTCGCCCCGCAGGCCGACCGAGGCGACCGAGATGCCCACCTCCAGCCCGATCAGGTGCCAGCGCTTGTAGAGGCAGGCGTAGCGGCCCGACGGATCGGTCTTCACCCCGTACTCGCTGAAGCAGCGCCGGATGTACTCGGTCTCGCCCTCGAACACGACGAAGACGCCGAAACGAATGTCGTAAGAAATGGGGTCTCCGTTTTTCTTTAGCGAAGAGACCACTTCTACCTGTCCCTTGTGGTGAAGGACGCCGCCCTCCTCCTCGGGCCGCATGAGCGACGGAATCTCGTCGATCGCGCCGGGGGGATAGAGCAATCCGCCCGGCGCGGGCGTGAGTCCGGTGGCGTTGCATACCGCGGTCGTCTCGATTGCCGGCTTCGAGCCGTCGAGGAACGAGTTGAACATCTTCGGGTTGAGGCCGCCGAGCCTCGCCTGCTCTGGCGTCAAACCATAGTGGCCCCAGACCGACTCGGGCGTCGACTGCGCGAAATGCGGCAGCCACTTGTGACCGCGCCCGGCCGCGACCACCGGGAAGCCAGCGGCGCGCGCCCAGTCGACGAGGTCGCAGATGAGCGCCGGCTGGTCGCCGTACGCGAGGCTGTACACCACGCCGGCCTCGGCGGCTTTGCGCGCGAGCATCGGCCCGCAGAACGCATCGGCCTCCACCGTGACCATGACGACATGTTTCTTGTTTTGGAAACTTAACAAAGCATGTTCGACCGCCGCAGCGGGGTTCCCGGTCGCCTCGATGACGATGTCGATCTCGGGACTCGCGACCAGCGCCTCCCAGTTGTCGGTGATCGGCGGGTAATGCGCCGGCTCCCAGCCCACGCGCTTGAGGTTTTCCCGCGCGTTGTCGGGCGAGAGATCGGCAATCGCCACGAGCTTCACCCCAGGCGTCTTGGGCACCTGCGCGAGGTACATCGCCGCGAACTTGCCCGCGCCGATCAACCCAATGCGTAGGGGGTGGTCGCGTCTTTCCAGCAATTTCCTATGCAAGCTCATGCGGCTTGAAGCATTCCCTTGAGCTCCTCGGGCGGCGTGCCGTCCTTCCAAGGGAGCGGCGCGTCGTAGGGCTTGAGGAGGCAGTCGTCGGGCAGGCACTGGATCGGCGTGAAGTCGCGGTGCGCAATGTAGCCCGGGCGCTTGAAGCGCCGGATGTGGTTCGAGACCGCGCAAAGCGAGAGGTAGACGCTCACGCGATTCCAGGGCGAGAGGTTGGAGCTCGAGGCGTGCACGAGGCAGCCGTGGAAGAGGATCATCGACCCCGGCGGGCCTTTCGGCGCGACGATGCCCCCGCGGTTTACGAGCTTTTCGATGGTGGATTTATTGATGACCCAGAGCGGGTAGCTGGTGGTGCTCACGTCATGCTCCGCGTCGAGCACGCCGAGCTTGTGGCTGCCGGGGATGAACATGAGCGGCCCGTTGAACTCGTTCACCTCGTCGAGGAAGATCGCCACGTTCATGGCGCGCGCTTCGGGCATGTGGTCATCGGCGCGCCAGGTGCCGTAGTCCTGATGCCACTGCCAGACGTCGCCGTCGAAGGCGGCCTTCCCGTTGATCTTGAACTGGTGCATGTACACGTCTTCGCCGAAGAGCTGCTTCACCGGCTCGACCATGCGCGGATGGCGGGCAAGCCGCGCGAAGGGAGCGCTGTACAGGTGCGCGGCGAAGTTGGTGCGCACCGCGTCGCCGGTCTTCTCGCGTACGTTCTCCGGCCGGCGTTGCGCGTAGAGAGAGGGAACCTCGTCGGTCAGAACCCGGGTTTCCTCCTTCGAGAACAACGCTTCGAAAAACAGATATCCGTCGCGGTCGAACTGCTCGATCTGCTCCTTGGAAAGCTTCATGCGGCTCGTCCTCATGTCGTCTTGCATAGCGGCGGCAGGCCGTGCTCACGGCGCGTTGTCTGCACCTTCATCACGCCTTCCAGCGCGTCGGCGCGCACCTTCTCCACGCTGCCGCGCGCAGGGTCTTCCTGCACGATCTTCGGGTAGATCGAGGAAGCGAGGGCCTGGTCGCCGGATTCCTCGGCCGCGATGCCCTGGATGAGCATGGCGTAGACCCGCTCGTCCTTGCTGCCACCTGACCCCAGCGTCTCCTGCGCGGACGCGATCGCATCCTTGTGGCGGCACTGCGTCAGCAGCACCGTGGTCGCATAGTTTCGATCGCCGATCTTGGCCCGCAGCGCCGCCTGGTCAGGGGCCGGCTTCGGCTTGGGCGCGCTCTTCGCAGCGTTGTCGGCCATCGACCCCGAGACCGCCCCGGTCGCGGCGCCGGCGGCGGCGCCGACCATTCCGCCTTTCACCGCGCCCTCGACCACGTTCCCGCCCCACAGCAGGCTGCCGACCGCGCCGGCAACCGCGCCGCCGACCGCGCCCATGGTCGCGCCTTGGCCCGCGCCCCGGCTCGCGGCGGAGTCTGAAGCGCAGCCCCATGCCGCGGACAGGGCAACGGCGACGACGGCGAGCGTGGCGGCCCTCATCTGACAAGTATAGTGTGGGCCATGAGGAACGACCCCCTTTCAAGGAGGCTGCAATGGAAACCGCCAAGGGCATGATGGACGAGTTGCGCACGGCGCTCGCGGACGCCGAGGAGCTCCTGCGGGTGACCGCGGGCGAAGCCGGGCCGAAGATTCAGGAGGCGCGCCGGCGCGCCGAGGAGTCGCTGCGCGGCGTCAGGGAGCAGATGGAGGGCGCGGGCCGCGACCTCGACGCCAAGGTGCGCGAGAACCCGTGGGCCGCGGTCGGCGTCGCCGTCGGCATCGGCCTGATCGCCGGCATCCTGCTGAGCCGCAAGCCATGAGCGGGCTGATCGAGTCGGCGCAGAACGTGCTCGCCGGGCTGATCGAGCTCGGCCGCACGCGCTTCGAGCTCTTCAGCGAGGAGCTGCGCGAGGAGCTCCGCCGCCTCGCCACCACGATGCTCGGCGGGCTCGCGGTGCTGATGCTCGCCGGCCTGGGCCTCGCCTTCGCCGCGGTGGCGATCGTCCTGAACGCCGCCGAGGCGAACCGCCTCGCCACGGCGCTCTGGGTGGCGCTTTTCTTCTTCGTGCTGGCGGCGATCGTCGGCTGGCACGTGAAGCGCGTCGCCGCGGCCAAGCCGCGCGCCTTCGACGCGACGATCAGCGAGCTGCGCAACGACCTGAAGGCGATCAAGCCATGAGGGTGCAGGAGCTGGTGGCGCGCTCGAGCGCACAGCGCGATGCGATCATCGCCTCGGCGCGGCCCCTGCTGCAGACGGTGGAAGCGCCCGATCGGATACTCGGCTTCGTGCGGCGCCACCCGCTTCCGCTCGCCATGGGGGTGCTTGCCCTGGTGCTGCTCGGGCCGCGGAAAGCGGTGACCACCGCGTCGCGCGCGCTTTCGCTCTTTGCCCTGCTGCGGACGCTGCGCGACTAGCGGGCCGGCTCGAACTCGAAAATCCCGCCGTCGGCCATGAGGGAGAGATACAGCCGCCCGTTCTTCTGCATGTAGGAGCGCACGCGCGGCCACTGCCGGACCATGTGGTCGTGCAGCGATCCGCGCGGGCACATCGCGCGCGTGAGGGCCATCGGGCCGAACACGACGGCGTTTTTCTGCGGCGAGCTCCAGCCGCCGCGGCCGCGATTGCAGTCGAAGCGCACGCTGAGCATACCGTCGCTCATGAAGGCGACGGTGTACTTCGCCCTGTCGTCGGGAACGAGGACCGTCCCGTCTCCGCCCTGGAACCGGACGAGCCGCCACTGCGTGCCGGCAAGGCCTTCGGATGCGGCTGGAGGCTGCGCGCAGGCCGAAGCAAGCAGCACTGCCAGCACGATCGCTCGCGTGTCTAGAACGCCTCCCTCACGTACACGTACGCGGCCGTGTCGTCGCGCCCGACCGCTACGTCGATACTTAGATTGACGCGCGCCTTCTCCGAGGCGAGCCAGCGAAGGCCGGCGCCGACGCTCGGCAGGTCTGGCGTGTCGTTCATGTCGCTGAAGGACTCCGCCACCTTGCCCCAGCCGGCGAACACCGTCGCGCCGAAGCGCCCGCCGAGCGGGAAGCGATACTCGCCCTGCACGGCGAACATCGCGCGATCGCGGTAGCGTCCGATCTCGTAGCCGCGCAGGTCGTTGCCGGCGCCGAACAGGCACAGGTCGAAGAGCGGCGTGCGATCCGACGCCTGGCAGAGGAACCCCCGCAGCGCGAGGACGCCCGGCCCGGCGCGCCGGTAGTAGTTTCCCCCCAGGTCGTAGGTCTGGTAGGCGAAGTCGCTGCCAAAGTCCTCCTCGGCAAAGTTCGCGCGGAAGTCCACCAGCACGCCAGCGGAAGGGCTCATGTCATGGTCGCGCGTGTCCAGCGTGGCGCGCGGGCCGAGGCCCGAGCTGACGACGGTCACCGAGCGGCCGAGCAGCGCCTCGATCTCGGCCGGCGCCGAAGCCGCGTCGATCACCGTCTCTACCCTGATGCCGCGATAGCGCAGGCCGACGAAGGCGCGCGGCGCCACCTGGAACAGCAGCTCGGGCGCGAATGCCAGGGCCTTCTGCGCGATCGGTACCGAGACGCCCTTGCTGCCCAAATCGGTGCCGGCCCCATAGAAGCTGTAGCGAATATCGCCATAGCCCAGGAAGCCGTCGATGCGCAGCCTGTCGCCTCGCAGCCGCGTCGACTGCGCCGCGGCGACGCCCCAGCTGCCGCTCGACATCGCGCCCGCGGCGACCGTGGTGTTCGAGAGCGGCGACTCCGGCCCGAGGCGGTAGAAGGGCATCACCACGACCGCGAGCCCGGTGCCCACGGTCGGATTGGAGATCGGGATCGGCGCGATCACGATGTCCTCGAACAGGCGCGTCTCGGCAAGCGGCCGCGAGGGATCCACGCCCATGTCCTTTCCGAGGAGCGCCGGGTCCGCGGCGAGCGTGCCTGTCGCGGCGAGCGCCAGCAGGCCGGCGAGCAAGATCCTCACTTCGCCTCCGGCGGCGGCACGACCAGCTTGCCGGGAAGCTCGAGCGCGCGCTCGAAGATGCCGAGCAGGCTCTCGGTGATGGCGCGCGGCCCGAGCGGCACGACGGCTGGATTGCGGATGTCGCCGTTCACTCCCACCGGCAGCCCGGTCATCGTGCCGCCGAGGACGTGGCCCAGGATCGGGATCGCCCCGACGACGCGGTCGACGGTGGTGAGCGGTGCGACCAGCACCGTCAGGCGCGAGTCGGCGCCAAGCATGTCGACGCGCCCGGTGGCCGCGAGCCGCACCGTGTTGCTGTCGAAGAAGCCCTCCTCGAGCATGAACTGGCCTTGCTGGAAATGCCCGCGCGCCGTTGCGCGCTTGTAAGGAACGCCCTCCTCCTTCATCTGGGTAACCGAAGAGAGGTTGCGAAGCGACAGGATGTTCCCGATCAGCCCGAAGCGCTTGATCGTGCCCTCGCGCACCTCGGCCTGCGCCGTGCCGGTCAGGTTGCGCAGCAACTGCGGCGGCTTGCCGTGCGTGCGCAGGTCGGCGCGCAGGTCGACCCGGCCGGTGACCTCCACCGTATCTCCGGTGAGGCAGCGCGCCACCGTGTCGAGCGGCTGCTTCTGCATGGTGATCGCCGCCGCCGCGGCCGTCTCCTTCGGATCGACCGTCACCTCCAGCGGAAAAGCGAAGCCGCACATCTGCGCCTCCTTCACCGTCAGGTGGGCGCGGCGCGGCTCGAGCGTCAGGCTGCCCTCGAGCGGGGCAATGCGGTGGTGGCGGTACCGGACGAACTCGCTGCGTACGTCGATGCGCCCGCTGACCGGCAGCGGCCAGAGCGCCGACTCGTCGAGCATCGGGGCGGGCTCGGCTGCCGCGGCCGGGGGCAGCAGGCGCTCGAGGTCCAGGCCGGGGGAGTGGAGCACGGCCTCGATGACCGGACCCTTTCCGGTGCGCCGCATCTCGCCGCGCAACCGGACACGCTGCTCCTCCCAGTCGAGGCGCGCTTCGGCGATGCGCAGGAGCTCCCGCCCGGCGTCGAGCGCAACGTGCTCGACGATCGCCCGCTGGCCGGCGAGCCAGGTCAGGTCGAGCGCGTCCACCTCCAGGCGGCCCTCGGCGAACGTGCGGCTGGGCCGCGCCCGGTCTACCGTTACTCGCAGCTTGCCGCGCGCCGTGCCGGAAGGGCTCACCGGCTGGCGAAGCAGCGCGGCGATGCTGCGGCCCTCCAGCGTGCCCGAGAAGCTCGCCTCGATGTGATTGCCGGCGAGCTTCGCGCCCAGGACCGCGTCGCTCGCCGCGTCCTTGACGGCGAGGCGTCGCAGCTCGAGAAGCTTCGGCGTCCAGGCGAGCGCCACCCCGAGCTGCGGGCCCGCATCGACGTCAAGCTGCGCATCGGCTTCCACGGCGTCACCTTGCCACGCAATGCGCCGCGCCGTGAAGCGCAGCGGCGTCTTCGGCTCGAGTCGCGCAGGGACCTTGCCGCGCTCGAGCGCCCAGCGCACGGCGCGTTCGCCGATCGTTCCCTCGGACACGGCGAGTTCGACCTTGGGCTCTTTGAAGAAGATCGTTCCCGAGACGACGGCTTTCGCGTCCATCGTGGCGACCGCCACCCCGTCGAGGCGCACGGCGGCCGGCTCGGCGCGGATGGAGCCGCCCGCCACCGCGACCGCGCTCGGCAGCGTCTCCAGTCCGACATCCACGCCGCGAGGAACGGCGCGCGCTTCGAAATGGATCTCCGCGGGGCGGTCCATGCGCATCGCCAGGCGATCGAGCGTCACATCGACCGCCCCTGACAGCGCCGTGACTCCTTCCAGCGGAAACTGCGCCTGCAGCCACGGGAACCACTGCTCGAGCTCTAGCGTCGCCTTCCCGGACGCCGCCGAGACGCGCAACGGCGCGCCCGGCGCCAACTGCAGCGCCACGTGCGAGAACGTGGACTCCGCGACGGCGCCGCGAAGACCCTCGACCTGCACTTGCTCCGGCGTCAGCGTGATCCGCGCTCCCTGGATGGAGAGCTTCCAGGGCAAGGGGGCGAGCTTCACCGCCGCGCTCGACTCCGACAGCGCGACCTGCGCCCGCCACGGCGGCTCGAGGGTCGCGTTGATCTTTACCGCGAGCTGCCCTTCGGCGGACTCGACAGCTTCGATGCCGGGGATCTTGCGCCGCGCGATGGCCAGCGCCTGCGCGAGGTCGATCCCGCTGACATCGGCCTCCAGCCCCGGGCCGGGAAGGCGTGCCTTTCCCCGCGCCGCCGCGAGCGTGCCGATGCGGCCCTCGAAATCGCCCTCTATCGACGTGCGGCCATCGGTGCGCAGCTCGGCGCGCACGTCCGCGGGCGGTAGATCCCCGTCGACGCGCAACGCTTCGACTTCGATCCGCGCATGCGCCGCCAAGGCCGCATAGACCAGCTTCCCCTCGAGCGTGGCGCGCTGCCACCAGGCACTTGCCGCGGTGAGCCGGAAATCTACCGCTCCCCTTCCGGTCAGCAGCTCCGCGTCTAGCTCCCGCACCATGCCCGGATCGAATGCACCGCCTTCGATGCGCAGCGTGGTCTCGGGCGCAAGCTCGTGCAGCGCGCGCACGACCGGCTCCATCGCCGCGCGGTACGTTGCGACCAGGTCCGGCAGCGCCCGGCCCGGCTCCTCACCAATCGGGACGAGCAGGCGGATGCTCGGCTTGCTCAGTGTGAAGGAAGAAATCTCGGGGCGCCCGCGCAAGAGCGACCAAAGCCGCAGATAGACGTCGACTTCCTCGACGGCGACGCTCAGCTGGCCGGGAATCTCGACGCGGAGCTGCCGCAGCTCCCCGTGTGGCGCGGGCAGCAGAGAGAGATCGAGCGACGCCCACGTGACCTGGCCCTGCAGCGCGTGCGACAGGCGCTGCTGGATCTCGGCGCGCACCGCCGGGGTGTCGAGCAGCGTGGGACCGAGCAGCGCCGCCAGGAGTACCGTCGCGAGGACGACGGCACCGGTGACAA
This sequence comes from Burkholderiales bacterium, assembly GCA_035649175.1. Lineage (GTDB taxonomy): Bacteria > Pseudomonadota > Gammaproteobacteria > Burkholderiales > SG8-39 > SCGC-AG-212-J23. The sequence goes on along the minus strand of DASRKB010000074.1, from coordinate 15,804 downwards.
GCGCCGCGCGTCTCACTTCTTGGTCGGCTTCTCCGCCATCTCGATCGCCAGCGCTTCGGTGTACGTCACCCAGATGCGGTCGCCGGCGCTGAACTCGCCGAGCGGCACGTCGTCGGCGACCTTGAGCGCGGCCACCCGGCCCTTGGGCCCGCGTACCGCGAGGTAGCGGTTCGTGTAGTCGATGGCATCGACAACGCCCGCCACCTGCTGGGTGCGCACGATCCGCCCGCCGGGTTTCGAGCCTTTCGGCGCGAGCGCCACCTGCTCATCCGTGGTGGCGGAGGGCTTGCCGCCGCCTTTGCGGACGCTGACCGCCACTGCCTCGACATAGCGGATGCGGTACTGCTGCCCGGGACTCACCCTGTCCAGATTCTGCGCTTCGGGCGGAACCTGGAGCTTGGCCTCGCCGCCGCTGGGGCTGCGGAAGGTCACCACGCGCGTCTGGCGGTCGACCTTGATGACCGTCACTGTGGCCTCAGTCTCCTGGACTGCAACCACGCCACCCCTGGGCTGCGCCGAGGCCGGGAGGATGAAGGCCGCGAAGGCCGCGGCCATTGCGATGCGTTTCATGCGCGCTCCCTAGAACTTGGTACCGAGCTCGATCCGGTACTGGGTTAGGTGATCCGAGCCGTACGAGCCGCCGAAATCGACGTACTGCTGCTCCACCGCGGCGCGGATCACTCCCCTGCCGAAGTCGTAGCGCAAGCCCACGCCGACGTTGTAGCTGAACTGGGTGGTCGTTTGCGTCGGCACGTAGGTAGAGCAGTACGAGCCGTACCACGGGTAGTACCAGCAAAACGATTCGGGCAAGCCCGCCGGGATGTTGGTGTCGATGTAGGTCCAGCCCAGCCCGGCGCCGAGATAGGGCGTGAAGTCGCCGGGGAGGATATGCCACGCGCCGGTGAAGCGCAGGCTGAACGTCTCGACCGAGCCGTTGATCCTGCCCGAGACGTTCGGGTTCGCCAGGCCCGGCTGCACGGTGGCTTGGTAGTCGATGTCCATCCACCCTAGCTCCACGCCTGCGGCGAAGTTTGGGTTGATGTGGTGCAGCCATCCAAAGTTCAATCCGAAGCCGCTGTCGGTGCTTGCGGTCGTGCCGCCCTCGAAGGTGTAGTCCTTGCTCTCCGATCCCGCCATGCCGAAGTAGACCTCATTCATGCCCGCGCGCCGCGATTGCGCGGTGACGGACGTTGCGGCCATCAGGAGGGCGATCAGTGCGATTCTTGCGACGGTCATGGAGTCACTCCTGCAGTATGAGAAGATTTGGCTTCACTTGCCGTGGGTCGCGTGGCCGGGAAGAATGCCGGCGATGCCGAGCAGCACTGCCGCCAGGAATGCGCGCATGACCGCATCCTGCGGCAAGCCGCCTCCCCGGCGAATAAGACCTTGGTTCTATTACACCCTGCCCTCCTCCCTGCTTGAATCGCCCCCATGCTCAGGCTGATCTTCGCCCTGCTCCTTCTTGTCCCCGCACTGGCCGGTGCCCAGGCGCTGGAAAACATCCGCAAGACCGGCGTCGTCAAGCTCGGCTACATTGACAACGCGGCGCCGTTCTCCAGCACCGGCGCGGGCGGGGAGCCGCAGGGCTACTCGGTCGACCTGTGCCGCGCCGTCGCGGCGAGCCTGGCGGCCCAGCTCAAGCGCGAGGTCAAGCCGCAGTGGGTGAAGCTCACCATCCAGGACCGCATCGAGGCGGTGCGCGGCCGCAAGGTCGACCTCGAGTGCAGCACGACCACCTGGACGCTGTCGCGTCAGCAGCTCGTCGACTTCAGCCTGGTGACGTTCGTCGACGGCGGCAACCTGCTCGTCAAGGCCGGCGCGCAGCTCGCCCGGCTGCAGGATTTTCCGGGCAAGCGCATCGCCGCGATCCAGGGCACCACCACCGACAAGGCGCTGCGCGCCGCGCTCCAGCGTGCCGGAGTGCAGGCCGAGATCGTCCCTATCAAGGCGCGCAACGAGGGGATCGGCCTGCTTGAGGAAGGAAAGGTCGACGCCCTCGCCTCGGACCGCACGACGCTGATCGGCCTGGTCCTCGCGGGAAAGTCGCCCGGCGCTTACCGGCTGCTCGACCAGGACTTTTCGATCGAGCAGTACGCGCTGATGCTGCCGCGCGGCGAGCACGACTTCCGCTTGGCGGTGAACCGCGCTCTCGCGGGCGTGTACCGCAGCGGCGAGATCGAGAAGATCTACCAGCGCTGGCTGGGGCCGCTCGGCCCGCCGAGCCTGCTGCTCTCGGCCACGTACTTCATCCAGAACCTGGCCGAGTAGCGATGCGCGCGCCTGCCGCCCTGCTCGCGTTCGCGGCGCTGTCGGCCTGGGCGCAGACTTGCCTGGTGTGCGGCGAGGTGCGCTCGATCCGGGAGATCGGCGGCGCCGTCCCCGTGGAGCCGCGATCCGGACAAGTCGGGGTCTCCTCCGGGCTGGATACCCCGATGGTGGTCGGCTCGGTGGCGCAGTTCCGCTTTGGCGGGGGCCGCGAGGAGGGCTGGACCTTCGGCGCCGCCGGCACCCCCGAGATGCAGGCGCGCCTCGCCGAGACGACCTTCGAGATCCACGTGGCGATGGACGTCGGCGAGACCCGCACCGTCCGGCGCCATGACGCCAACCGTTTCCACGTCGGACAGCGCGTGGCGCTGCGCGCCGGCGAACTCGAACCGATGTAAACCAGGGAGGACCCATGGCGGAGACACCCAAGCGCGGCATGATCATCCACTTCACCGACGGCTCGAGGAAGACGCTCGAGTTCCCGCAGCAGATGGCCGACTCCGATTCGACCGCTGCGCTGCGGCTCAAGGACGCCCTGGAAGCCCGCCACCTCGTGCTCGAGGCGGAGGGCGCGCTCGTCGTGATCCCCTTCGACAATGTCAAGTACCTCCAAGTGCACCCCGCGCCGAAGAAGCTGCCGGCAGGCGTCATCAAGGGAGCGAGCTTCAGGGACTAACGGCGGCATAACTCGAAGCGGGGAACAAGGGCGATGGCCGCAGAGGCCGGCTACCTGACGGGGCGTATCGACGCGGTACGGGAGCACATCCTGTCGCTTGTCGCCGCCGCGCCGCAGCTGCCGGAACAGTTCGGGCACGTAATCGGCCAGATCGAAGCGGATTGGGAGGCGCACGGCCGCGGCACGACGCTCACGCTGATCGTCGCCTTCGCTCTCGTGGGCTTCGTGGTGGAATGGGGCTATCGCCACGCGTTCCGCCGTCGCCCGGTCGACGATTCGAGCGTGCTCGCGCGCCTGCGCTCGATCGGGCTGCAGGTTGCGCGAGACCTGGGTGCCGTCGCCGCTTTCGCGCTCGGCAGCGTCGCTTCGTTCCTCGTTCTCGACTGGCCGGCGCGTACGCAGGAGGGGGTCGTGGGTTTCTTAGCCGGCTTCATCGGTCTGCGGGTCGTCCTCGTCGCCAGCCGCGCCCTGGCTTCTCCGGACGACGCGCGCCTGCGCCTTGTGCCCGCGAGCGACGCCGAGGCGGCGCACTGGCACCGGCGGCTGGCGCTCTTCGCGGGCTGGTTCGCTTTCGGCTGGGTGCTCCTAGGCTGGCTCGCGCTGCTCGGGATGAATCTCCCCACGCGCCAACTCGTGGCCTACACGCTGGGCATCGGCCTGCTCGCGATCGCCGGCGAGGCCTTCTGGCACCGTTCGCGCCTCGCGGTGGCTTATTTCGCGCTTCTCTGGCTGCTCTGGGCGGCGCGCGCGACCGGCTTTCTCTGGCTGGCGATGGTGGCTGGAGCGCTGCCGCTCGCCATGCGGCTCGCGCAGCGTGCCGCCGACCATGCCCTGCGCGAGCCGGGCGCGCCCGCCGACGCGCCGCGCAGCGTGCCCGCCGCCGCCGTGGGGCGCGCGCTGAGGGCGGCGTTGATCATCGGCGCGGCCTTTGTCCTGCTTAGGGCCTTCGGACTCGACGTCGAGGCGCTCGCCGCCGACAGCGTCTGGATGCGCCTGGCGCGCGGCGCCGTACAAGCGCTCGCCGTCATCCTGGTGGCGGACGTGCTGTGGATGGTCAGCGCCGCACTCATCGACAAGGCGCTCGCCCAGGCCCGGAGCGCCGAGCCGGCGGCCGATGCCTACGAGGCCAACCGCCGCGCGCGCTTGCGCACGCTCCTGCCCATCATGCGCGGCACCGTGGCGGTGGTCCTTTTCACCATGGTCGTGCTGATGACGCTGTCGGCCCTCGGGATCGAGGTGGCGCCCCTCCTCGCAGGCGCCGGCGTGGTCGGCGTCGCTATCGGCTTCGGCGCCCAGACGCTGGTGCGGGACATCTTCAGCAAGTTCTTCTACCTGCTCGACGACGCGTTCCGCGTCGGCGAGTACATCCAGAGCGGCAGCTACAAGGGCACCGTCGAGCATCTTGGCGCGCGCTCGATCCGCTTGCGCCACCACCGCGGACCCGTCTACACCGTCCCCTACGGCCAGCTCGGGGCGGTGCAGAACATGAGCCGGGACTGGGTGATCGACAAGCTGACCGTCAACCTCACCTATGATGTCGACCTCGACAAGGCGAGGAAGCTCATCAAGAAGATCGGCCAGGAGCTCGCCAAAGATCCCGACTTCGCGCCGAACATCCTGGAGCCGCTCAAGATGCAGGGCGTGGAGCAGTTCGGCGACTTCGCCATTCAGATCCGCATGAAGATGAAGACGCGTCCGGGCGAGCAGTTCGGTGTCCGGCGCCGGGCTTACGCGATGATCCGCGCCGCCTTCGCCGAGAACGGCATCCGCTTCGCCCACCCGACGGTGCAGGTCGCCGGCCAGGGCGATAACGCAGCCGCGGCTGCCGCACAGCGGACCATCGCTGCCATCCAGTCGAAGGGCGAACCTTAGGCGCCTTCGGCGCCCAGCAGCCAGTCCATCGCTTCCTCATAGGAGATGAAGGCCTGGACGTTGAACCCCTTGTTCTCGGCGCAGAGCGCGAAGAAGCGCGCGCGGTCGAACCTCTCCAGCGGGCAGAGCACCGCCGTCTTGCGCGCGAAGCTGCCGCCGTAGCGCACGAGCCTCTCGGCGAGGAACCACAGGTCGGCGGCGCCAAGCTCGGCGTGTGCCCGCCGCGTGTCGATCAGGATCTCTATGTCCTTCTGGTCCTTGACCGTGGCGGCGATATCCGCGAGGAGCTTCTCGGCCGCCTCGATGTCCACCACGCCATCGGGCCGCGCGCGGATGAAATCAGGCGCGCGGATCACGCGAATGCTGTGGGGCATCATGGCCTCCGGAGGACGCTACTGCTGGGCTTTGGGATTGGCCGCCGGCGAAGGCGAATCCTGGTACTGGAAGAACACCTCGTCCGGACGGGTCATTCCGAGCTCATAGCGGGCCCGCTCCTCGATCGCCTCGGTGCCCTCCTTGAGGTCGCGTACTTCCGCGGCGAGCGCCGCGTTTCGTGCTTCGAGCCGTGCGTTGCTGATCTTCTGATTTTCCAGTTCGGAATCAATCTGCCACGCCTTGAGCCAGCCGCCCTTGCCGAGCCACAGCGGATACTGAATCAGTACGATCAGCGCGACGAAGATGACGCCAAGGATCTTCATGCGCCGCGCGTGATCGCCTCACGGCCGGGGTAGCTAACCGAGTCGCCGAGGTCCTCCTCGATGCGCAGGAGCTGGTTGTACTTCGCGACGCGGTCCGAGCGCGAAAGCGACCCGGTCTTGATCTGCAGCGCATTCGTCCCTACCGCGAGATCGGCGATGGTCGTGTCCTCGGTCTCCCCCGAGCGGTGCGAGATCACCGTGCCGTAGCCCGAGCGCTTGGCCACCTCGATGGCGGCGAAGGTTTCCGACAGCGTGCCGATCTGGTTCACCTTGACGAGGATGGCGTTCGCCGCCCCTTGGCGCACCCCCTCGCGCAGGATGGCCGTGCTGGTGACGAACAGGTCATCGCCAACGAGCTGGATCTTCTTTCCGAGCCTCCCGGTGAGCGCCTTCCACCCCTCCCAGTCGCCCTCCGCCATGCCGTCCTCGATGGAGACGATGGGGTATTTCGCAACCAGGTCCGCAAGATAGTCGATCACATCCTTCGAAGAAAAATCCCTCTCCTCAATCGTATACCGGCCATCCTTGAAGAACTCCGAGGCGGCGCAGTCGAGGGCCAGCACCACGTCCTGCCCGGCGCTATAGCCCGCCTTGCCGATAGCCTCGAGCACCAGCTCGATCGCCGCGGCGTGGCTTGGCATGTCTGGCGCGAAGCCGCCCTCGTCGCCCACGGCCGTGGACATGCCTTTGCTGTCGATGATCTTCTTCAGGGCCTGAAAGACCTCCGCGCCACAGCGCAGCGCCTCCCGGAAGCTCTGCTGGCCGACCGGGACGATCATCAGCTCCTGGAAGTCGAGGTTGTTGTTGGCATGCGCGCCGCCGTTCACCACGTTCATCATCGGCACCGGCATGCGCATCGGCCCGGAGCCGCCGAAATAGCGGTAGAGCGGCAACCCCGACTCCTCGGCGGCCGCCTTGGCCGTGGCCATCGATACGGCGAGGATGGCGTTCGCTCCCAGCCGCGACTTGTTTTCCGTGCCGTCGAGGTCGATCAAGGTTCTGTCGACAAAGGCCTGCTCGCTCGCGTCGAGCCCGACGATCGCCTCCGAGATCTCGGTGTTCACGAACTCTACCGCCCTCAGCACACCTTTCGCGCCGAAGCGGCTGCGGTCGCCGTCGCGCAGCTCGATCGCCTCGCGGCTGCCGGTCGAGGCGCCGGAGGGCACCGCCGCGCGGCCCATCACGCCCGACTCGAGCAGCACGTCCGCCTCGACGGTGGGATTGCCGCGCGAATCGAGGATCTCGCGGGCGACGACGTCGACGATGGAGCTCATGCTTTCACCTTTTGTTCCGCAAAACCGCTCTTCTTGACCGTTCTGTCTAGCGCGACCAGCGTCTCGAGCAGATCCTCCATCATCCCGAGCGGCCAGGCGTTGGGGCCATCGGAAAGCGCCTTCGCCGGGTTGGGATGCGTCTCCATGAAGAGCCCGGCGATCCCGGTCGCCACTGCGGCGCGCGCGAGCACGGGGATGAACTCGCGCTGGCCGCCCGAGGCAGTGCCCTGCCCGCCCGGCAGCTGCACCGAGTGCGTCGCGTCGAACACGACCGGGCAGCCGGTCTCGCGCATGATCGCAAGCGAGCGCATGTCCGACACCAGATTGTTATAGCCGAAGGAGAACCCCCGTTCGCAGACGAGGATGTTGTCGGCTTTCGACGCTTCCTTGGCCTTCTCTACGACGTTCTTCATCTCCTGCGGCGACAAGAACTGGCCTTTCTTGATGTTTACCGGCTTGCCCGCGGACGCGGCGGTGTGGATGAAGTCGGTCTGCCGGCAGAGGAAGGCCGGGGTCTGCAGCACGTCGACCACCTCCGCCACCGGCTTCACCTCGTCCTTTTCGTGGACGTCGGTGAGCACCGGCACGCCGATTTCCCTCTTGACGTATGAAAGTATTTCCAATCCCTTGTCCATGCCCAGGCCGCGGAATGATTTCCCGGAGCTGCGGTTGGCCTTGTCGTAGGAAGACTTGAAGATGAATGGCACGCCGAGCCTGCCCGCGATCTCCTTCAGCCGCCCCGCGGTCTCGAGCTGCAGCTCGCGCGACTCGACCACGCACGGGCCGGCGATCAGGAAGAATGGGTGGTCGAGGCCGGCTTCGAACCCGCAAAGCTTCACGCCGCGACGGCCCGCAGCTTCGAGCCGGCCCGGTGCTTGAGCGCCGCAGCGACGAAGGCCCTGAAGAGCGGATGGCCATCGCGCGGGGTCGACGTGAACTCGGGGTGAAACTGCACGCCAACGAAGAAGGGATGCCCGGGAAGCTCCATCATCTCGGGCAGGTTCTCGCTCGGCGTGCGCGCCGAAACCTTGTAGCCCTTCGCCTCGAGCTGCGGCACGTAAATGTTGTTCACCTCGTAGCGGTGCCGGTGGCGCTCGTTGACTTCCGATCCATAAATGGAGAAAGCCAACGAATCCTTTTCGACGGGGCACTTCTGCGCGCCCAGGCGCATGGTGCCGCCGAGGTCGGACTGCTCGCTGCGGTGCTCGATGCGGCCGGTGCGGTCGAGCCATTCGGTGATGAGCGCGACTACGGGATGCGGCGTGTCGCGGTCGAACTCGGTGCTGTTCGCGCCGGCGAGTCCGGCGACGTTGCGGGCGAACTCGATGGTGGCGAGCTGCATGCCGAGGCAGATGCCGAGATACGGCACGCCGCGCTCCCGCGCGTAACGGATGGCGGCGATCTTGCCTTCCGTGCCGCGCTTGCCGAAGCCGCCGGGGACGAGGATCGCGTCCATCTTTTCGAGCGCTCCGGTGCCTGCCTTCTCGATCTCCTCGGAATCCATGTAGTGGATGTGGATCTTCGAGCCGGTGTGGATGCCCGCGTGCTTGAGCGCCTCGTTGAGCGACTTGTAGGAATCCTGCAGGTCTACGTACTTGCCGACGAAGGCGATATCGACCTCGTGCTTCGGGTTCTCGAGCGCGTGTACCAGGCCCTTCCACGCAGAGAGATCGGCCGCGCGCGCGAGGATGCGCAGCTTCTGACAGACGATCTCGTCGAGCATCTGCTCATGCAGCATCATCGGGATCTTGTAGATCGAGTCGACGTCCCAGGCGGAGATCACCGCCTCCTTCTGCACGTTGCAGAAGAGCGCGATCTTGCGCCTTTCGTCCTCGGGGAGCGGCGCGATCGTGCGGCAGAGCAGCGCGTCGGGCTGGATGCCGATCTCGCGCAGCTCCTTCACCGAGTGCTGGGTAGGCTTGGTCTTGATCTCCCCGGCGGAGGCGATGTAGGGCACGAGCGTCAGGTGGAGGTAGCAGACGTTGTCGCGGCCCATCTCCAGGCCCATCTGTCGGATCGCTTCAAGGAAGGGCAGCGACTCGATGTCGCCCACCGTCCCGCCGATCTCCACGATCGCCACGTCGGCGTCCCCCGCCCCGCGCTTGATGAACGCCTTGATCTCGTCGGTGATGTGCGGGATGACCTGCACGGTGCCGCCGAGGTAGTCGCCGCGGCGCTCCTTCTTGATCACCGACTCGTAGATCTGGCCGGTGGTGAAGTTGTTGGCCCGGCGCATCTTCGAGCTCTGGAAGCGCTCGTAGTGCCCGAGGTCGAGGTCAGTCTCGGCCCCGTCCTCGGTGACGAACACCTCGCCGTGCTGGAACGGGCTCATCGTCCCAGGGTCGACGTTGATGTACGGGTCTAGCTTTATGTTGGTGACGCGGATGCTGCGCGACTCGAGGATCGCGGCGAGGGACGCGGCGGCGATGCCCTTCCCCAGGGAGGAAACTACACCGCCTGTTACGAAAACATACTTTGCCATTTACCCAGGGCGTGTAGGGATGGAGAAGTCTACAGGAATTTCTATAATCCGGCGCAAATGCGCGAGAACGCCGTCAAGAAAAGTCTCGCCGCGGGCGGCACCGCGCTCGGCTCGATGGTCTTCGAGTTCTTCACGCCCGGCATGCCGCGAATTCTCGCCAACGCCGGCGCGGAATTCGCGCTTTACTGCATGGAGCACACCGGCGCGGGCTACGAGACCCTGAAGCCCCAGTTCGCGCTCTGCCGCGCCCTCGACGTCGTGCCGCTCGTACGCGTGCCCGGCACCGAGTACGACCTCATCGCCCGCGCGCTTGATTCCGGTGCGCTTGGCGTCATGGTGCCGCTGGTAGACGACGCCGAGCAGGCGCGCTTCATCGTCTCCTGCACCCGCTACCCGCCCGACGGTCGGCGCGGTGCTGCCTTCGGCTTCGCCCACGACGACTACGAGGGCGGCGACGTAGTGGAGAAGATGCGCATGATCCACGCGCGCACGCTCGTCATCACCATGATCGAGACCGCGCGCGGCCTGGAGAACGTCGAGGCGATCGCCGCGGTCCCCGGCGTCGACGTCCTCTGGCTCGGCCACTTCGACCTCACCAACTTTCTGGGCATTCCAGGCCAGTTCTCCCACCCTCTTTACCAGAACGCGGTAAAGAAGATCTCCGAGGCAGCCCGTCGCCATGGCAAAGCCGCCGGCTACATGGCCGCCGACGAAGCGCTCGGGCGCGAGTACCTCGGCCACGGCTTCCGCATGATCGCCACCGGCACCGACCAGGGGATGCTGCAGGCCGCCATCGGCCGCACCATCGGCGCATGGCGTTCAACGTAGGCGTCTCCGCCGATCTCTTCGACGCGAGGGGCGAGCCCACCTTCGGCGGCGAGCCGCTTGCGCTCCTGGATTCTCTATCCTGGGAGAAACTTCCCGCGGGGCTCAGGGAGATCGCCCCCGAGCACGCCGCCGCGTACGACGCCCTGTACCTCAACTCACAAAGAGTCAGTTCTCTTGCAGTGGAAAGATCTGATCTCCGCCTGAAGCTCATCTCCCGCCACGGCGTGGGCTACGACGCCATCGACATCCCGGCGATGACCAAGGCCGGCGTCCTCGTTGCCAACACCCCTGATGCCGTGCGCCGCCCGGTCGCCACGATCTCCCTCCTACTCATCCTCGCCCTCTCCCACCGCCTCTACACCAAGGACCGCCTCACGCGCGAAGGCCGCTGGAACGAGCGCGTCGAGCACATGGGCACCGGGCTCACCGGCCGCACGCTCGGCGTCGTCGGCGCGGGCGGCATCGGCAAAGAGCTCCTGCGCATGGCGCGCGTCTTCGACCTGCGCCTCCTCGCCACCGACCCCTATGTGAGTGAAAGGAAGGTGAAAGAGCTTGGCGCGACGAAGGTCACTCTCGACGAGCTCATGACCCAGTCGGACTTCGTGGTGGTGACCTGCCTGCTGAACGACGAAACCCGCAAACTCATCGGCGCGCGCCAGCTCGCCCTCATGAAGCCGACCGCCTACTTAATCAACGTCGCCCGCGGCCCGATCGTCGACGAGTCCGCCCTTTACGACGTACTCGCCTCCCGCCGCATCGCCGGCGCCGGCCTCGACGTCTTCGAGGAAGAACCCACCCCCACCTCGAACCCCATCCTCAAGCTCGACAACGTCATCGTCTCCCCGCACTCCCTCGCGTGGACCGATGAGCTCTTCTCCAACATCGCCCGCACCGCCATCGGCGCTCTCCTTTCCGTCGCATCCGGCCGACGCCCCGGATATCTCGTCAATCCTGAGGCTTTGTCGCACGCCCGCGTCAAGGCTTGGAGTCCCTAAGAACAACCGGTAAACGGACCGTTGCAACCGGTTGTTGGCCGGCGATCATAGGGCATTGCAGATACCCACGTTCGTCTCCGAGTACGCTTGCTATTGTCTCCCCATCGCTCGAGGCTAGACCATGCCCACCGAATCGATCCGCTTCCAGGGCCCGCGCGGCGAGCTTGCGGCGCGCCTGGACACGCCCGTAGGTCAAGCGCGCGCGTATGCACTGTTCGCGCACTGCTTTGCGTGCTCCAAGGAGAGCAAGGCGGCGGCGTATGTAAGCCAGGCGCTAGCGGGGTGTGGGATCGCGACGCTGCGGTTTGATTTTTCGGGGATGGAGTTCACGTCCAATATCGAGGATCTGGTTGCGGCCGCGGGGTGGCTGAGAGAGAACCGCGCGGCGCCGCAGGTGCTGGTGGGCCATAGCCTAGGAGGGGCGGCGGTGCTGGTGGCGGCGGGGAAGATCCCGCAGGCGCGGGCGGTGGCGACGATCGGAGCGCCCTTCGAACCCGCGCATGTCACCCGTCTCTTAAAGGATTCGCCGATGAAGGTGAGCAAGGCGTTTCTCGAGGATCTCGAGCGGCAGGATCCCGCGGTGACGATCGGCGCGCTGAGGAAACCGCTGCTCGTCCTGCATTCGCCGCGCGACACGATCGTCGAGATCGAGAACGCTTCCAAGATTTTTCTCGCCGCCAAGCACCCGAAGAGCTTCGTTTCGCTCGATCGCGCGGACCATTTGCTCGCGCAGAAGCCGGATGCGCAGTACGCGGCGACGGTGCTCGCGGCGTGGGCCTCGCGCTACCTGGATGCGCTGCCTGAGGCTGAGACGACCGAAGTGGTGCCGGGAGTGCGCGTGGCGGAGGCGGGCGAAGGCCGCTTCGCGCAGCTCGTGCAGGCCGGCCGGCACCGCCTGCGCGCGGACGAGCCGGCCGCGGTGGGCGGGGAGGACTCCGGGCCCAGTCCCTACGACCTGCTGGTCGCGGCGCTGGGCGCCTGCACGTCGATGACGGTGCGCATGTACGCCGAGCAGAAGAAGTGGCCGCTACGGCGCGTCAGCGTCGAGCTGAAGCACGACAAGGTGCACGCGACCGACTGCGCCGAGTGCGAGACGCGCGAAGGCAGGATCGACCGTATCGAGCGCGTGCTCACGCTGGAGGGCGAGCTCGACGACGCGCAGCGTCAGCGGCTGCTCGAGATCGCCAACCGGTGCCCGGTGCATCGCACCCTGCACAGCGAAGTCTGGGTGCCTACTCGCCTGTCATCAGGCGAGTGACTATCCCGGCCGCGGACGAATGTTCTGATTGTGGTGGAAGACGTTGCCGCGGTCGTACGCGGTCTTCACGTTCACCAGCCGGTCGTAGACGGCCTCGCCGTACGCCTCGCGCACCCGTCCGGGGGCTTCGTCACCGCCGAGGAAGTTGACATAGACGCCTTCGCGGAAGCGGCCGAGCGCGCTGAAGAAAGCCTTTGTCCATGCGATGTCCCGCTCGCCGTAGTCCTCGCCGGGCCGCCACACGGCGTCGAGCGTGATCGCGTGCGAGGCCTGCCGGTTGCCGAACGCGGTCGCGCCCGCGGCCACGCGGCCCACCGCCCCCTTCAGGTGGAACATCGCCGCGTATGAGCGCGGCGACGAGCACGAGAAGGCGTTCCCTGCGATCACGCCGATGAGCTCGTCGCTTAGCTCGGGGAGGTGCGTCGACTTCCAGTAGTAGTTCCAGCCGTGGGCCACGGTTGAGTCGATGGCCCCCTGGAATGCCGCGTACGGCACCGGCCCGACCAGGTCGAGGAGCGGGGTCCGGAATGCGCGCAGCGGGCGCAGCCGCCGCTCCCCCTCCTCGATCGGCCCGGAGTAACAGGTACCCACCATCACCACCGGCCGCCAGTGCAGCTCCGCCGGGATGACCGCTAGCGGCGGCGCCGCGCCGAACCTCACGACGGTGCCGAGTTCGTCGGGCGCTTCGCGGACGAAGTCGCGGTAGAAGCGCAGGACCTCCCGAGTTTCGGCCGCGTCCCAGAGGATCGGCCCGGCCAATACGATCGGCCCGACGGGATGCAGGCGAAACTCGAACGCCGTGACCACGCCGAAGTTGCCTCCGCCGCCTCGGAGCGCCCAGAAGAGCTCCGGGTGCTCCTCAGCGGACGCGCGCAGCAGCTTACCGTCGGCCGTCACCACGTCGGCGGCGAGGAGGTTGTCGACCGTGAGACCGTGCCTGCGCATCAGCCAGCCGACGCCGCCGCCGAGGGTGAGCCCGGCGACTCCGGTGTGGCTCACGATACCGCCGGTAGTGGCCAACCCGTGCGCCTGGGTCTCCCGGTCGACGTCGCCCCACAGCGCGCCGCCCTGCACCCAGGCCCTGCGCCCGGCCGCATCGACGCGTACGCCCCGCATCGCCGAGAGGTCGATGACGATCCCGCCGTCGCAGACCGCGGTGCCCGCCACGTTGTGGCCTCCGCCGCGTATGGCGATCTCCAGATCGTTCTCCCGGGCGAAGCGCACGGCCGCTACCGCGTCGGCGGTGCCGATGCATCGGGCGATGAGCTTGGGGCGCCGATCGATGGCGCCGTTCCATACTGCGCGCGCGGTGTCGTAGTCGGAATCGCCGGCGCTGACGAGCCGGCCCCGCAACCCTTCGATCTCAACGACGGCTGGAGTCATGGTGTCCTCCTGTCTCGAGGGCCGCATCGGAGCACGGCGGACCGACGGCTGTGAAGTCAAGAATCTGGACTTCCCAACCCGGGGCGGGTGCGCAACACTTGCATCGTGAGGACGTACGGTCAGTATTGCCCCATCGCGCGCGGGGCCGAGATCTTCGCCGAGCGCTGGACGCCGATCATCATCCGCAACCTGCACCTGGGTTGCAGCAGCTTCAGCGAGATCCTCGAGGGTGCACCGGGACTCTCCCGCACCCTGCTCTCGCAGCGGCTCAGGCAGCTCGAGCGGCTCAGCGTCGTCGCGTCCGCGCCGAAGCCCGACGGGCGGGGACGCCACTACGAGCTCACCGCAGCGGGCAACGACCTTTTCGCGGTCTGCCGCTCGCTCGGGGAATGGGGTGCGCGCTGGCTCGAGATCGCACCCGAGAACCTCGATCCCTTTGTCGCCCTGTGGTCGATGTGCAACGCGCTGCGTCGCGACCGGCTCCCGGAGCGACGCGTCGTCATCCGCTTCGACTTCACCGGCAGGGCGCGCCGCGAGCGCTATTGGCTGCTCATCGAGCGCGGCGAAACGGAGATATGCAAGACCTATCCCGGCCTCGACGAGGACCTCTACGTCACGGCGGAAGCCGAGGCCTTCGTCAAGTGGCACGCCGGGCAACTCGCCTGGCGGCAGGGCATCCGAGACGGCCGCATCCGCCTCGACGGCACCCCGTCGCTCGCGAGAGCCTTTCCGACCTGGAACGCCCGCAGCATGTTCGCCCACATCCGGCCGACCGGCGCCTGAGCCTACGTGGCGATCGAGGTCGTCATGCCGACCTCGAAGCGCATCCCGCCGTCGGCGGCGAAAGGCTGCCAGCGCGAGACGATCTCGCTCTCCAGCGCGGCGCGCTTGGCCTCGGCGGCGCCCATCACCGCCGGGACGAGCGGCGTGCTGTGGATGTACTCCCACAGGAATTCGCGCGGCGCGCTGACGCGCAGCGCCTTGGGCGCGGAGCGCGCTTCGGCGCGCGAGAACCCCGCTTCGCGCAGCAGTCCTTCGAGCTCGCCCGCGTCGTGCAGCGAGAACACGACTCGCACGAACCCGGCGGCTTCAGGGCCGATCTCGCGCGCCAGGGCCTGCGACATGATGTCGAAGAGCGTCGGCGTGGGCCCGGGCACGCTAATGAGCGCGCGCCCGCCGGGCGCGAGTACGCGGCGGATCTCGCGCAGCGCCGCGAGCTTGTCGGCGACGAACTGCAATCCCATCTGGCAGAGCACCACGTCGAACGACGCGTCGGGGAGTGGCATCGACTCCGCGCTCGCCTCGTACCAGCGCACGCCCGGCGATTCGCGGCGCGCCACCGCGAGCATGGCTGGGTTGACATCCAGGCCTGCCACCGCGCCCGAGGCGCCCACGCGCTCCGCGGCGAGCCGCGTGACGACACCCGTGCCGCATGCGACGTCGAGCACGCGCTCGCCCGGCTGCAGTCGCGCGGCCTCGAGGAGGTCAGCCGCTACCGGCGCGCCGATCTGCGGCACGAAGAAGCGCTGGTAATTCTCGGCGGGATTGGCGCCGAAGGTCGAATACAAAGCTTTCGCGGTCATGGAGTTCTCCTGTGCGTTAAGGCTGCGGGCACAGGATAGGAGCCGCGGCCCCGGCAGCGCATCGCCTGAATGCGCCACAGCAGCGCGCGCAGCGCATGGTCAGAGTTGACCATGCCGCGGGCTTCAGACCAGCCGATGCGTGTGCGCGAAGGCGCCAGCCGCGGTACGCGAGCTGACGCCGAGCTTGTTGAAGATGTTGCTGAGGTGGCGCGCGACCGTGTGCTCGCTGATCGACAGGCGCGCCGCGATCGCCCGGTTGCTCTCCCCCGCCGCCACCAGCGCGAGCACCGCGCGCTCCCGCCCGGACAGGCCGTAGGCCGGCGCCGCGCCGGGCCGCGGGAGCGCCGCGCGGTCAGGCGCCGCACCGAGCCGCTCGAACACCGCGGCCGCCGCGTCGAAGTGACGGCGGCTCGAGTCCGCGTCGCCGAGCGCCTGGCAGGCGCGGCCCAGCAGTACGCGCACCCGCGCCGCCTCATAGGGCACCTGCAAG
>DASRKB010000073.1:0-5086 GCA_035649175.1 Burkholderiales bacterium | reverse complement strand
CCAGTCGAGAAGGATCAGCGAGACCTTCGGTTCCTCGCGCGCGCTGCGCTTCAGGAACCTAGACATTGCCGTGGATGGTGTTGCGGATCATCGTGTAGCCCTTGACCAGCTCCGCGATGCCGGCGTCCAGGGAATGCGCCGGCCGGAATCCGGTCGCTTCGATCTTGGCGTTGGAGACGATGTAATTCCTCTGGTCCGGATCCTTGCCGACCGGCGCGTCGAGATAGACGAAGCCGGGCACGTGCCGGGCGATGATGCCGCACAATTCGCGCTTGGAGACGTTTGCGTCGGAAAGTCCGACGTTGTAGATCTGGCCCTTCATGCGCTCGAAGCTGGCGAGGCCGTGCTGGAAGACGCGCGACACGTCGCGCACGTGGATGTAGTTGCGCTTGAAGGCGCTCTCGAAAAGCACCACGAAACGGTCCGTGACCGCGCGGTAGGTGAAGTCGTTCACGAGCAGATCGATGCGCATGCGCGGCGACATGCCGAAAACGGTGGCCAGCCGGAAGCTGATGGCGTTGGGATGCTCCATCAGGTGGCGCTCCACCTCCACCTTCTCGATGGCGTAGCGCGAGATCGGCCGCAGCGGCGACTCCTCGGTGCAGAAGTTGTCGCTGTCGCCGGTGCCGTAGGCGCTGTTGGTGGTGGGCATCAGGACCCGTTGCTCCTTCGACAGCAGCTTCAGCATCATGAGGATGGCGTCGCGGTTGGTGGTCGTCGCGCCGACCGGGTCCTGATTGCAAAGCGGCGCGCCCACCAGCGCGGCCAGCGGGATGACCGCATCGGCTTTCTGCAACAACGGCTTCATCATGGACTCGACCCGGATGTCCCCCTTGACCACGTGGAACTTCGGGTGGTGACAGACATGGTTCAGGCTCGCCTGCCGGAACATGAAGCTATCGAGCACGGTAACCTCATGGCCCGCGGCCAGCAGCTCCGGAACCATGGTCGAGCCGAGGTAGCCGGCGCCGCCGGTGACGAGGATCTTCATTGGATGATGGCTCCCGCGCTCTGGTAGTCCTGCGGCACGCCGATGTCGACGAAAGGCCGGTCGAAGACACGCCCGTACAGGCGCCAGCCGCGCGCGAGCGCATGCGGCAGCAGGTCGTTCTCCAGGCTGCAGCGACCGCGCGCCTCCCAAGGCAGCCCGCGGCGCACGAGGTACACCCCGCCGTTTACCGTGTCGCCGGCAAGGGACGTGATGCGGCCATCGTCGGCAAGCGACACGCCCTGGTAGCGCCTGGAGTCCGTCGAGCGAAACAGCGCCATGCTCCAGTCGGCGCGATTGCCTTCGTGCAGATCCAAGAAGTCGCGGAGGGGCACAGCGAAGTAGGTATCGCCGTTCATGACCAGGACTTGCTCGCTCTTCATTTTCCCGAGCGCGATGAGCAGTCCGCCACCGGTTCCCAGCGGCTCAGCTTCCCGGGCATAGTCCATCTCCGCGCCGCCCCAGCGACTTCCGAAGTGACGCTCGATCGTCTCGGCGAGGTAGCCGACCGACAGCACGAAGCGCCGCACCCCTTGACCGATCCAGTACTCGAGCAAGAGCTCGAGGAACGGTCGCCCGTTGACGGGCGCCATGGGCTTGGGCAGATCCTTTACCACGTGCCGCAGACGCGTGCCGAGTCCGCCGGCGAGGACCACGGCTTCCGGCGTCATCGCGCCGCCTCGTCGAGCACCTCGCGGAGCCGCTCGATCTGCGGGCGGAGATCGTGCGGGTGGTTGCCGACGAAGAAGCCGCGGTCGTGCGCCAGGTCGGCATTGCGCATCTTGCCAACGCACTCGTAGTCGAAGTACTTGATGACGTCGTGCCGCAGGAAATTTCCCCCCGTGATGATGCGATAGCCGATATCCGCTTTCTTCAGCGCATCCATGACCCGGGTTCTTTCGGCTTTCATCCTCGGGTTGAGGATGATCGTAAAAGCGAACCACGAGCTGCGGCCGTTCTCGCGCTGGATGATGAAGCGCTCGTCGCCTTTCATCAGGTCGACGAACAGCTTCGCGTTCGCGCGCCGCGTCTCGATCATGCCGTGGAGCTTCTTCAGCTGCTCGATGCCGATGGCGCCGGAGAGCTCGAGCGGCCGCGCGTTGTAGCCCGGGAGAATGAACCGGTACGCTTCGTAGAAGTCGTCTTCCTTAGGCTCAAAAACCCCGGAATTCTTCGGCAGATCCCTCGTCCAACCATGCGCGCGCATGCTCTTCGCGACGTGGTAGAGCTCGGTGTCGTCCGTCACCAGCACCCCGCCCTCCATGGTCGAGATGTGGTGCGAGAAGAAGGTGCTGAAGGTTCCGATGTCGCCGAAGGTGCCGCAGGGCTTTCCGTTCAGCGTGGCGCCCATCGACTCGCAGTTGTCCTCGAAGAGAATCAGCCCATGGCGGTCGCAGAAAGCGCGCAGCACATCGAGGGCGCACGGATTGCCGAGAATGCTCACGGCGACCACCATGCGCGTGCGCGGGGTCAGCGCCTCCTCGAGCTTCGACACATCGATGTTGAGGGTGTCGAGCTCCACGTCGACGAAGCGCAGGCGCAGCCCGTACTGCTGTAGCGGGTAGTAGGTCGTGGCCCACGAGATAGCCGGGACGATCACTTCGTCGCCCCGCCGAAGCGGCCGCTCGCCGGCATAGAAGAGCGCCGCAACGCCGACGAGGTTCGCCGCCGAGCCTGAGGCCACCATGAGCGCGTGCCTGGTGCCGAACTTGCGCGCGAAGTCGTCCTCGAAGCGACGCACGTTCTCCCCCATGGTGAACATGCCGCTCGCGATGACCCGATGCATCGCGTCGACTTCTTCCTGTCCCCAGGAGCTCGATGCGAGGTCGTAGAACATCAGCCGGGCCTCGCTAAGCGGCGCACATCTCGCGGATCACCGCGGCGATGCGATCGGCGCTCGGGTAGTAGAACTGCTCGAGCGCATAGCCTGCGGGCGAGGGCACGTCGGGCAGCCCGACCCGGCGCACCGGCGCCTTGAGGTGGCGGAACCACTTCTCGGCCGCGAGGCAGCCGATCTCCGCGCAGACGCCGCCCATCATCCACGATGTGTCGACCACCAGGAGCCGCCCGGTCTTCGCCAACGACTCCTCGAGTGTCGCCTCGTCGAGGGGCTTGACGGTGCGCAGATCGATGACCTCGCAGTCGATGCCCTGCGCGGCGACCTTCGTCGCCGCCTGCTGCGCCAGCTCGATCGCGTGCGACGCGCCTGCGATGGTGAGATGCGCGCCGCGGCGCCGGACCACGCCCTTGCCGAGCGGAACCGTGTAGTGCGCCTCGGGCACCACGCCGTCCTTCTTCATGAGCCAGCGATGCTCGAAGACGAGCACCGGGTTCGGGTCCGCGATGGCGGAAAGCAGCAGACCCTTCGCGTCGTGCGGCGTACTCGGCATCACGATCTTCAGGCCCGGTACGCCGAGCAGCAGCCCCTGGATCGCCTGCGAGTGCTGGGCGCCCGAGCCCCAGCCACGGCCGATTGCCGCCCAGACGACCATTGGCACGGTCGTCTTGCCGTCGTCCATGTAGTGCATCTTCGAGGCGTGGTTCACCAGCTGGTTCATCGCGAGGAGGATGAAGTCCGGCCGGTTGTGCATGTACACCGGACGCATGCCGTTCATCGCCGCGCCGGTGGCGACACCCATCATGCTTTCCTCGGCCACCGGCGTGTCGAACACGCGCGCTGCGCCGTGCTTCTCTTTCAGCCCGCGCGTGCAGCCGAACATCGCGCTCGGGTCGTCGACGCCCTGCCCCATGACGAACACGCGCGCGTCGCGCCCGAGCGCGATGTCGAGCGCCTCGTTGACCGCCTTCGGATAGGCGAGCACGCGGCCCTCCGCGGCGCTCGGCGCGTCGTAGACGAGGGAATTGACGAGGCCCTCATCCCACGGCATACACGTGCCTGTACAGGTCTGCCTCGGTGGGATCCGCGCTGCTCAGGGCGTGGACAAATGCCTCTTCGATTTCACGATGGATCTCTTCTTCCATCGCCTTCCGGTCAACGTCCGTCAGCAGCCGGAAAAGCGCTTCGACCGGGTCGACTTTCTCCCATGCCTCGCGCTCGGCGATCGGCCGGTAGCCGGTCTTGCTGTCGTCGCCTGCGCCGCCATGCGCCCGGTAGCGATAGGCCCGGGCCTCGATAAAGCTCGGGCCGGCGCCGCCGCGCGCACGCTCGATGGCCTGCCGTGCGGCGTCGTAGACCTCGAGCACGTTCATGCCGTCCACTCGCATTGCGGGCATCGCGTGCGCGGCGGCCCAGCGGTGGAGCTCGCGCGGCGCCTGGCGCGGCGTCATAGGGCTTTGCACGGAGTAGAAGTTGTTCTCGCAGAAGAAAAGGATCGGCAGCTTCTTCAGCGCGGCGAAATTGAGGCACTCCGACACCACGCCTTCCTCGGTCGCCGCCTCGCCGAAGAAAACGGCGATGACGCGGCCGGCCTTCTGCATCTGCGCCGCGAGCGCCGCGCCTGTAGCAAGCGGCACCGAGCCCGCGACGATCGCTGAGGTACCCGCCATGCCCACCGAGAAATCGATGAGGTGCATCGACCCCCCGCGCGAGCCGGCGCAGCCATTGGCGCGGCAATGCATCTCGGAGAGCATGGCCTTCAGATCGCCGCCCTTGGCTAGGTACACGCCATGTGTGCGGTGACTGGAATAGACGAGGTCGGACCGGCTCAGCGCGGCGCAGCAGCCGACCGCGGTCGCTTCCTGGCCGATCACCAGGTGGATCGGCGTTTTCATCTGGTCCTGGTGGTAGCGCCGCTCGATCTCCTCCTCGATGCAGCGGATGCGCAGCATGCGCCGGAAAAGCTCTGCGCAGAAGGCCGGGTCATGCGCGCCGAGGCTTGTCATTCCCTTTCCTTCGTACCTATGCATGCGCCCGGTACCAGTCGTACGTGCGACGGATGCCTTCTTCGAGGGCCACCTCGGCGCGCCAGCCCAACCCGTTCATCCGGCTGCTGTTGAGGAGCTTCCTCGGCGCGCCGTCGGGCATGGACGCATCCCACTCGACGCTTCCGCGGTATCCCACGATGCTCGCGATGAGCGCGGCCAGCTCTCCGATGCTGGTATCGCTCCCCGGCCCGACGTTGAGCGGCAGCTCGACCG
>DASRKB010000072.1:0-4092 GCA_035649175.1 Burkholderiales bacterium | reverse complement strand
GCCTCGCGCTGCTCGACCTCGGGCTGCCGCGCAAGGACGGGCTCGACGTGCTGAAGACGCTGCGCCGCAGCGGAAGCGAGATCCCGGTGCTGGTGATCACGGCGCGCGACTCGGTCGCCGACCGCGTCGCCGGGCTTGATGTGGGCGCGGACGACTATCTGGTCAAGCCCTTCGATCTGGACGAGCTCCTCGCCCGCGCGCGCGCAGTAATCCGCCGGCGCGCCGGACGCACGAACCCGCGGATCGCCCATGGCGCGCTGGTGCTCGACCCGGTGCGCCGGGAAGTCAGCTTCCGCGGGCAGCCGGTCGAGCTTTCGGCGCGCGAGTTCGCGGTGCTGGAAGTGCTCATGCAGGAGCCCGGCGCGGTGGTGTCGCGCGAAAAGCTCGAGGATGCGGTCTACGGCTGGGGCTCGGAGCCCGGCAGCAACACCGTGGAGGTGCACCTGCACCACCTGCGCCGCAAGCTCGAGCCCGGGCTGATCCGTAACGTGCGCGGCGTGGGGTATCGCGTCGCGCTCGTCGAGTGAAGTCGCTCCGCACCCACCTCGTCTTCTGGCTCACCGGCGCCCTCGGACTGGGCATCGTCGTGGTGCTCGCCGCCACCTACGGCTTCGCGCACCGCCAGTTCAGCGAGATCCTCGACGAGGAGCTGCGCCTCATCGCGCAGGCGGTGCACCTGCGCGAGGACTGGAGGGAAGCGGGCGACGTGCGCATCGCCCGCGAGGACGTGGCCTTCGCGGTGCGCGCCTACGACGAAGGCGGCAAGCTCTACTTCGAGAGTGGCCTGCCCGCGCTCCCGGTGGACGCGCCGCAGACCCTTGACCCCGGCTTCAGCACCATCGCTACCCAGATCGGGCTCTGGCGGGTATACACGCACGTCATGCCCGAGGGCGTGGTCCAGGTCGGCCAGCCGGAGACGACGCGCGAGGAGCTGGCGCGCGACCTCGCGCTCGAGCTCCTGCTGCCGCTGCTGCTGCTCATCCCGGTGTTCGCGCTGCTCGTCGCCTGGGTGCTCAAACGCGGCCTCTCGCCGCTCGAGGAGACCACGCGCTCGGTGAGCGACCGCGATGCCTCGCGCCTCGACCCGCTCGCGACGACGGACGTGCCGCAGGAGCTGCTGCCGCTCGTGGAGCAGATCAACGCCCTGCTCCGCCGGCTCGCCGGCGCGCTCGAGGTGCAGCGGCGCTTCGTAGCGGACGCGGCGCACGAGCTGCGCTCGCCGGTCGCCGCGCTCGCGCTGCAGGCGCAGCTCGCCGCTCGCGCCCAGAGCAAAGAGGCGCGCGTCGCGGCCTACGCGGAGCTCGAGCGCGGTATCGATCGCACCGAACGGCTGGTGGAGCAGCTTCTCGATCTCGCGCACATCGAGCCGGGCGTTCCCGCCGAGGCGCGCGAGCCGCTCGACGTCGCCCGCCTCGCGCGCGAGGTGGTGGGCAGCTTCGCGGCGCGCGCCGACGCGCTCGGCGTGGACCTCGGCGCGGACGCGCCGGGGCCGGCGCACCTGACGGGAGGACGAGCGGAGCTGCACTCGCTGCTCGCCAACCTGGTCGATAACGCGCTGCGCTACGCGCCGCACGGCAGCCAGGTCACCGTCGCCGCGCGCAATTCCGGCTCCCGCGTCGAGCTCGAGGTCACCGACGCCGGCCCGGGAATCCCCGCGGAGGAGCGTGCGCGCGTCCTGGAGCGCTTCCAGCGCGTCGAGGGCGACCCGGCCGCGGGAAGCGGCCTGGGCCTTGCCATTGCGAGGGCAATCGTCGAGCGCCACGGCGGCGAAATCGTGCTCGCGGACGCGCGCCCGGGAAGCTCGCCGCCCGGCCTGAGCGTGAGGATCACGCTCCCGGCGTAGACAAATTTGACGAACCGCGAAGGCGGGGGAAAGACGGGGAGAGGGGATCTTGGCGCGGCGAGGCGCGTGATACGCCGGGCCGAGAAAGGGGAGAAACCACCCGGCGCATCACGCGTTCGCCGATCCTCCTCCACCCCGGGGACAGAGTGCGCCCGGGACACTTAAGCGAGACTTAAGGCTTTTGGCAACCTCGGTGGCCCGCTGAGGCGGCACGGCGCGCGATGCGACGGACGAGATGGGAACCCAGGGAGAGCCCGCCGCAACGCGCGCGCGCCGATGCTTCACCCAACCACGCTCGCAGATTGCACCGCCAACGCTTAAGAGCGACTTAAGCGCAGGTTCTCTTCGCTTACCTGGGAGTTGAGCGTCCAGAAGTCGTACAGCACGCCGAGCAGTAGCAGTCCGCCCGTGACGAGGTAGAGCAGTCCCGTCAGCCACTTGCCCATGTAGAAGCGATGGATGCCGAAGATGCCGAGGAACGTGAGGAGGATCCACGACACGTTGTAGCTGATCGCGCCGGGGTTGTAGCGCAGCTCCGCGGTGCGCTCCATCCACGGGATGAGGAAAACGTCGATCAGCCAGCCGATGCCAAGCAGGCCGAGCGTGAAGAACCAGATGGTGCCGGTGACGGGGCGCCCGAAGTAGAAGCGGTGCGAGCCGGTGAAACCGAAGATCCACAGCAGGTAGCCGATCAGCTTGCTGTGCGTGTCAGCGCGCATTCTCATTTCGAGGCTCGGATCGTCGGTCGGTTGAAGCGGTGCCTTCGCATGGCATCAGCGCCGGATGCCGGATCCTGCACGAACACATTATGTAATACCTGCGCCAGCTTACCTGAGATCTGCGGCATTTGACCTCGCCGCCGCCGCCCGTGCGCGGCAAAGTGGCGCCGATGCTGTGGAAGCTCCGTATCCTTTGGAATCGCCTGGACAAGGCCGCCCTGATCTTCGCCGTTTTCTTCGGCGCCGTGATCGCCGCGCTCGCCTTCGCTGCCGGCATGACGTTCACCGCGCGCGATTCGGAGCAGCTCCGGGTACGCGAGTTCCATGCCCGCAGCATCGAGTGCCTCGCCCTCAACATCTACTACGAGGCGCGCGGGGAGCCGGTGGACGGCCAGTACGCGGTCGCCGAGGTCACCATGAACCGCAAGTCCGCGCCCGGCTATCCGAGCACGGTCTGCGAGGTCGTCTACCAGCGCGCGGCGTTCTCCTGGACCGACTACAGCACCGTCCTCGCCCCGCCCTCCGGCCGGGAATGGGAACGCGCGCAGCGCATCGCCAAGGCGGTTTATTACCAGAAGCGCCTGCCCAACCTGCGGGGTGCGCTCTTCTATCACGCCACCTACGTTCGTCCCGACTGGTCGACCGAGCGCGAGCGCGTCAAGCGCATCGGCCGGCACATCTTCTACCGCTAGGTTCTAGTAACGGGCGTTGCCCGGGGTGCGCGGGAACGGGATCGCGTCGCGCACGTTCGAGAGGCCGGTGACGTACGCGATGGTGCGCTCGAAGCCCAGGCCGAAGCCCGCATGCGGCACGCTGCCGTAGCGGCGCAGATCGCGATACCAGGACAGGCTCTCTTTGTCGATCCCGATTTCCCCCATGCGGGAATCGAGCACGCCGAGCCGCTCCTCGCGCTGGCTGCCGCCGATGATCTCGCCGATGCCCGGGGCGAGCACGTCCATCGCCGCGACCGTCTTCCCATCGTCGTTCACGCGCATATAGAAGGCCTTGATGGCCTTCGGGTAGTTCATGACCACGACCGGCTTCTTCGCATGCTTCTCGGTGAGGTAGCGCTCGTGCTCCGACTGCAGGTCCATGCCCCACTTCACCGGGAACTCGAACTTCTCCTTCGCGCGCTCGAGGACCGAGACCGCCTCGCCGTAGTCCATGCGCACGAACTCCGAGTCGACGATGCCCTGCAGCTTCGCCACCAGCCCCTTCTCGATGCGCTCGTCGAAGAAGGCCATGTCGTCGGCGCGCTCGTCGAGAAGTTGTTTGAAAATGCTTCTCAGCAAGGCCTCGGCAAGATCGGCATCCTCCTTCAATCCCGCAAAGGCGATCTCCGGCTCGACCATCCAGAACTCGGCGAGGTGGCGGCTGGTATTGGAGTTCTCGGCGCGGAAGGTCGGGCCGAAGGTGTAGACCTTGGACATGGCGAGGCAGTAGGCCTCGACGTTGAGCTGGCCGGAGCTGGGGCGCGTGGCGTAGCCGTCCGTCCGGAAGACCACCACCGGAGTGGTCCACTCCCCATCC
>DASRKB010000071.1:0-11807 GCA_035649175.1 Burkholderiales bacterium | reverse complement strand
GGCCCCCGCCTCCGCGTCTGCTCCTCGGCCCCCGGGCGGCCCGCTCCGCCGCGTCCTCGGCCTGCGGCCCCATGGAGCAACGCGGAGAGGCCCCACACGGCCACGAGACGGCAGGCCGCTCGCCGCGCCGGTGATTGCGGCGGTCCTTCCTTTCAGCTCTTTCATCCGCTCCTCCACGCGTTCCAGAGCAGGAACGCCCCGCCGAAGAGTATCAGCGCTTCCATCGCGAGGATGTGCAGGTGCGCGCGCAGCCGCGTGACGAGCCAGGCGGCGAGCGCGCTCCCCGGGATGGTGGCGATGCCGATCACCACCCCGGTGGTGGCCGCCTCGGCGTCGAGGAGATCGAAGCGCTGGAAGAGCGCCGCCTTGCAGAGGTCGAGCGCGATCGTGGTGAGCGCGTCGGTGGCGAGCACCGCGGGCCCGGTGAGCCCGGCGCCGAGGAGGAGCGACACGAGCATCACGCCGGTGCCGCTCGCCACGCCCGAGGCGAGGCCGAACACGCCCGCGCCGGCGGCGAGCGGGGCGGTGCCCAGGACGATCGCCCTCGCGCGCAGGAAGCGGCGCAGCGGCACGAACGCGATGACGAGCAGGCCGAGCACGTAGCCCAGCGTGCGCGCGTCGAGGATGCTGTAGATCCACGTGCCCAGGACGAGGAAGGGCAGGGAGGCGGTCAGCACCACCGAGAGCGCGCGCCGGTCGAGGCTCGCGCGATAGAACCAGAAGCGCCCCATGTTGATGATGACGCCCGCGACCGCGAGCACGGGGATCACGGCCTTGACGCCGATGAGCGGCACGAGCGCGGCGGTGAGGATGACGCCCGTGCCGAAGCCGCCCACGCCGCCGACCACCGCCGCCGCCATGGCGACGAGCGCGACCGCCGCGAGCGTCGGCGCGTCGAGCAGCAAGCTAGCGGGAAACCGCCCGCGGGCGGCCGTCGCGGTCGATGGCGACGTAGGTGAGCGTCGCCTCGGTAACCTTCACCACCGTCGGGTCGGCCGGCCGGCGCTCGGCGTACACCTCGACCGTCACCGTGATCGAGGTATTGCCCACGCGCTGCACCTCGACGAAGAACGAGAGCACGTCGCCGATCTGCACCGGCTGCTTGAACACGAACTCCTTCACCGCCACGGTGGCCACTCGCCCACGCGCCAGGCGGGCGGCGACGGTGCCGCCGGCAATGTCGACCTGCGCCATGATCCAGCCGCCGAAGATGTCGCCGTGCTGGTTGGCGTCCGCCGGCATCGGCACGACGCGCAGCGCCGGCTGCTTTTTCTCAGGTACTTTTTCTGTCATGAAGGTAGTGGAGCGGCCCGCCCCTGAAGGGGGCGAATCCCGTTCCGAAGATGAGACCCGCGTCCACGAGGTCGGCGTCGGCGACGATGCCTTCCTCCAGCACCTGTCGCGCCTCGGCGAGGTAGGGCTCGATCAGCGAGTCGACGAGCCGCTGGTCGTAGGTACCGGGCTGCCCCTTCACCGCCTTGCCCTCCTCGTAGCGATAGATGCCCTGGCCGGTCTTCTTGCCCAGGTGCCCGAGCGCCACCTTGTTGGCAAGGATCTCGGGCACGTCGGCGCTCGAGGAGACGTTCTTTGCGAGCGCCTTGCCCGCGGCGAGGCAGATGTCCAGTCCGACCGTGTCGGCGAGCTCCGCCGGTCCCATCGGCATGCCGAACGCCTCCATCGCCGCGTCGAGCGTCTCGGGCTTCATGCCCTCGTCGAGCATGCGGAAGGCGTTCTGCATGTAGGGCCCGAGCACGCGGTTGACGAGGAATCCGGGCGAGTCCTTCACCGGCAGGGGCAGCTTGTCGATCTGCCGTACGAACGCGGCGGCTTTTCTTCCCATTGCAGGGTTTGTTCTTTCCGATGAAACCACCTCGACCAGCTGCAGCTGGGGGACGGGGTTGAAGAAGTGGATGCCGACCAGACGCGAGGGATCCTCGAGCGCCTTGGCGATGTCGCCGAGCTTGAGGCTGGAAGTATTGGTCGCGAGGATCGCGTCGGGCTTCGCTTCGGCCTCGAGCTTCGCGAAAAGCTCCTGCTTCGCCTGCAGGTTCTCGTAGATCGCCTCGATGATCACCTCGGCGCCGCGGGCGCCGGCGCCCGAAGGATCGGGCACCAGGCGGTCAAGCGCGTCGCGCTCGCGCCGTGCGTCGCGCAGGCGGCGCTTGAAGAGCGCCGCCGCGCGCTTGATCGCCGGCGCGATGCGCTCGGGCGTGGTGTCCTGCAGTGTCACGGTGAGACCGCGCAGCGCGCACACCGCCGCGATGTCGCCTCCCATCACCCCGGCGCCCACGATGTGCACGCGCCGCGCCTGGAAGTCCACGCCCTTGCCGAGCCCCTTCATGCGTTCCTGGAGGAAGAAGATGCGCATGAGGTTGCGCGTGGTCGGGTGGTTGAAGAGCGCCTCGATCGAGCAGTCCGGGTCGTTCGCCGCGACGAAGGGATTGCCGTCGTACTTCTGCCAGAGCTCGAGGATCGCGTAGGGCGCAGGGTAGTGCTCGCGGCGCGCGCGCTTCGCCACCTGCTTGCGGGCGCGGGAGGCCACGAACCCTCTGGCGTTAAGAAGGATCTTCTGCATGAAAGGCGGCTGCTTGGGCGCGGGTGCCTGCAGCGTCACCATTCGGGCGGTGTTCTCGAGGACGCGCAGGGGCACGGCTTCGTCCACGAGGCCGATGCGCTTTGCGCGCTTGGCGTCCACCGCCCGTCCGGTCAGCATCATGTCGAGGGCGGCGGCGGGGCCTATGAGCTTCGGCAGCCACTGCACGCCGTGCCATGCGGGCGCGATGCCAAGCATCACCTCAGGGAAGGCGAAGCGCGTCTTCGGGTCGTCGAGCGCCACGCGGTAGCGGCAGGCGAGCGCGAGCTCGAGGCCGCCCCCCATGCAGTAGCCGTTCACCATCGCGGTGGCGGGGAAGGGCAGCTGGCGCAGCTCCAGGAACACGTCCCAGCCCAGGCGCGTGAAGGACATCGCCTCCTCGGCGCTCTTGAAGCGGACGAACTCGTTGACGTCGGCGCCGGCGATGAAGCTGTCTTTTGCCGAGCGGATCACCAGGCCCTTGGGAGTTTCCTGGCGGATGACGGAAAGCGCCGAGGCAAGCTCTTCCAGCGCCTGGCGTGAGAAAGTGTTCGCCGACTCGCCCTGCTTGTCGAAGGTGAGCCAGACGAGCCCCGTATCTTCCTTCTCCCACGACCAGTGTTGGAGCTCCAGGCGTTCCATCAGAGCGATTCCACGAGCATCGCCCCGCCCAGGCCGCCGCCGATGCATATGCAGGCGATGCCGCGTTTCTTCCCGGTTCGTCTCAATGTTTTCAACAGATGGAGAACGATCCGGGTGCCGGAGGCGCCGACCGGATGGCCAAGCGCGATGGCGCCGCCATCCACGTTGAGACGATTCGGATCCAGTTCGCCGAGAGGCTGGTCCAATCCCAGCTCATTCCTGCAGTAGTCCTCGTCGTTCCACGCCGCGAGGCAGCCGAGCACCTGCGCGGCGAAGGCTTCGTTGATCTCCCAGTAGTCGAGGTCATTCAGGCCGAGGTCGTGGCGCTTGAGGATCGGCGTGGCGGCGTGCACCGGCCCGAGGCCCATCTGCGCCGGGTCGAGCCCGGCCCACTGGGAGTCGAGGATGCATCCCATGGGCTTCAAGTCGAATCTCTTCAACGCATCTTCCGAAGCAAGCACCAGCCACACGCCGCCGTCGGTGATCTGCGAGCTGTTGCCGGGCGTGACGTTGCCGTACTTGCGGTCGAAGAAGGGCCGCAGCTTCGCGAGGCCTTCCATCGACGCGTCGCGGCGCACGCCGTCGTCGAGCGTGTAGACGTTGCCTTTCGCGTCGTAGAGCGCCTCGACCTCGCCGCCGCCCGCCGCGAGGTGGCCGGCATCTTGCGCATTTGCGACCTTCAGGTGGCTGCTGACTGAAAATTCATCCATCTCCTGCCGCGTAATGCCGAAGCGGTGCGCCAGGTTCTCGGCCGTCTGGCCCATGAGCAGCCCCACCATCGGGTCGGTGAGGCCCTTCATGATGCCGATCACCGGAGCGAGCAGGCTCTTGAAGGGAATTCTTGCGAACAAGGCCGCGCGCTGCCCGGCGGTCTTGGCTGCCGCCATGGTCGAAAACCACATCACCATCTTGTCGTTGTAGAGGAGTGGCGCGCGCGAGAGCGCGTCGACGCCGCCCGCCAGCACGAGCTCCGCGCGGCCGGAGAGAATGTTCGCGATGCCGGAGTCGATCGACTGCATGCCCGAGGCGCAATTGCGCATCACCGTCCAGCCGGGCACCTTCTGGCCGCAGCCCATGCGCAGCGCCGCGACGCGGCCGATGTTTACCTCGTCGACCGACGGCGCGGCGCACCCGAGGATCACCTCGTCGAGCTCGGTGGGCGAGAAGGGCTGCCGGGCGAGGAGGGAGCGGCCGGCCTGCGTGGCGAGGTCGGAGGCGGAGAAGGGACCGGGGCGGTTCTTCGACTTGAGGAACGGCGTGCGCGCGCCGTCGACGACGTAGACGGGCCTGCGCATCACGCCGCCCTCGCGGGCGCCGGCTTCTGCCGCATTTCATCCTGTGACGCGCGCACGATCTCCGCGCGGCCGAAGTCCTGCGGGAAGTCGTCGACCTTGATGACGTCCTTGCGCAGCGCCTCCTTGCGCTGCCAGTGCTCGAGCTCTTCGGCGCTGAGGATGCCGAGCTCCCTCGCCGCCATGGCGGCGTCGACGCCATGCTCCGTCCTCAAAGCGCCGCTCCTGACCGCTTCGCGGAGCTTCCTCTCGATCGGCTCGCAGGCGACGGTGGCGAGCAGCGCGGCTTCGAGCCGCCCCGTGGCTTCAGATTCGTCTCTTGGGATGAACATTCCAGCCGTGAGCCGATCGCGAGTGGCGCCGGGCTCCAGGGCGATCCTCGCGCACTCGTGGTTGCGCGAGTCGAGCGGCGGGCGCCACGGCATGCCGAGCGGGAACACCGTGAAGCGCAGCAGCGTCGCGAGCGGCTTGACCGGGAAGTTGGAGAGGATCTGATCGATCGCCTGCTGCGCGCGGTAGAGCGCGTCGCGCACCGACCAGCGCAGGAGCGGCAGGTCCTCCTTGAGGCGCCCCTGATCCTCGTAGCGCTTCAGCGTCGCCGAGACGAGGTACATCATCGAGAGCACGTCGCCCAGGCGCCCCGAGATCTTCTCCTTGCGCTTGAGCGCGCCGCCCATGGCGAGCATCGAGAGGTCCGCGAGGAACGCGAAGGCGGAAGACAGCCGCGAGGCATGCCGATAGTAATGAAGTGTTTCCTTCGCAGCGTTGGAGGGCGTAGGAGCAAAGCTCGCGTGGGTCAATCCGTAGACGAGGGCGCGCACGCCGTTGGAGACGACATGCCCGATATGCGAGGTGAGCGCGTCGTCGAACTCGCGCGCCGCCTCGGCGCCTTGCATCTCCTTCGCGGCGCGCATCTCGCGCAGCACGTAGGGATGCGCGCGGATCGCGCCCTGGCCGAAGATGATGAGCGTGCGCGTGAGGATGTTCGCGCCTTCCACGGTGATGGCGATCGGCGTCATCTGGTAGCCGCGGCCGATCCAGTTGCTGGGACCCAGGCAGATGCCCTTGCCGCCGTGGATGTCCATCGCGTCGTTCACGCAGGCGCGCGCGCGCTCGGTCATGTGGTACTTCGCGATGGCCGAGAGCACCGCCGGCTTCTCGCCGAGGTCGACCGCCCCCGCGGTCATGACGCGCGTCGCGTCCATCATGTAGCAGTGCGCGGCGATGCGTCCGAGCGCCTCCTCCACGCCCTCGAGCCTGCCGATCGGCGTGCGGAACTGGGTCCGCACCCGGGCGTAGGCGCCGGTGAAGCGCGTGAGCGCCTTCACGCCGCCCACCGACGAGGTCGGCAGCGAGATGGCGCGCCCGGCCGCGAGACAGCCCATGAGCATCATCCAGCCCTTGCCCGCGTATTCCGGGCCGCCGATGATCCAGTCGAGCGGCATGAACACCTCCTTGCCGGAGGTCGGGCCGTTCTGGAAGACGGCGTTCAGCGGGAAGTGGCGCCGGCCGATGTTCACGCCGGGCGTGCCGGTCGGCACGAGCGCGCAGGTGATGCCGAGATCTTCTTTCTCCGAGAGCAGCTTTTCCGGGTCATAGAGCCTGAATGCGAGACCGAGCAGCGTGGCCACCGGCCCCAGGGTGATGTAGCGCTTGTCCCAGGTGACACGCATGCCGAGCACTTCCTTGCCCTGCCAGGTGCCCTGGCACACGACCCCCGTATCTGGAATCGAGGCGGCGTCGGAGCCCGCTTCGGGATTGGTGAGCGCGAAGCAGGGAATCTCCTGCCCCTTCGCGAGGCGAGGGAGGTAGTGGTTCTTCTGCTCGTCGGTGCCGTAGTGAAGCAGGAGCTCGCCCGGGCCGAGCGAGTTGGGCACCATCACCGTGATCGCCGCCGCGCTCGAGCGCGTCGAGAGCTTCATGACCACCGCCGAGTGCGCGAGCGCGCTGAACCCGAGGCCTCCATACTTCTTCGGGATGATCATGCCGAGGAAGCCCCTGTCCTTGATGAACTGCCACACGTGCGGCGGCAGGTCCTGGCGCTCGTGCGTGATCTCCCAGTCGTCGCACATGCGGCAGAGCTCCTCGACCGGGCCGTCGAGGAAGGCCTGCTCTTCGGCGGTCAGCTTCGGCTCCTTGACCGCGAGCAGCTTGTCCCAGTCCGGCTTGCCGGAGAAGAGGTCCGCGTCCCACCACACCGTGCCCGCGTCGATTGCCTCCTTCTCCGTATGGGACATGTCGGGGAGGATGCGCCGATAGACCGCGAGCACGCGGTTCGTGAAGAGCCACCGCCTCAGGGGAGGGATGTTGAGCGCGGCGGCGAGCACGAGGAACAGCGCGATCAAGAAAACACTCTGTGTGGAAACGGCGAGCGCGCCGAAGGCGAGCGTCCATGCCCAGAGCGGGAAGCGCAGGTAGGCGCAGGCGAGGAAAAGCGCGATGGCGCCGGCGATGGTATAGGTCATCATGTCAAACTCTCCTCAAGCGGCTTTGCGCATGGAGTCCTTCAGCGGCGCGAGCAGCCCGGCGAGCAGGAAGGCGGTCAAACGCTCCTCGAGCAGCCGGGCGTCGTAGCGGTCCTCCGGCTTGCAGCCGGCGATGAGCTGCACCGTGTCGGTGGCGGCGAGGGTGTAGGCAAGGGTGCCGAACATGAAGTGCATGCGCCATACGAGCTCGTCGCGCGGCATTTGCGGCAGCGCGCGCTCGAGCGCGGCCTTGAAGCGCTCCATGGTCGGCGCGTACATCTGGCCGATCAGCGCCCGAAGGCTCTTCGAAGGCTCGGTGTAGGCGCGCCCGAGCAGGCGGCTGAAGCTGCGCCCGCCGCCCTTCGCGTCCTCCACCAGGCGCAGGCTGGGCCTGACGAAGGCGCGAATGAGGCTCTCTGGCGACAAATCTTCGAGGCGCTCGAGCGCCGCGAGGCGCTCGGCATTCATCGGGTCGAGCCGGCGGCGGAACACCGCCTCGATCAGCGCGTCCTTGGAGCCGAAGTGATAGTTGACCGCGGCAAGGTTGACCCGCGCGCGCGCGGTAAGCTGGCGCATCGAGGTGCCCTCGAAGCCGTGCTGCATGAACAGCTCCTCGGCGGCGTCCAGAATGCGGGTGCGGGTGACGTGCTCGGGCTTGATGGCGTGCATGGTGAGGGCCTCAAACGAACGTTTGAATAGTACATGAGCGGTACCGCCTTTGTCAGCCTCATCCTGATCTCGATGGGCTGCCTTTTCTATCTGCTGGGGCTCTGGTTCAGGCTGCCGGTGCTGACGGGGGTCGTGGGATCGGTGACCGTGTTCTTCGCCGTGCCCTACGTGGATCCACCCTGGCCGTGGGTCTGGATCCTGCTGCCGCTCGCGATCGATCCCTTCTGGCTGGGCAAGCGCTTCCCGAAGCGATAATTCGTTGATGCAGAAGAAGAACGAGTGGCGCGCCGTCGCCACGCTGCTGCCGTATCTGCTCGAGTACAAGGGGCGCGTGGCGATAGCGCTCGTCTGCCTGGTCGCCGCCAAGCTCGCCAACGTCGGCGTGCCGCTCGTCATGAAGGAGGTAGTGGACGGCCTGGACCCGAGGATCGCGGTGGTGGCGGTGCCGGTCGCGCTGCTCGCGATCTACGGCATCCTGAGGTTCTCGACCACGCTCTTCGCCGAGTTGCGCGACGTGGTGTTCATCCGGGTCACGCAGCGCGCCATCCGGCGCGTGGCGCTCGGCGTTTTCCGCCACCTGCACAGCCTCAGCCTGCGCTTTCACCTCGAGCGCCAGACCGGCGGCATGACGCGCGACATCGAGCGCGGCACGAGCGGGATCTCGACGCTGCTCTCCTACCTCCTGTTCTCCATTCTGCCGGTCATCCTGGAGTTCGCCCTGGTCGCCGCCGTGCTGCTCGGCCGCTTCGACTGGCGCTTCGCCGCGATCACTTTCGGTGCGGTGGCGGTCTACCTCGCCTTCACCGTGCTCATCACCGAGTGGCGCATGGAGATCCGCCGGCGCGCCAACGAGCTCGACTCGGCGTCGAACACGCGGGCGATCGACAGCCTGCTCAACTACGAGACGGTGAAGTACTTCGGCAACGAGGAGTTCGAGGCCCGCCGCTACGACGAGAACCTGCGCAAGTACGAGGACGCGGCGACCAAGAGCGAAGCGTCGCTCGGCATCCTCAACATCGGCCAGGCGCTCATCATCGCCGCGGCGGTGAGCCTGCTCATGCTGCTCGCCGCCGAGGGCGTCGTGGCGGGCAGCTTCACGCTCGGCGACCTGGTGCTGGTGAACGGGCTGCTCATCCAGCTCTACATTCCGCTCAACGTGCTCGGCATGGTCTACCGCAACATCAAGCAGTCGCTCATCGACATGGACCGCATGTTCCGGCTGCTCTCCGAGCACCGCGAGATCGAGGACCGGCCCGGCGCGCCCGATCTCCCTGCGGGGCCGGCCACGGTCGCCTTCCGCCACGTCGATTTCTCCTACGAGGCGGAGAGGCAGATCCTTTTCGATGTGAGCTTCGAGATTCCCGCGGGGAAGCGCGTCGCGGTGGTCGGCCACTCGGGCTCGGGCAAATCGACGCTCGCGCGGCTGCTCTACAGGTTCTACGACGTGTCCGGGGGAAAGATCCTGGTCAACGACGTCGATATCCGGGAGGTCAAGCAATCCAGCCTGCGCGCGGCGATCGGCATCGTCCCGCAGGACACCGTGCTCTTCAACGACACCATCCACTACAACATCCGCTACGGCCGCACCGACGCGACCGACGCGGAGGTACTCGCCGCCGCGCGCGCGGCGCACATCCACGAACTCATCGAGTCGCTGCCGGAGGGCTACCAGAGCATGGTCGGCGAGCGCGGGCTGAAGCTCTCCGGCGGGGAGAAGCAGCGCGTGGCGATCGCGCGGGCGCTCCTCAAGGACCCGCGGATCCTCATCTTCGACGAAGCCACTTCCGCCCTCGACTCGCGCTCCGAGAAAGCCATCCAGGCGGAGATCGAGCGCGTTTCGCAGGGAAGAACGACGTTAGTGATTGCTCACCGGCTATCCACGGTGATGGATGCCGATGAAATCCTCGTCTTGCACGGGGGCCGTGTAATCGAGCGCGGAACGCACTCTCAACTCATTGATATACAAGGAGAATACGAGAAGCTATGGGATCTGCAACAAGAGCAGGCCGCCGCGCAGGCGCAGCTCGAAAAAGCAGAAATCCTGTTGCCTCATCCCGACACTTGAGTTCTTTCACAAAATTTCGAGGAATTAGTCCCTATACCATGATTTGTTTGCGCTTTTTCTTTGGCATCGGTTAGACTGCGATAAGTCCCTGCGCCGCCTAGGGGATGGGAACGACACCAAAAAAACTACGTTCGCTCAGGGAAGATTCATCGCAATGCAAAGAAAGCTCCATCCGCTCGAAGGCATCGTCGCCGGGTTCGCCCTCGTCATCGCCCTCATGCTCACCATCGGCTTCGCGCAGGCCGAGGAGGTCCGCAAGCAGAAGGCCGTCTTCCTGCGCTCCTCCTCCGCGCTGGTGCTCGACGCCGCTACCGGCGAAGTGGTGATCAACAAGAACAGCGACGCCGTCGTGCCTATCGCCTCGATTACCAAGCTCATGACGGCGATGGTGATCCTTGATCGCGGCCTCGATCTGCGCACCAAGATCGTGCTCTCCCGCGACGACCTGCGCGCCATCCGCGGCAGCCGCACGCGCCTGCGCTCGGGCGCGAGCCTCACGCGCGGCGAGCTGCTGCTGCTCTCGCTCATGGCCTCCGAGAATCTCGCCGCGGCGGCGCTCGGCCGGACCTATCCCGGCGGCATGGACGCCTTCGTCGAGGCGATGAACGCCAAAGCGAAGGTGCTGGGCATGTCCGAGAGCGTTTTCGTCGAGCCTACCGGGCTCTCGCCGCAAAACGTCTCGAACGCGCTCGACCTCGCCGTGCTGGTGCGCGCGGCGAACGAGTACCCGCTCATCCGCGAGTACTCGACGCAAGAGCGCGCCACCGTCTTCATCTACAAGCGTCCCGTGGCCTTTGGCAACACCAACCGGCTCGTGCGCAGCTCGCACTGGGACATCGACCTCTCCAAGACCGGCTATATCAGCCAGGCGGGGCGCTGCCTGGTGATGCGCGTGCATGTCGCCGAGAAGGACTTGATCGTGGTGCTGCTCGACTCCTGGGGCCGGCAATCGCGGATCGGCGATGCCAACCGCATCCGCAAGTGGGTCGAAAGCAACCTGCCGGTCGGACAGAGCAGCTAGCTCCGGAGATCGGGGTCAGACCCCGATCTCTCCCTCACCTCGCTTGTAATCCGTGGAGGGCGAATAGGCCCTTCGCATCCAGCCATACCCGCTTCCCCTCGAAGCCCGCGCGCGCCGCGAGCGCGCGGAATTCCTGCACCGAATACTTGTACGAGTTCTCCGTATGGATCGACTCTCCCCGCTCGAACGCGAAGCGGTGCCGGCCGATGCGCACTGCCTGGCGCGCGAGGGACACGAGGTGCATCTCGATGCGGCCGAGCGCCGCGTTATAGAACGCATAGTGCGAGAAGCGCCGCAGGTCGAAGTCCGCCCCGAGCTCGCGGTCGATGCGGGCGAGCAGGTTCAGGTTGAACGCCGCCGTCACGCCCCGGGCGTCGTTGTAGGCGCGATGCAGCACGTTGGCGTCCTTCTTGAGGTCCACGCCCACGAGCATGCGCGGCGCGTGGCCGCGCGCCATGGCGAGGAACGCGTGCGCCTCTTCGGGATCCAGGTTGCCGATGGTGGAGCCGGGGAAGTACACGACGCGCCGCGCGCGCGGCGCAGGCAGCTCGAGCGGGCGGGAGAAGTCGCCCAGGACCGGCATGATCCTCAGGCCGGGAAAGGCGCGGGCAAGGCGCCTTTCGGCGCTGCGCAGGGCCGCGGCCGAGATGTCGATCGGCAGGTAGGCCGCGGGCTCGAGCGCGCGCAGGAGCAGCCGCGTCTTCAGGCTCTCGCCGCTGCCGAACTCGACCAGCTCGCAGCGCCGCCCGGCAAAGCGCGCGATCGACGCGAGGTGCCGACGCGTGAGCGAAAGCTCGGCGCGCGTCGGGTAGTACTCGGGCAGGCGGCAGATGCGCTCGAAGAGGCGGCTGCCGACGGCGTCGTAGAAATACTTCGGCGGAAGCGCCTTTTGCGGAAGCGAGAGCCCCGCGATGACGTCGTCCTTAAGCAACGCCGATGCGCGAGGTCGGCTGGTGGCCGATGACGCGGGAGATGCGGTCGGCCGTCTCCTTCACGAGCGGGCCCCACTGCGGCTTCATGCGGTCGGCAGGGGTGGAGAGCGAGAGCGCGGCGACCAGGCGCCCGGCGTCGTCGCGGATGC
>DASRKB010000070.1:0-10709 GCA_035649175.1 Burkholderiales bacterium | reverse complement strand
GCAGCTCGGGCACCTGGGACTCGAGCCGGCGCACGCCGGCGGCGAGCTCCTCGGTCGCCTCCAGACGCCTCGCCTGCTCCGCTTTGCGGGCGAGCTCGATGGCGAGGAGCCGCTCCTGCGACTCCCGCGCGATCGCCTCGGCGCGCTCGCGCGCCGCCTCGGCTTCGCGCGCCCGGGCCTCGAGCTGCTCACGGCGCGCCTGGCGCGCCGCGAGCAGCTCGGCTTCCGCGGCGCGCGCCATGGCGCTGTGCCGCGCGATGCGCGCGCGCTGCTCGGCGACGTAGGCGCGGTGCGAGACGAGCTCGGTCGCCTCGCGCTCTCGCCAGAGGCGCTCGGCGTCGTTCAGGGTGCGCGTCGCGAGGTCGAGCTCCGCGTGCGCGAGGCGCGTGACGTGCGGATCGGCCTGCGCAGCCGCCACGGCGGCGCGCGCTTGCTCCAGGCCCTGGTGCCGGGGGGGCGTGGTCGCGCATGCGGCAAGGAGGAGGACAGCCGCGGCCGCGACGGTAAGGGACTTGAGGGCACTCATGGCTTCACCTCAGCGAGAGCGCGGCGCGCACGCTCGGATTCAGCCAGCGACCAGGCAAGCTGCGCGTCGACCTCGGCTTGCTCGGCGAGCAGCTTTGCGTCGATGTGACGCTGCGCGGCCATCGCCGCCTCGGCGCGCTCGAGCTTCACCTGGGCGACGCGCAGCTCCTGCGGCGCGTAGTCCGATGCGGCGGGCGCCGCCTGCGCGACCATCGCGCGTGCGGCCGCCATCTCGGACGCGGGCGGCGGCGTATTGGCGCACGCCGCGAGTGCGGCGAGCGCGAGCGGAAGGAACAGCAGTTTTCTCATGACGGTGGCCTCCATTCAGTTCGCGTCGAGACACGCATGAAGCGTTCCCGGTCCTCTTGCGTTCGGGCGCGCATCTTGCTGGAGGACGCCCGTGAGAGCGCTCGCGCCCCTTCTTCTTCTTCCTCTCCTCGCCGCTTGCGGCGAGCCGGAGCCGTTTCCGAGGACACCGCAGCCGCGCAACGAGACCTCAGTGCCCGCGGCCTCGCGCAGCGCCGCGCTGCCCGACTTCACCGCGCTCATTCGCAAGCAGGGACCGGCGGTGGTGGCGGTAGTCTCCACCCGCAGGCCGCCCGCGGCGGCCGCCGGCACGGGCGCTCCGGAGGGCACGCCGCCCGACCCGATGCTGGAATTCTTCCGCCGCTTCATGCCCGACATGCCCGAGCGCGGCGGCCCGCGCGAAGGCCTGGGCTCCGGCTTCATCATCAGCAAGGACGGCTACATCCTCACCAACGCGCACGTTGTCGCCAACGCCGACGAGGTAAGCGTGCGCCTTGCCGATGCGAAGC
Source organism: Burkholderiales bacterium (assembly GCA_035649175.1). Classification (GTDB taxonomy): domain Bacteria; phylum Pseudomonadota; class Gammaproteobacteria; order Burkholderiales; family SG8-39; genus SCGC-AG-212-J23. Next base: position 9,369 of record DASRKB010000070.1, on the reverse strand, counting down.
GGGAGCTCAAGGCGAGCGTGGTCGGCATCGACAAGCGCACCGACGTGGCGCTCCTCAAGGTCGACGGCGGCGACCTGCCGGTCGCAAGGCTGGGCGACTCCTCCCGGTTGCAGCCCGGCGAGTGGGTGGCCGCGATCGGCTCGCCGTTCGGCTTCTCCAACACGATCACCGCCGGCATCGTGAGCGCGAAAGAGCGCGCGCTGCCCGACGAGATGTACATCCCGTTCATCCAGACCGACGTCGCGGTGAATCCCGGCAACTCGGGCGGGCCGCTCCTCAACTTGGCGGGGGAGGTGGTCGGCGTCAACTCGATGATCTACAGCGGCACCGGCGGGTATATGGGCGTTTCCTTCGCGATCCCGATCGAGGTGGCGCTGGAAGTCGTGAAGCAGCTCCAGTCGAGCGGCAAGGTGACACGCGGGCGCGTCGGCATCGGCATCCAGCCGCTCACCAAGGAGCTCGCGCAGTCCTTCGGGCTTGAGGAGGCGACCGGCGCGGTCATCGTCAACGTCGAGAAGGGCGGCCCGGCCGACCGCGCCGGCGCGCGCGTCGGCGACGTGGTGCTCGCCTGGAACGGCGAGAAGCTCGAGGACCCGAACGAGCTGCCGCGCCTCGTCGCCGCCACGAAACCGGGCACGCAAGCGAGCCTCGACGTCATCCGCGAAGGCAGCCGCCAGACCCTGAAGGTCGAGGTTGGGGAGATCGTCCCGGAAGCAGCGGTGGCGAAGGCGGAGCCCGCGCCGCGCGAAGCGCCCAACCGGCTGGGCCTCGCGGTGCGCGAACTACCCGAGGCCGAGCGCAGGACCCTGGGCGTCGACTACGCGCTGGTGGTCACGGAAGTGGTCGGACCGGCGGCGCGCTCGAGCCCGGTGCTGCCCGGCGACATCATCGTCGCGGTCAACCAGCAGCGCTTCTCCAGCCTCGAGGAGTTCAATCGGCTGGTCGCACGGCACGGCAAGGACTCGCGCGTCGCGCTGCTCGTGCGGCGCGGAAACTCGGCCCTGTACGTTCCGATACCGGCAGGATGAGAGCGCTCCCGCTGCTGGCAGTTCTACTATGGCTTGTCGGCTGCGAGGCGCCGCCAGCGGAGGAGCTGCGCCTCGTCACGCTGGCCGGCGTCGACGCCGGCCTCAGCCTACGCGAGCTGCCGGCATCGGCGCTCGCGCCGATCGGCCTGAGCTACGGCCTCGCGGTGGTGCATGCCGGCGAGGCGGCGCAGCGCGCCGGCCTCAGAATGGGCGACGTGGTGTACGGCATCGGACGCGAGCCGGTCGGCAGCCTGGAGGAACTCAGCCGCCGGCTGACCGAGCACACCGGCTCCATGATCGGGCTGCTCGTGCGGCGGGGGAAGAAGGATTTCTACGTGGCGCTGGAGTTGGACCGGGAAGCGGTGCCGGACCCGTGGCCCGGCCGGCACGCTACAGATACTCTTCTGCGCACTTGATGATCTCGGTATTGGTGGGCTTGTCGAGGCAGTGGCGCGCGTCCTCATGACGCTTGGGGTTGAGCTTCTTCGCCATCCGCGTCGGCTCCTTCTTCTCGGCTGGCGTCTCGGCAGTCGGCTTGGGCGCGGGCTTCTGCTCCTGAGACCAGGCCGGAACGACGAGCGCCAAAGCAAGCATCGCGGCGAGCCATTTCATGAAAGACCTCGTCTTAGAACGTCCAAAACGCTAGGTTACACCTATTTCGCAAGTTTCGCCCGGAACTCCCTGATCCTCTTGGCATTAGTGCCAGCGTCTCCACGCCCGACGCGGGATTTTGACCGCACATCGATGCGGCTTCCCCCCGGGACCTCGGCCACGCGGACCACCACGTCGTCCTTGAAGCCGAACCAGGCGGTGGTGTCGACCGCCTCGATGCGGCCCGCCTGGGGCTCGAGTGTGACGATCTCCCAGCCCACCGCCTCGGCGGCGACGAGGGCCTGCTGGAAAGCCCGGTCTCTGGGCTGGGCGCTCAGGATCGGCTGGATGTCGGGGTAGGCCCGCCGCTGCGCCGCGCTTTCCGAGTCGGTGGCGATGTCGTTGATCGGCGGGAACGAGCTCGCCTGCTGCAGTAAAAAGAGCGGCGGCGCGAGCGCGGCGAAGCCCAGCAAGAGCGAGATCGCGAGGCTCTTTCGCCGGACCCTCGGCAGCAGCAATCCGGCGAGCGAAGCCGCGCAGGCGGCGATGCCGAGGTAGGCGGCATACCGAAGAAGCCCGAGGCCGGCGCGCCAGTCCCAAAGGCCGAGGCGCGTCCCCGGCCCAGAGGCGACGAGCGCCGCCACCGCGACGACGCCGAGCGCGAGCGCAAGAAAGCGTAGCCACATGCGCCGATCATAACTGCGATCCCAGGAGGCCCATGGAATGCTCCCAGAGCTTCTCGGTCCAGGGCCGGGATTGCCACTGCTCGAGCGTGACGCGGCGCGAGCGCTCGAGGTCTGCGGCGAAAATGCGCTCCTGCTCGCGCGCGAAGGCGGTATCGAGCACGTTCAGGTTCGCCTCGTCGTTCACGCTGAAGGAGCGCTGGTCGAAGTTCGTCGACCCGACCGACACCCACAGGCCGTCCACGATCATCACCTTGCAGTGGTACATCGTTGGCTGATACTCGTAGATCTCCACGCCGGCGCGCAGCAGCTCGCCCCAGCCCGCGCGCGAGGCGCGGCGCACGATCTCGGCGTCGTTGTGCGGGCCCGGCACGATGATCTGCACGCGCACCCCGCGCCGGGCCGCATCGGCGAGCGCGTGCAGCTCGACCTCGTCGGGCACGAAGTACGAGGCGGAGATCGCGAGCCGCTTTGCGGCCGCGGCGATCGAAAGCAGATACATGAGCTGCATGCTCTCGCCGCCGCCGCCCGGCGAGCTCACGAAGAACTGCGCGGTCTCGCCGCCCGCCGGCGCGAGCGGCGGGAAGTACTCCGCGCCGTGCAACACCTCGCCGGTGATCTCGATCCAGTTCTCCATGAACGCCGCCTGGAGCTGCGCGACCACCGGCCCCTGGATGCGGAAATGCGTGTCGCGCCAGTGCTTCGGGTCCTGCGCGTTCCCGGTCCACTCGTCGGCGATGCCCGCGCCGCCGGTGAAGCCGACGGCGCCGTCCACCACGAGGAGCTTGCGGTGGGTGCGATTGTTCATGCGCGCGAGCGTGTACCAGCGCACCGGGTTATACCTCGCTACCTGCACGCCGGCGGCGGCCATCTCCTGCACGTAGCGCTCGTCGATGCGGCCGCTGCCGACCGCATCGAAGATCACGTGCACCGCCACCCCGTCTCGCGCGCGCTCGGCGAGCGCGCGGCTGAACTCCGCGCCGATGCGCCCGGAGTAGTACACGTAGGTCTCGAGGGTGATGGTGCGGCGCGCGCCGCGGATCGCGTCGAGCATGGCGGGGAATATCTCGTCGCCGTTCAGGAGCGGCTGCACGCGGTTGCCCGGCAGCATGCCCGGGCCGAGCATCACCTCCATCACGCGGCGAAACTGCGGCTCCTCGACGCTGTAGAGCGTGCGCACGTGCTCGTCGATGCGCTTGTCGCCCAGCGCGAGGTTGGCCACCAGGAGGACGGCGAGCGTCGTCGCGACGAACGTCGCCGCCACGATCCGGGTCTTGCGGCTGAAGGGCAGGCGTGCCACGCCCGCCAGCCTTTCACGGCGCGGTTAAACGCCGTGGCAACCCAGATAGGCTAGTCGGCGAGCGCCGAGCGGATCTGCGCCACGGCGCGCAGCGTGAGCGCCGTGCGCTCGACGTGCCCATGGAGGGCTATCATAGCGGCTCATTTTTTCCAGACCGCCCAGAGGAGACCCACCATGGCCATCAAAGTCGGCGAGCGCCTGCCCGACGGCAAGCTTATGGAATCCACCGAGTTCGATTCCGCTACGCAGTGCGCAATGGCCCCGAAGGAAGTGAGCGTGGCGCAGGCCGCGAAGGGCAAGAAGATCGCGATTTTCGGCCTGCCGGGCGCCTACACGCCGACTTGCTCCGCGAAGCACGTGCCATCCTACTTGCAGAACCTCGACGCGCTGAAGACGAAGGGCGTGAACGAGGTGTGGTGCGTGGCGGTGAACGATGCTTTCGTGATGGCGCACTGGGGCCGCGACCAGAAGGCGCTCGGGAAGATCCGCTTCCTCGGCGACGGCGCGGCGCAATGGACCAAGTCGCTCGGGCTGGACCTCGACCTTAACGCCCGCGGCATGGGCACGCGCATGCAGCGCTTCTCGATGCTCGTGGACGACGGCGTCGTGAAGCAGCTCAACGTCGAGGCGCCCGGCAAGTTCGAGGTGTCCGACGCGGGGACAATGCTCAAGCAGCTCTGAGGTGAGACTCGCCGCGGCGCGCCACGCCGAGATGCGCGAAGCGTGCACGGGCAAGGCGGGCGCGGAGCTGCGCGCCTGCCTGCGCGAGCAACGCGATCAAGAGAAGAGCAAGTAAGACTGCGATTCGACCGCACTGCCTTCGCCGCCGGCGCGCGGGCGTCGCTGCCCGTGCTGCTCGGCGTGGTGCCGTTCGCGCTGGTCACAGGCGTCGCGATGGTGGCGAGCGGCATCGCGCCCGTTGCGGCGATCCTCATGTCGGTCCTGGTGTTCGCCGGCGCCTCGATGATCGCCTCGGCGCAGCTCCTCGCCTCCGGCACGCCGCTCGTCATGGTGTTGCTCGCCACGGCGTTCATCAACCTGCGCTTCATGATGTACAGCGCGACGCTGCGCCCGCATTTCGGCCACATGCCCCTGCGCTGGCGGCTCGTGGTGGGCTACCTCGTCGCCGACAACGTGGTGGGACTCTCCGCGGGGCGCTTCGCCGACCACCGCGAGGACCCCGCAAAGCTCGAGTTCTTCCTCGGCGTGGGGTCGCTGATCTGGCTCGCGTGGCAGGCGGGGGTGGCCGCAGGCGCGCTGCTCGGCGCCGGCCTGCCGGGGTCCTGGCGCCTGGAGTTCGCCGCGCCGCTCGCCTTCATCGCCATGTCGGTACCGTTCATCCGCGACCGCGCAACGCTCGCCGCGGCGCTCGCGGCCGGGCTCGCGGTGGTCCTCGCGCACGACCTGCCGCTGCGGTTGTCGATACCGGTGGCGGCACTCACCGGGATGGCGGCCGGGGTGTGGTTCTCGAGAAAGCCATGACGACCACGGTCTGGCTCGCGATTGGCGGCATGGCGTTCATCACGTTCGCGCTGCGCGCCTCATTCCTGCTGCTGCCGAGGCAACTGGAGACGCCGCCCCTGCTGCGCCGCGCCCTGCCCTTCGTGCCGCCCGCGGTCCTGACGGCGATCTGGGCGCCGGAGATCTTTCTGCGCGGGGCCGATGCGGATGTTTCCCTGCAGAATGAACATTTGCTCGCCGGCGCTGTCGCAATCGCTGTGGCATGGCGCTGGCGCCGCACCTTCGTTACGATAATCGCCGGCCTCGCATCGCTGCACCTTTTCTCATGGCTGATCTGAAACGCACTTTCGCGGCTGCACTGCTGCTCCTCGCGTTCTCGGCGCTTGCGGCCGCAACGCCGGAGAAAGTCGTCTCCATCGAGGGGATCAGCGAATACCGGCTGCCCAACGGCCTGCGCGTGCTAACCCTGCCCGACCCGAGCGCCGACACGCTGACCGCGCACATCGTCTACCTGGTGGGCTCCCGCCACGAGAGCTACGGAGAAAAAGGCATGGCGCACCTGCTCGAGCACCTGCTCTTCAAGGGCTCGAAGAACCATCCCGACATCAAGGGCGAGCTCACGCGCCGCGGCGCGCGCTGGAACGGCACGACCTCGGACGACCGCACCAACTACTTCCAGACCCTCTCGGCGAGCGACGAGAACCTCGCCTGGGTGATCGCGATGGAGGCCGACCGCATGGTGAACGCGTTCGTCACCCGCGAGATGCTCGACTCGGAGATGACCGTGGTGCGCAACGAGTTCGAGATGGGCGAGAACTCGCCCGGCGCGGTGCTCTTCCAGCGCATGCAGCAGGCCGCCTTCGCCTGGCACAACTACGGTAACCCGGTCATCGGCGAGCGCTCCGATATCGAGCGCGTGCCGATCGAGCGGGTGCAGGCGTTCTACCGCACCTGGTACCAGCCCGACAACGCGCTGCTGATCCTCGCCGGGCGCTTTGACGAGGCGCGCGCGCTCGGGCTCGTGGCGAAGCACTTCGGCGCCATTCCCCGGCCGGCGCGCGAGTTGCCGCGCCTCTACACTCAGGAACCGACGCAGGACGGCGAACGCACCGTGACGCTGCGGCGCATCGGCGAGAACCAGCTCGTCTCTACCCTCTATCGCGTGCCGGCGGGCAGCCACCCCGACTACCCGGCGATCGATGTGCTGACGCAGGTGCTGGGGGACGTGCCGAGCGGTCGTCTGCACCGGGCGCTCGTGCAGAAAGGGCTGGCGAGCGCGACCTGGGGCGCCGAGCGCGGCCTGCACGACCCCGGCTTCGTGTACTTCGGCGCCGCGCTTCCGCGCGAAGCGAAGCTCGAGCCGGCGCGCGAGGCGCTGATCGCAACGGTGGAGAACCTTGCCGCCGAGCCGGTTACGGAACAGGAAGTCGAACGCGCGAGGACGCGGCTCCTCAACCAGTTCGAGAAAGTCGAGCGCGATACCGGCCAGCTGGTGCGCGCGCTCTCGGAGTTCCAGGCGATCGGCGACTGGCGCGTGTACTTCCTCTACCGCGATCGGCTGCGCAAGGTCACGGCGGCGGACGTGCAGCGCATGGCCGAGCGTTTTCTCAAGCCCGCCAACCGCGTGCTCGGCGTCTTCGTGCCCACCGAGCGCCCCGAGCGCGCGGAGATACCCCCGATGCTCGACCTGCGGGCTGCGCTCGAGGCCTACAAGGGCGGGGAGAGCGTCGGCCTCGGCGAGGCCTTCGACCCCTCGCCGGAGAGCATCGAGGCGCGTCTCGATCGGCGCATGCTGTCGAACGGCATCCGCGCCGCGCTTCTGCCCAAGAAGACGCGCGGCGCTCGCGTCATGGCCAGCCTGTCGCTCCACTGGGGGGATGAGACGACTCGCACGAACCGCGAGATCGCGTGCGAATTCGCGGGCGCGATGCTGCTGCGCGGCACGAAGCAGCGCAGCCGCGCCGAGCTGAAGGACGCGCTCGAGCGCCTGAACGCGTCGGTCACGGTGAGCGCGGAGGGCTTCGGCATGGAGGTGCGCCGCGAGAACCTGGTGCCGGCGATGCGCGTGGCCGCCCAGGCGCTGCGCGAGCCGTCGTTCCCCCCGGAGGAGTTCGAGGAAATGAAGCGCGCGGCGCTCACCAGGGCGGAGGCGCAGCTTTCGGATCCGTCCGCGATCGCGTCCGTGCACCTCGCGCGCCACCTGCACGAGTATCCGGCCGGCCACCCGCACTACACTCCGGGCCTCGAAGAGCGCATCGAGATCATGCGCAAGACCACCCTCGACGACGCCGCAGGCTGCTACCGCGATCTCTTCGGCGCGACTGGCGCCGATTTCGCGGCGGTTGGCGACTTCGACCCCGACGAGGTGGCACGCGCCGTGGAGGAGCTCTTCGGCGGCTGGCGCAGCCCTCATCCCTTCACGCGTGTGCCGTCGCGCCACTTCGAGCGCCCGGCGCTCGAGAACGAGGTCGTCACCCCCGACAAGGCAAACGCCGTGCTAAGCGCCGGACTCAATGTCGCGATGCGCGACGACCATCCGGATTTCCCGGCAATGGTGCTCGCCAACCACCTGCTGGGCGGCTCCTCGACCGCACGGATCCCTGGCCGCGTGCGCGAGAAGGAAGGCTTGTCCTACAGCACCTACACCTGGTTCAGCTCCAGCCCGTTTGACGCGGCCGCCGAGTTCCGCGTCGCCTCGATCTTCGCCCCGCAGAACCGGAGCCGCGTCGAGGCAGCGATCCGCGAGGAGCTCGAGCGCGCGGTGCGCCAGGGCTTCACCCCGGCGGAGGTCGCCGCCGGCAAGCAGGCGGTGCTCGAGGCGCGCCGCCTCGCGCGCACCCAGGACCGCGCGCTGGTGAACCGGCTCTCGTCCTACCTCTTCGCGAAGCGCACCTTCGCCTGGGACGTCGCGCTCGAGGAGAAGATCGCCTCGCTCACCGCCGAGGAGGTGAACGCGGCGATCCAGCGCCACCTCGACCCCTCGCGGCTCGCGCTTGTGATCGCCGGGGACTTCAAGAAATAGCTCGGGGTCAGACCCCGATCTCTACTGCCGCGGCTTCAGCAGGTCGCGGATCTCTTCCAGGAGCTGCTCCTGCCGCGGCGGCGTGGCGGCGGGCGGCTTGTCCTCGTCCTTCTTGCGCAGCCGGTTGATCACCTTCACCGCGACGAAAATCGCCCAGGCGATGATGATGAAGTCGACGCAGGTCTGCACGAAGTTGCCGTACTCGATCTTCGCGTTGCCGACCTGGATCGCCAGGCCCTTGAAATTCACGCCGCCGAGCAGTGCGCCGACGAGCGGCATCACGACGTCGCTGACCAGCGAGGCGACGATCTTGCCGAAGGCCGTGCCGATGATCACCGCGACGGCAAGATCGACGACGTTTCCCTTCACCGCGAATTCGCGGAACTCCCTTGCGATACTCATGGATAGTTCACCTCGAGGATTTCGAGCTTTTCTTCGCCCGCGGGGGTGCGCAGCGTGACGGCGTCGCCTTCGCGCGCCTTGAGCAGCGCGCGGGCGATCGGCGAAATCCACGAGACGTGGCCGCGGGTCGGGTCCACCTCGTCGATGCCGACGATTCGGTAGGTGCTGACGGAATCGTTCTTCGAGCGCACGGTTACCGCCGCGCCGAAGAAGACCTGATCGGTATTGCGGCCGCTCGAGCGGACGACCTCGGCCGCCTCGAGCCGCTTGATCAGGAAGCGCACGCGCCGGTCGATTTCGCGCAGGCGGCGCTTGCCGTAGATGTAGTCGCCGTTCTCCGAGCGGTCTCCGTTCGACGCGGCCCAGGACACCACCTTCACGACTCCCGGGCGTTCGACTTCCACCAGGCGGCGCAACTCCGCTTCGAGTCGCGCATAGCCCTCCGGCGTGATGTAGTTCTTGCCGCCGGGCGCGCTCGGCTCGCGGGCCACCTCGTGGGCCTCGTGGCCGTTTTCCTTGACAAAGGCTTTTGACATGGCGCGCCCGAGCGCCGGATTCTAGCGCCCCTTGCAAGCGCCCCGCCAAGCTTACAGAATTGCGCTCGCAGGGGAGAAGAATGGCCAAGGGCGAAAAGCTCGATTTTCTGACGAAGCTGCGAATCCGCGAGCTGATCTTGATGGGGCTCATCACGATCACAGCGGTGCTGGCCAACCTGCCACGCGAGTACGTCTCGGACACCGTCGGGATCAGCCCCGAAGCCTTGCTGGCGGTCCTCGCCATCGCGGTGATCATCGGCCTTTTTCTGTACCTAAAGTTCGGCCTGTTCGTGGCGGTGATGCTTCTCATCGCCGGCGCCAACATGCCCGACCAGATCGCCGAAGG
>DASRKB010000069.1:0-4554 GCA_035649175.1 Burkholderiales bacterium | reverse complement strand
GCCGCGCCGCCCGGCGCCTTGGCGCAGGTAGTCTATTCGCGGCGCGCACTCGACGACCTCGAGCGCGCCATGCGGTTCCTGGCGGAGCACGACCCCACCGCTGCAGCGCAGGCGGCGGCCGCCATCCGGGAAGCCGTCGATATCCTCTCCCGGCATCCGCTGATTGGCCGGCAGGTGGCGGAGCCGCTGCGGGAGCTCGTCGTTTCCTTCGGCAAGACCGGGTATGTAGCCCTCTACCGCTTCCTGCCCGCGCGCGGCGAGGTGCGCCTTCTCGGCATCCGCCACCAGCGCGAGCTCGACTATCCCGGCTCGCACTGACGTTTACTCCCCAGATTCCCGTCCGGGCAAGGCGTTAACGAAGCCTTGTCGTCCCCCCGGGCCGCCCCCATCTGGTGGGCGGCCTACCTGCGCAAAGACGACCATGGAAAACGCCACCCAGAAACAGACCCTCGGCTTCCAGGCCGAGGTGAAGCAGCTCCTGGATCTCATGATCCACGCCTTGTACTCGAACAAGGAGATCTTCCTGCGCGAGCTCGTCTCCAACGCGGCCGACGCCGCGGACAAGCTGCGCTTCGAGGCGCTCGCCAATAACGCCCTCTACGAGTCCGACCCCGAGCTGAAGATACGCGTCTCGCTCGACAAGGCGGCGCGCACCATCACCGTCTCGGACAACGGCATCGGCATGTCGCGCGAGGAGGTGATCCGGAACATCGGCACCATCGCGCGCTCGGGCACGCGCGAGTTCGTGGCCTCGCTTACCGGCGACCAGGCGAAGGACGCGCGCCTCATCGGCCAGTTCGGGGTGGGCTTCTACTCCTCCTTCATCGTCGCCGACCGCGTCACGCTGCTCACGCGCCGCGCCGGGCTCGCCGCCGGCGAGGCGGTGCGCTGGGAGTGCGACATGGCAAGAGAGGCGGGCGCCTACTCGATCGAGCCCGCCGAGAAGGCCGCGCGCGGCACCGAGGTGACGCTGCACCTGCGCGAGGGCGAGGACGAGCTCCTCGACGAGCACCGCCTGCGCCACATCATCCACAAGTACTCCGACCACATCGCGCTGCCCATCGTCATGGGGGAGGAGACCGTCAACCAGGCGAGCGCGCTCTGGGTGCGGCCCAAGGCCGAGATCACCGAGGAGCAGTACGTGGAGTTCTACAAGCACGTGGCGCACGACTTCGAGGCGCCGCTCGCCTGGACGCACAACCGCGTCGAGGGACGCCAGGAGTACATCCAGCTCCTCTACATCCCCGCGCACGCGCCCTTCGATCTCTGGGACCGCGGCCACCGCCAGGGCCTGAAGCTCTACGTGCGCCGCGTCTTCATCATGGACGACGCGCAGCAGCTCCTGCCCCCGTACCTGCGCTTCGTGCGCGGCGTGGTCGACTCGAGCGACCTGCCGCTCAACATCTCGCGCGAGATCCTGCAGCAGAGCCGCGACGTCGACGCCATCCGCGCCGGCTGCACGCGCCGCGCGCTCGAGCTCCTCGAGGACCTCGCCGAAAACCAGAAGGAGAAATACGCAAATTTCTGGAACGAGTTCGGGCGCGTGCTCAAGGAAGGGGTGGCCGAGGACGCCGCGAACCGCGAGCGCATCGCGAGGCTGCTTCGCTTCTCCTCGACCCACGACGACGCCGAGACCCAGGCGGTCTCGCTCGCCGACTACCTCGGGCGCATGAAGGAAGGCCAGGACAGCATCTACTACGTCACCGCCGAGACCTTCGCCGCGGCGAAGAACAGCCCCCACCTCGAGATCTTCCGCAAGAAAGGCATCGAGGTGCTGCTCCTCTCCGATCGCCTCGACGAGTGGCTGGTCGGGAGCCTGACCGAGTTCGAAGGCAAGCGCCTCGCCTCGGTGGCGCGCGGCGAGCTCGACCTCTCGCGCGTGAAGGCGGGCGAGGACCAGGAGCCCGACTGGCCGGTGGGCGAGTACGCCGAGCTCCTGCGCGCGCTGAAAAGCGCGCTCGGCGAGCGCGTCAAGGACGTGCGCATCAGCCGCCGCCTCACCGAGTCGCCCTCCTGCCTCATCGCGGATGAGCACGAGATGGGCGCGAACCTGGCGCGCATCCTCAAGGCGGTCGGCCAGAAAGTGCCGCCGAGCAAGCCGATCCTCGAGATCAACCCGCAGCACGCCATCGTCAAGCGCCTCACCCCCGGCGACGAACGCTTCGCCGACTGGGCGAGCCTCCTCTTCGACCAGGCGCTGCTGGCCGAGGGCGGCCAGCTCGAGGACCCTGCGCGCTTCGTGCGGCGCTCCAACGAGCTCATGCTCGCGCTGGCCGGCGGCTAGGCCGTCGCAAGCGGCACGCAGATCCTCATCGCCTGTGCGAGGGCTTGCTCCGCGCGGCCTTGATCCCCTCGTCGACCAGCGCGGCACCCTTCGCCGGGCGCACGCCGGCAAAGACCTTCGCCAGGCGGCCGGACATCTGCTCGAACTCCTCGTCGAGCCTGTGCAGGCGCTCGAAGACGGTCCTTTCGTTCAGCCCCACCTGCGCGGCGATCTTCCTCAGATTCTTCTCGACTTTCTCCGGCGTGACCCGGGCGCCCGCCTGCTGCACGAGGCCTTTCAGCATCGAGCTCGGGGATTCCTCGAGCAGCACGATGAAATGGGCCTCTTTGCCGGGCGTCGCCGTGCCCGAGAGCAGCGCCTCGACGAGCTCCTCCGGCGTGAGCTTCGTCTTGAAACTCACCCCGGCCGAGGCGCTCGCCATGGCGATGAAGTCGGGCTGCTTCTTGCCTTTTGCCGCTTTCACTACCAGCTCATGCCGAGTTGTTGGAGGATCGCCTGCGGACGCACTACAGGCGCGCGCTCAGGCTGCCTGCGCGCTGCGCGCCGCGTGCTCCAGGACGGTTTCCACCTGGCCGCGAGCAACGCCTGGGAACCAGCGGAGAAACTGCTCGACCGTCGCTCCGCCTTCGAGGTTCTCGAAAAGCGCGCTGACGGGCACGCGCGTGCCGCGAAAGACCCAGGCGCCGCTCAGCTTCGCCGGATCGCGTTCTACGGCGGGGCAGGTTGTCCAATCGAGCATCGGCCGATTCTACGCCGCAGCTACGCAGATAGGGCTGCGAGCAACCGCGCACCGATGTCGATCAGCGCCGCTAGAAGCCGCTCATCGGCATCGAGAACCCCCTGGTACTCGGCGCGATTGCGGCGCTCGTGGCAGGTCGCGAGCACGCGCCATTCCGAATCCTCGATGCCCAGCGTGTGCGGCAGGACCTGGAAGACGAGGTAGCGGCTCTCCGAGCGGTAGCCGCGCCGGCGAAGCGCGGCGAGCGAAAGCGCGTGCGCGGCGTTGTAGGCGAGATCGAAGCGGCTTTCGAAAGAGTTGGAGGCGTTCCGCGCGTCCTTCAGCTTATTGCGGCCCGCTTGCAGCAAGCCCTCGAGCTCCGCCCGATCCGGCGGCTCCTTCTTGAGCTGCCCGATCTTCGCCAGGTTCTCGAGATTAGCCGAGCTCACGCTCGCTGCCGATCAGGAAGATCTTCGGCTGCTCGAGCACGCGCACCACGAAGCTCGAGCGCTCCTTGCGCTTGCGGGCGAGCTCTGCGCGCGAATGGATGGTTGGATTGATCTTCCTTCCGCCCAGCGCGGCTTCGGCCGGCAGGAGCGCCTTGATCAGGTCCTGGTACCCCAGCTTGTCGGAGACCACGAGCACGTCGACGTCGCTCGCGCTGGTATCGCTGCGCTTGGCGATCGAGCCGAAGATGAACGCCGCGGTGATCGCCTTGGCGAGCGGGAGCAGCGCTTTGCGCAACACGTCCGCCACGCCGAAGGTCTTCACCACGATGCCTCGCAGCTCCTCGAAGATCGGCGCGTCCTTGTTGGCCTGGTAATGCTTCTGGTTGCCGACCGGCCGCACGGTGACGAGGCCGGATTGCTCCAGCCGGTCGAGCTCGCGCTGCAGCGCCCCCTTTCCGGACCCGGTGAGGCGCATCAACTCGTTGCGGTAAAAGCTCTTGTCGGGCGCTCCGAAGAGAACGCCCAGCACCCGCTGCTGCACGCCGCTGAACAGCGAATCCCCCAGGCTGGTGCGAGGTCCCATTCCGGGGATTATAGGCCCCAAAATGGGGCCGATGGTCTGACCCCCTGATAAGGGGGTCGTGAGCCAGCCGCGTAAGCGGCAGGCGAGCGGGGGGTTGCCCTTACCCCCGCCTTCCCCGAGCCTCCTCCGCCGAATCCCGCGCCTGCGCCGCCGACCGCCGCGCGTCTTCCGCGGAGCTGTGCGACCGGTCCGCCGACTCCCGCGCCCGCTCGGCCTCCTCGCGCGCCTGCTCCGCGAACGCCCGCGCCTGCTCTGCCGTGCGGCGCATCTTCTCGAACTCCTGGCGCAGCTGCTCCGCCACCACCCGCAGCTTCTCCGCCGTGCGGCGGTCCGCCTCGTCGGCGATGCGCAGGAGCTCCGCCGCGGCGCGGCTCTCCTCGGCCTCGACGCGCCGGTGGTTCTCCGCGACGCGCCGCGTCTCGGCATCCTCCCGCCCGCGCTCCGCGCGCTCGCGCCGGAGCTCCGCCTGATTTCGGTCGCCTTCGAGCCTGTCGTACGCCATCGCCATGTCCCCCAGGTT
>DASRKB010000068.1:0-6524 GCA_035649175.1 Burkholderiales bacterium | reverse complement strand
GGTCTTCCCCTAGGAAGATACGGCTCGTCGCCCCCGCGAAGGCGGGAGCCCATTCCACCAGGGAATAGCCGGCCTCAATCCAGCGGATTGTGATTTTCGATTTGATCTATGCCATACCGCGGCATAGCCTGACGATCCCTTCGAAGGAGGACATCCATGAAAGCGTTGAAAGGCAGCAAAACGCACGACAACCTCAAGGCCGCGTTCGCCGGCGAGTCGCAGGCGAACCGCCGCTACCTGTATTTCGCCGCGAAGGCCGACGTGGAAGGCCAGAACGACGTCGCGGCGCTTTTCCGCTCGACCGCCGAGGGCGAGACCGGGCACGCGCACGGGCACCTGGAGTACATGGAAGCGGTGGGCGACCCGGCGACCAACCTGCCGATCGGCCGCACCCGCGAGAACCTGAAGGCCGCGGTGGCCGGCGAGACGCACGAGTACACCGACATGTACCCGGGCATGGCGAAGCAGGCGCGCGACGAGGGCTTCGGCGAGATCGCCGACTGGTTCGAGACGCTCGCCAAGGCCGAGCGCAGCCACGCGAACCGCTTCCAGAAAGCGCTGGACGGCCTGACCGACTAGGTATCACCGTCAGTCACGCCATGCGCGAAGGATCGCTCGAAGCTCCGACCCGGCATCCCCTCGACTGGAAAAACCCGGCCTTTTGGGACCAGGCGAAGGCCGAGAAGGAGCTCGAGCGCATCTTCGACATCTGCCACGGCTGCCGGCGCTGCGTCAGCCTGTGCACCACGTTTCCCACGCTCTTCGACCTCGTGGACGAGTCGCCCACGATGGAGGTCGACGGGGTCAAGAAGGAGGACTACTGGAAGGTCGTCGACCAGTGCTACCTCTGCGACCTCTGCTACATGACCAAGTGCCCCTACGTTCCGCCGCACGAGTGGAACGTCGACTTCCCGCACGTCATGCTGCGTGCAAAAGCGATCAAGTTCGAGAAGGGCCGCAGTTCAAACTCCCCGTTCCGCGACCGTTTGCTCTCCTCCACCGACGCGATGGGCAAGCTCGCCGCCATCCCGGTGGTGGCGCAAACCGTCAATTTCTTCAACCGCAATTCGGTTTCACGGGGTGTGATGCAAAGCGTCCTGGGCGTGCACAAGGACCGCGAGCTTCCTCCCTACGCGCCGAAGAAGTTCCGTAGCGGCGAGAAGAAGTCCAAGGGCTTCCCCGCGAAGGACGGCAAGAACACGCCGGGCAAGGTGGCGATCTTCGCCACCTGCTACGCCAACTACAACGAGCCGGTGATGGGCCAGGACCTCGTCGCCATCCTCGAGCACAACGAGATCCCCTGGGAGCTCGTTTCCGACGAGGTGTGCTGCGGCATGCCCAAGTTCGAGCTCGGCGACCTCAAGGGCGTCGATGCGCTCGCGAAGAAGAATCTCCCCGTCCTGGGCAACTACGCGCGCGGGGGATACGCCATCCTCGCCCCCGTGCCCTCCTGCACGCTGATGTTCAAGCAGGAGCTGCCGCTCATGTACCCGGACGACGCCGACGCGATCGCCGTGCGCGACGCCATGTTCGACCCGTTCGAGTATCTCGTGCTGCGAAAGAAGGACGGCTTGCTGAAAACCGACTTCCGGGAGAGGCTGGGAAAGATCTCGTATCACATCCCCTGCCACTCGCGCGTGCAGAACATGGGCCAGAAGACGCGCGAGATGCTCGAGAGCGTGCCCGGCACCGAGGTGAAGGTGGTCGAGCGCTGCGCGGGCCACGACGGCACCTGGGGCGTGAAGACCGAGTACTTCGAGAACTCGATGAAGATCGGCCGCCCGGTATTCCGCATGATGGCCGAGGCCGCGCCCGACTACGTCGCCTCCGACTGCCCCATCGCCGCGCGCCACATCATGCAAGGGATGGGTGAAGAGGCCGGCAAGGCGAAAAAGCTTCACCCGCTCTCGCTGATACGCAAGGCTTACGGCGCCTAGCGATCCGTTTGCCTCCAATGTGCACAGATTGGAGGTAAACGGCGCGTGCTGGCCGTGGCGGCGATCCTGCTAACCGATGTCGCCTAGGCTCCTGTCGCCGCTCTTTTTTATCCTTTCGGCCTGCGCGGCGCCCGCCGAGCCGCTGCCCGCGGGCACGCTCGGCTTCGGCGTCCTGGGCGACGTGCCCTACTCGGCCGCCGAGGCGCAAACGCTCGACCGGCTGATCGACGACATGAACGCGCAGGAGCTCGCCTTCGTCGTCCACGTCGGCGATATCGGGCACAGCACGCGCGCGCAGGCCTGCGGCGACGCGTGGCTCGAGGCGCGAAGGAAGCAGTTCTCCCGCATCCGCCACCGCTTCGTCATCATCCCCGGCGACAACGAATGGAGCGACTGCGCGCGCCACGGGCTCGACCCGCTCCAGCGCCTCGCCAGGTGGCGCGAGCTCTTCTGCGAGACACCGCGAGATTTCTGCGAGCACCGGCGCTGGGAAGCCGCCGGCTGGGTCTTCGTCGCACTCAACGTGCCCGGCAGCAACAACAACCTTCGCCATCCCGAGCACGGCACCCGCATGCAGCGGGTCCTCTCAGACCTGGACGCCGCCGCCGCCTTCGCGGAGCAGCGCAATGGCCTCGTCATCCTCATGCAGGCGAACCCGTTCTTCTATCCCCGCCTGCGCGACGGCTACGCGGAGCTCAAAGCGCGCCTGCGGGCGCTCGGAGAGCGCATGCCTGGGAAAGTCGTGCTCATCCACGGCGACACCCACATCTACCGCGACGACGAGCCGCTCCCCGGCCTTCGGCGCGTCGAAACCTGGGGCTCGCCCTTCGTCGGCTGGCTGCGCGCAAGCGTCCAATCGCGAGAACTCCGAATCAGCCCCCAGCGATAACCGGAGGCGGCCTCTCGTCAGCGCACGACCGTATCGATCAGGACATTGACCGCGCTGGCGTCGTTTGCCACCGGCGCGCTCGTGCCCTGAAGATCTCCGGGTTGCGCAATGGCCTGGCCCGACTTCGACACGCGCGCGGTGACGATCACGCGTTCGTGAGCGGAGAGCGTCGCCCCGGGCGCCATGGCCATCGCATCGCTGAGCGAGAACTTCGCCGGGAGGTCGCGCACCCGGAAGCGCTGCACCGCGAGGGGCATCTGCGGGCCCTCGGCGGCGCGGGCGTAGAGGAACACGGTGTCTTCGGGCGAGGCCTTGTCCTTCAGCCCAGCGGCCAGGCTCACGGTTCCGGAGAGGCTCGCGGCCTCCTTCGCCGGCTTGCCGTGGATTTGCGCCAGCGCCTCGTCGATGTTGCCCTGGATGGTGCGCGCGTCCTCGGAACCGGGCTCGACCTGCGGCAGCATGCGCTTCCAGTAGCTGGCCGCGGCGGCAAAGCTGCCGCGGTTGAACTCGATGGTGCCGGCGAGCGCCAGGGCCTTCAGGTTCGCCGGATCGATCTCGAGCGCGCGCTGCACGAGCTTCTCGGGCTCGCCTTCCAGGCTTTGCCCGCGCGCCATGGCGAGCGCGTCGGCGAAGTCGGCGAGGAGCTGCGCGTCGCGCGGCGCGCGCTGCGACGCCTTGGCGTAGGCGTCCGCGGCCTCCGCGAAACGGCCCATGACCGCGTAGGAGCGCCCGAGCAGCTTCCAGCCCTCCGGGTCGTCGGGGTTTTCGCGCATCTTTGCCGCGAGGCGCTCGACCATCGCCTCGATCTCGGGGACGCTCACGCCTGCGTGCGGGTCGGCCTGCGGCCCGAGGGCGGCCGGGCTGCCGGTGGCAAGGTAGACCACGATCGCGAGCACCGGCACGGCGGCGGCAAGGCCGAGGAGCGCCGCGCGCTCGCCGCGGCGGCTCGGCGCCGCGTCGGTCGAGCTGTCCACCGACCCCATGTCCTCGAGCAGGCGCGCCTCGAGCTCGACGCGGGCGCGATCGTGGTCGGCCTGCGCGAGCTTGCCCGCGGCGAGGTCCGCCTCGAGCTCGCGCAGCTGATCGCGGTAAATGGCGAGGTTCGCCTCTTTCCTCGAGATCTCGCCGGGGTCGCGGCGGGCGAGCAGCGGCCGCAGCAGCAGCGCCAGCGCCAGCGCACCGAGCGCGACGCCCGCGATCCAGAAAAGCGTCATTCGAGCAGCTTCGCCGCCCGCTCGCGCTCGGCCGGCGAGAGCGCCGGCGGCTCGGGACGGCGCCGCACGCGGCGATAGAGCACGAGGCTTCCGAGAATAAGAAAGAGGAACGGCCCGATCCAGAGGAAGAGCGTGGCCGCCTTGAACGGCGGCCGGTACAGAACGAAGTCGCCGTAACGCGCCACCAGGAACTCGATCACGTCCTGCTCGCTCCTGCCGGCGGCGAGCTGCTCGCGCACCTGGTTGCGCAGGTCCACCGCGAGCGGGGCGTTGGACTCGGCGATCGTCTGGTTCTGGCACACCAGGCAGCGCAGCTCGTGGGAAAGGGCGCTGACCCGCTTCTCGAGCTCCGGGTCCTGGGCCCTGGCAGCGCCCGCGAGGAGAAGCGCCAGCAGGAAAAGCCTCGTCACTTGCCGAGCTCCTCGAGCAGCGGCCGGATCTTCCTCTGGGCCGCTTCCGGCGAGACCGGGCCGATGTGCTTGTAGCGGATCACGCCCTTGCGGTCGATGACGTAGGTCTCCGGCACGCCGTAGACGCCGTAGTCGATGCCGATGCGGCCGTCGGCGTCGTAGACGGTCAGCTGGTAGGGATCGCCGTTGCGCTTGAGCCAGGGCAGCGCGTCCTCGCGCGCGTCCTTGTAGTTCAGCCCCACCACCGGGATGCTCTTCGAAAGCTCGGTGATCACCGGGTGCTCGATCAGGCAGGGCGGGCACCACGACGCCCACACGTTCAGCACCCAGACGCGCCCGAGCATGTCCTTTTGCGAGAAGGTCTTGTCCGGGGTGTGCAGGAGCGGCAGCTCGAAGTGCGGCGCGGGCTTGCCCACCAGCGGCGAGGGCACCTCGCGCGGGTTGAGGGTCAGGCCGGCGGCGAGCAGCGCGACCAGCGCGACGAAGAAAAACGCGATCCAGAGGGTGCGTCTCATGCCGGCACCGGAACCGCCTTGGTTTTCTTCACCGCAAACCGATATCGTCGATCGCTTGCCGCGAGCAGCCCGCCGAGCGCCATGATGAAGCAGCCGCCCCAGATCCAGTCGACGAAGGGCTTGTGCTGCAGCTTGACGAGCCACGCGCCGCCCTCGAGCGGGTCGCCGAGCGACACGTACAGGTCGCCGCTGACGCCCCAGTCGATCGCCGCCTCCGTCATGACCTGGTTCTGCACCGTGTACACGCGCCGCTCGGGCTTGAGCACCGTGACAGGCCTCCCGTTGCGCGTCACCGCGATCGTCGCCTGCGCGGCGACGTAGTTCGGGCCCTTCACGTCGCCCACGCCCTCCATGCGGAAGTCGTAACCGGCGAGCTGCGCCCTGTCGCCGGGCCTCATGTTCAGGTCGAGCTCCGACTCGTAGCCATTGACGAGGGTTACGCCCACCACGAAGACGGCCACACCGAGGTGCGCGAGGACCATGCCGTAGTGAGCTCGTCCGTGCCTCAAGGTCTTGCGGAACGTCAGGAGCGAGGTGGCGAAGATCCACGCCGCGAGGAAAAGGCCCAAGCCGACCAGCGCGCTCCAATGGCCGAAAGCAAGAGGCAGCAGGACGCCGAGCACGACGCTGATCGCGAGCGCCCAGCGCAGCAGCACTGCGAGCTCGGGCAGGCTCGCGTGCTTCCAGCGCGCAAGCGGGCCGACGCCCATCAGGAAGAGCGCCGGCGCCATCACCGGGACAAACACCGCCTCGAAGTACGGCGGCCCGACCGAGATCTTGCCCGCGCCCAGCGCGTCGATGACCAGCGGGTAGAGCGTGCCGAGGAACACCGTGCCGGTCGCCGCGGCGAGGAGCGCGTTGTTCGCGAGCAGGAAGGATTCCCGGGACACCGGGGCGAAGCTGCCTCCGAGCCCGATGCGCGAGGTGCGCCAGGCGTAGAGCGCGAGGGCACCGCCGATCGTCACGGCGAAAAGGCCCAGGATGAACACGCCGCGCTTGGGATCGACCGCGAAAGCGTGCACCGACGTGAGCACGCCTGAGCGCACGAGGAAGGTGCCGAGCAGCGACAGGCCGAAGGCGACGATGGCGAGCAGCACCGTCCAGCTGCGAAAGCCCCCCCGCTTCTCGGTCACGGCGAGCGAGTGGATGAGCGCTGTTCCCACCAGCCAGGGCATGAAGGAGGCGTTCTCCACCGGATCCCAGAACCACCAGCCGCCCCAGCCGAGCTCGTAGTAGGACCAGATCGATCCCATGGCGATGCCGATGGTCAGGAACACCCAGGCGAGCAGCGTCCAGGGCCGGACCCAGCGCGCCCAGGCGGCGTCGACCCGGCCCTCGATGAGGGCGGCGATGGCGAAGGAGTAGGCCATCGAGAGGCCGACGTAGCCGAGATAGAGGAACGGCGGGTGGAAGGCGAGGCCCGGATCCTGCAGAAGCGGGTTGAGGTCGTTGCCGTCGAACGGCGGGTTCGCCAGGCGGGCGAAGGGGTTCGAGGTGAGGAGGATGAAGGCGAAAAAGGCGGTGGCGATGGCGGCCTGCACGGCGAGGACGCGCGCCTT
>DASRKB010000067.1:0-3247 GCA_035649175.1 Burkholderiales bacterium | reverse complement strand
GCCGTGCCCTAATAGGGGCGTGCGCGCGCTCGCGATCCTCGCCGTCCTGACCGGCGCCACGCTCGCCACGCCGGCGCGCGCCTGCAACCAGCTCGACCTGCACGGCTCTGCGCAATACCGGCGCGGAGGTGCAGGCCTTTCATTCGGGCGGCGAGCTCATCGCCGCGCTCGAGCGCGCCCGGATGCGCGGGCCGGACGTGCTGCTCATCGACCTCGCCATGCCGGGGGAAGACGGCTTCGAGACGCTGCGCCGCGTGCGTTCGCTGGAGATGGCCTGGGGCGCCGAGCGCAGCATCCCCGCGCTCGCGCTCACCGCCTTCACTCAAATGGAGCGCGAGCGCCTCGCCGCGGCCGGCTTCGCCGACCGCGTCGACAAGCCGGTCGACGCCGACAAGCTCGTGCGCGCCATCCGCGCCGTGGTCAAGGACCGCCGCCAGAAGGTCGCCGCCCGCTGAAAAAGGGGTCAGGACCCTTTCCGGAAGAATCGCGCGATGCGCATTCCCGAAGGATTCCGAACGCTGGTGTGGCGCTTCTGGTGCCCCGCATGAGCTGCGCGATCGCCCTGTACGACAGGGTCGGCGCCTTCCACGGTTTCATCCGCTACGATTATCCTCTCGAGCCGTGATCGGGGTCTGACCGCGATCAGCGACCCCGATCACCGCGCTCGGGCGCGCCGATTGCTGCAAAGCGCCGGCAAACGGCATAATGGCCCCGCACACTACAAAATCCGAGAATAATCCCCACCCCATGCGCATAGAGGCAGTGAAGGCCGCGTACCGCCGTTACGCGGGGGTTTACGACGCGGTCTTCGGGCCGGTGCTGCAGCCGGGGCGCCGCGCGGTGCTCGAGGCGCTGCGGCTGCGTCCGGGCGACCGGGTCCTCGAGGTCGGCGTGGGCACCGGGCTTTCGCTGCCGCTGTACCCCGTCACGGTGAAGGTGACCGGCATCGACGTCTCGCGCGAGATGCTCGAAAAGGCGCGCGCACGGGTCAGGCGGCGCGCGCTGCCCAACGTGGAGGCGCTGCTCGAGATGGACGCCGAGGCGATGACGCTGCCGGACGCAAGCTTCGACAAGGTCGTGGCGATGTACGTCGTCTCGGTGGTCGAGAACCCGGCGCGGCTGCTGCAGGAGCTGCACCGCGTCTGCAAGCCCCAAGGCGAGATCTTCCTGGTGAACCACGTGCGCTCGGACAACCGGATCATCGGCGCGGTGGAGAAGGGGCTTGCGCGCTTCTCCGACAAGCTCGGCTTTCATCCGGACTTCGAGCTCTCGGAGATCCTCGATCCGAGCCACGAGATCGCGGAGGTCTCGCGCATCAATTTTTTCTGGAAAGTGATGCGCGTGAGGAACGGCGTGGCCCACCGGCGCTTCGCCGCCGGCGGCTAGAAAGCCTCGCCCCCGGTGGTCACCCGCGCAGGCGGGGACGCTGTTTCCAGAACTTTCCGGCACGGCGCGCGTTCCAACCCGGATGCAAGTCCAGCCGGAGATCAAGTTCCACGGGGTCGAGCGCTCCGAATGGGTCGAGGCCTACATCGGCGATCGGGTGGGGCGGCTCGAGCGCTTCGCCGAGGGCATCACCTCCTGCCACGTCACGCTCACCCAGGAGCAGGCCTCGCAGGCGAAGGGCAACCGCTACAGCGTGATGGTCGAAGTGCGCCTGCCGCCCAACCACGACCTCGCGGTGCGCAAGCTGAAGGACATCCGCGACATGCCCGCGCAGCTTCCCGCGCTCATCAACCTCGCCTTCGGCGCGGTGGAGCGGCAGCTGAAGAAAGCCGCGGCGCTGCGCCGGCGCGACGAGAAATCGCGCGCCGACGGCGAGCAGCCGCACGGCCTCGTCGAGAAGCTCTTCCCCGAGGGCTACGGGTTCATCCGCGCCGTCGGCGACGATCGGCAGTTCTACTTCCATCGCAACAGCGTGCTGCACGGGGACTTCGAGCGACTCGCCATCGGCACGGAAGTGCGCTTCAGCGTCGGGGAAGGCGACGAGGGTCCGCAGGCTTCGAGCGTGCAGATCGTCAGTAAGCCCGGCGCGATCGAAGGAAGCCCGGCAGCCTGACCTCGGGGCCGGGCTGCGCGCCCGCGCGCAGCGCCGCCGCCTGGAGCATCCAGCAGTCGGATCGAAGCGCTTCCTCGAGGTTACTGCCGGAAAGCGACAGCGCCTTGACGCTGCAGCGCGGGTGGTGCCACAGGATCTCGCGCAGCTTCTCGCGCAGCTCGGCGGGCGCGGCCGGCAGCGCCGGCGCGATCCACGCGGCGAGCGGGTCGGCCGGGTCGCGGGCAAGCAGCGCCTCGGCCTCAGACCATCTCTCGCCACGCTCCAGGCGACAGCGCAGCGCGTTTCCGGCGGCGAGCAACGCGTCGAAGTCCTCCCGGTTTACCGCCGTATCGGGTTCCCCGCACGCCCGGGGTTTCGCCGACTCCGCGGCTGTCGACTCGGTCCTCTCGAAGACGGCGTTCGCAACGAGGAGCAGGCCCACGCTGGGAAGACCGCGGAGCGGCTGGGCTTCGCCCCAGGCGAAGCGCCCGGTGGCGCGCAGCGCGTCGGTGCCGCCGGCGTCGTGAAGCAGGCCCAGCCCGTTCGCGGTCGCGGTGCCCTGCGCGAGCACGCCGCCGTCGTAGCGGTCGTCGCCCGCCGCGTCGACGAGCACGCCCACCGCGAGGTCGAGGCCCATGCCCTGGCCCACGCCGTAGGAAAGCGTGTACGAATCGGCGCCCGACTCTTCGCGCAGCACGCCGAGCGCCTGATGCGCGCCGTTGCCCTGCGCATAGCGCACGGCGGAGTAGCGGTCGTTGCCTTCCTCGTCCCAGAGCAGGCCCGCGCCGTAGTAATAACCGCTGCCCTGCGCGAACATGTGCGCTTCGTAGCGATCGTCGCCGCGCTCCTCGCGCAGGATGCCCACGCCGCCGCCGAGGGCGGTGCGAAAGCCGAACGCCGCGCCCTGCGCGCCGCTCAGGATGCTGCCGCGGCCATGGGGGTCGGGGACGCCCGACGCGGCGTACCGGTCGTTGCCGGCGCGGTCCCAGAGCAGGCCGACGCCTTCCGCAAGCCCGAGACCCTGTCCCCAGGCGCCGAGCACGTACTCGTCGTCGCCCTCGACATCGATGAGCATGCCCATACCGAAGGCCGCCGCGCCTTGCGCGAACTGGAGCGCGGCGTAGCGGTCATTGCCCGAGAAGTCCACGAGAAGCGAGCCGCCGCCGAGCGCCGCGCCCAGGCCGGGCCCCGACATCTCGTAGTGGTCGT
>DASRKB010000066.1:0-5165 GCA_035649175.1 Burkholderiales bacterium | reverse complement strand
GGTACTGCTGGTCGACGACGACAAGGATTTGCTGCAGTTGATTGCGATGAGGCTCAGTGCGGCGGGCTATGCGGTGACGGCGGTGGAGTCTGGGGAGGCGGCGCTTGCGGCGCTGGCGGTGAGCCGGCCGCAGGTGGTGGTGACCGATCTTCGGATGCAGGGCATGGACGGGATGGCGCTGTTTGATGCGATCCACCGGGACTCGCCCTCGCTGCCGGTGGTGATTTTGACGGCGCACGGGACGATTCCGGAGGCGGTGATGGCCACGCGCCGTGGGGTGTTTAGTTTTCTCACCAAGCCCTTTGAGCCGAAGGTGCTGCTCGATACGGTGGCCGAGGCGATGCGCCTTTCGAGCCCCCCGGCGGGGGAGCGGGAGGCTTGGCGCGCGGATCTGATCACGCGCTCCTCGGGGATGGAGGACTTGCTTGCGCAGGCAAGGCGGGTGGCGGCCTCCGATGCGAGCGTGTGCATCTTCGGGCAGTCGGGCACGGGCAAGGAGTTGCTGGCGCGCGCGATCCACAAGGCGAGTCCGCGGGCGGGGGCGCCCTTTGTGGCGGTGAACTGCGGGGCGATTCCCGAGGGGTTGCTCGAGTCGGAGCTCTTTGGGCACAAGAAGGGCTCCTTCACCGGGGCGGTGGCCGACCGCCGGGGGCTGTTCTCGGCGGCGCAGGGGGGGACGCTGTTCCTGGACGAGGTGGGCGATATGCCTTTATCGCTCCAGGTCAAATTACTGCGTGCGCTGGAGGAGAGGAAGATCCGCCCGGTGGGCAGCCACGAGTCCCAGGAGATCGACGTGCGGGTGATCTCGGCCACGCACAGGAAGCTCGAGGAGAGGATTGCGAGCGGGGAGTTCCGCGAGGACCTCTACTACCGCTTGAACGTGGTGAAGCTCTACATCCCCTCGCTTGCCGAGCGCCGGGAGGACATCCCGCTGCTGGCGAACGAGTTCCTCACGCGCCTGGGCACGCGCTATCGGCGGGGGCGGCTTGCCTTCTCCCCCGAGGCGATGCAGATCCTGGTGTCGGCGCCCTGGCCGGGCAACGTGCGCCAGCTCCTCAACGTGATCGAGCAGGCGGTGGCGCTGGCCGCGACCGAGGTGATTCCCGAGTCGCTGGTGCGCCAGGCGCTCGATGTGGCCGACACGGCGCTCACGCCGCTGGATGAGGCGCGCCGCGCCTTCGAGCGCGACTACCTGGTGAGGATCCTGAAGATCACCGGGGGCAACGTCACCAAGGCCGCGCGCCTGGCGGGACGCAACCGCACCGAGTTCTACCGGCTCCTGGAGCGACACTCCCTCGAACCGGGGATGTTCAAGGCCGCCTAAGCCAAACCTCAACGTTTCTCGAAGGCCCAGCGGCGCATCCACGCGATCGCGAGGGCGCAGAGCAGCGCGAGCGTGCCGATGACGTAAAAGCCTGCTACGAGCCCATAGCGGTCTGCCAGAAATCCCATGATGAGCGGCGTGCTGAAGTGCGACACGCTCCACCCCAGCCCGCCCAACGCGAGCGCCGAGCCACGCTGCTCCACCGGGCTCGCTTCCGAGATGGTGATCTGAAAGTAGAGGGTCATCGCCGCGGAGCCGGCGCCCACGAGCAGCATCCAGAATGCGATCGGCGCCGGGTGGTTCGCCGTCGGCACGAGCGCGACCGCGACCGCGACGGCGATTCCCGAGTACACGGGCCAGAGCGTCTGGGGGCCGCTCTTCACGAACCTGGAGGCGATGAGACTCGCCCCGATGGAGCCGACCGCTCGCAAGGCCACGAGAAGGCCCGAGCTCTCTTCGCCATAGCCGTACTGCGCAAGAAGCAAGGGGTAGAACGAGATGGAAAGCGAGAAAGGCAGCGCCGAAAGGTAAGCGCACATCACGGCATAGCCGATGATCCGCTCGCGCAGCAGGGGCCAATAGGCGGAGAGGATGCGACGGCCTGGGTCCGCCTTCGCGCCCCGGGCTTCCGTGGCGAGGCCGGTCAGAAACGCGAGGAACCCCGCCAGCGACAAGGCGGCGAAGGTGGCGGTGAATCCGGCGGCGGCGAGCAGGAAACCGCAAAATCCCGTGCCCGCGATCTGCCCCAGGTTGGTCGCGGCATTCAGGCGACCGAGCTGTACCCCCCGGGCCCCGGGGAGCTCGGTCGCCATCGCCCAGGTCGCCGGCCAGAACGCCGCGCGCGAAACGACCAGGGCCGCCTGCCCGAGCATGAGCATCCAGAAGCCCTCGGCGATGATGAAGCAGCCGCCGGCGGCAACGCTTGCCCAGCAGGAGCCGAGCATGATGCGGCGCCCGCCGATGCGGTCCGTGTAGGCGCCGCCGGCGAGGTTCAAGGGCACCTGGGCGAACACTGGTGCCGCGAAAAGCGCACCGATCTCCGCATTGGAAAGCCCTTGGGCGTAGGCGTATAGGGGAATGGCGAGCCAGCTCATTCCCAGGCCGAAGTTCCACGCGAAGGAGGCGACAAAGAAGGAAAACTGCCCCATCCGCCATTATGGTTCGCAGCCGCGTAAGGCCGCGCCGGCGGTTTCGACCAAGCCTCGTGCGCTTGGCACTACTCCTTGCGGCGCTCCTCGGCCTGCCGGCCGAGGCTGCCACGTGCAGCGTTCGCTCTGGCGAGCGCACCACGGCGCTCGTCGAGCTCTACACCTCCGAGGGATGCAGCAGCTGTCCCCCGGCCGATCGATGGCTGTCGAGCCTGGGCGCCCGGGGCTATGCCCCGGAGCGCGTCGTGCCTCTGTCACTGCACGTCGACTATTGGGATTACATCGGCTGGAAGGACTCGTACGCCAAACGCGAATTCTCGCTGCGGCAGCGCAAGCTCACGCAGCTTCAGCGCCTGGCGCTGGTTTACACACCCCAGGTCATGCTCCAGGGTCGTGATTTCCGTCGGTGGGGAACGCCTGCCTTCGACGAGGCCGTGGGGCGGATCAACGCACAGCCCGCACGGGCCCGCATCGAGCTCGTCGTGCGCCAAGCGGGGGCGCGGGGCTTCGATACGCACGCGAAAGCCGAGCTCCTCGAGTCGCCGGCCGCCGGCGCAGCGGCTTTGTATCTCGCGGCCTATCAGAATCGGCTCGTCAGCCGGGTGGAGGCCGGGGAAAACCGCGGGCGGGTGCTTGAGCACGACTACGTCGTTCTGGAGTGGCTGGGTCCGATCTCGTTCGGCGCAGACGGTCGGCTGGAAGAACGCCGCACGCTCCCGCTGCTCCCCAAGGCGAACACGGCCGATTCCGGCGTGGCGGCGTTCGTGCAGAACCGGCGCAGCGGCGAGGTGCTCCAGGCCGTGATGCTCCCGGCCTGCCCCTGAAACGGGCCGACGAGCGTTCTGAACCGATAGTGCCTTTCGGGTATAGTCGCCCCGGTGACCGATCCGCCGGGGGGCGGGCGAGCGAGGAGCGTCCATGCAAGCGACGCAGATCCGTCAGAAGGACGGCGTCTTTTATTTCGTCAGCTACCGGGCCAAGGACCTGCTGGCGAAAGTCCGCTTCATCAGCCGCTTCTACGGCGAGGGCGAGGAGATTGCGCCGAGCCGCATCTCGCAGGACGACGACATCGCGCAGTTCATCGCGCGCATCGAGCGCAACGACGAGGCGTTCCAGCGTGCGCTTTCGCGCTCGAAGGTGCGCCAGCTCAAGAACTTCTACGAAACGGCGGTTTCCCAGCCGCCGATCCCGGGAACGGTGCTGCTCTTCACCTCAGAGCGTTTGAGCTTCCGCGCCTCGGGTGACAGCGGGGCAGGGAGTCTGACCGAGCCTTCCTCAAAGTACCTGATCATCGACGGGCAGCACCGGCTCGCGGCCCTGCAGTTCTACCTGCACGAGCGTCCCGACGACGCGGCGACCATCAACGTGCCCTGCATCGTCTTCGACGGCCGCAGCGAGGACTTCGCGACCGAGATGTTCGTCATCATCAACTCCACGCCGACGCGCATCAACAAGAGCCACCTGGTCGACCTCTACGATCGCGTCTCGTTCGCGGCGCCCGACCGGAAGTTCGCGGCGCGCCTGGTGGAGAAGCTCTATAGCGAGGGCGACAGCCCGCTGCGCTATCGGATCAACCGCCTCGGCGGCAGGAGCCAGCGCGACAAGTGGGTGCTGCAGGCGGAGCTTTTCAACGAGCTGCACCGCTGGGTGCGGGGCCGCTGGCGCTCCATCCAGCTCGCCGGCGGCAGCTCGAAGGAAGTGCCGCGCTACTACGGCGTGATCCGCGACTTTTTCAAGGCCGCGCGCGCCGTGTTCGGCGACGCGGTCTGGGGCAAGGACAACTACATGGTCACCAAGCCCGTGACCATCAAGGCTATGGTCCGCGTGTGCGCGGACCTCGCGCGCGAGGACGCGGAGCCCGAGTCCGGCCGTCTCGCGCGCTGGGAGCAGCGCCTCGCGCCCTGGTCGGACCTTGCGCGGCAGTTCCGCGACGAGGGCTTCTACGAGCGGTTCCCCGCGAAGGGTGAGGTGGAGAGGGTTGCACGGGTGCACAAGGATCTCGCCCGCGCGGCGGGAATCGAGACCAGCAAGAAGGACTGAGGCGCTACAGCGCGCCCGCGGCGCGCAGCCGTTCCAGCTCGCTCTCCACGTAGCCCAGCTCCGAAAGGATGGCGCGCGTCTGCGCCCCGAGGGCCGGAATCGCCTCCATCCGGGGATCGAATCCGCTCAGGTTGAACGGCGGCTTGAGGGCGTCGATCTCGCCGGCCGGCGAGCCGATTTTCGTCCAGCGCTCGCGCGCCTCGAGCTGCGGGTGGCGCCAGAACCCCTGCATGTCGTTCAGCCGCGCGTTGGCGATGTCCGCAGCCTCAAGGCGCTCGATGACCTGCGCCGAGGTGAGCGCCAGAAAAACCTTGTCGATCTCGGCATGCATGGCGTCGCGGTTGCGAAAGCGCGCCGGGCCGGACGAGAAGCGCTCGTCGTCCTTCAGCCCGGGTTCTTGCAAAACCTTGTCGCAGAACGAGGCGAACTCGCGCTCGTTCTGGACGCTGAGGAACACCGTCTCGCCGTCACCGGCGCGGAAAGGCCCATAGGGGACGATCGTGGCGTGATAGGCGCCGGAGCGGGGCGGCGCCGTCCCGCCATAAGCGGTGAAGTAAGCCGGGAACCCCATCCATTCCCCGAGCGCTTCGAGCATCGTGACATCGATCGTGGCGCCTTCGCCACTGCGCTCGCGCCGCAGGAGCGCGGCCAGG
>DASRKB010000065.1:0-43162 GCA_035649175.1 Burkholderiales bacterium | reverse complement strand
AGGCGCCCCGACCTGAAATCCCTGCCCGGCAGCCTGCCGGAATCCATCCCGCAGCATCTGCGGCGCGCCGATCCGGTCCTGTCGCATCCGGTGTTCAACCGCTATCACACCGAGACCGAGATGATGCGCTACCTCAAGCGGCTCGAGAATCGCGATTACTCGCTCGTGCACGGCATGATCCCGCTCGGCTCATGCACGATGAAGCTGAATGCTGCCGCCGAGCTCGCGCCGATCTCCTGGCCCGAGCTCGCCGCGCTGCACCCGTTCGCGCCGCGCGAGCAGGCGCGCGGCTACGAGGCGATGATGCGCGAGCTTGAGGCGATGCTTGCCGCAGTCACCGGCTTCGCCGCGGTGTCGCTGCAGCCGAACTCGGGCGCGCAGGGCGAGTACGCGGGGCTGCTCGCGATCCGCAACTACCACGCCTCGAACGGCGAAGCCGCGCGCGACGTCTGCCTGATCCCGGCCTCCGCGCACGGCACCAACCCTGCGAGCGCGCGCATGATCGGGCTCGAGGTCGTCGTCGTCGCCTGCGACGCCCAGGGCAACGTGGACCTCGCCGACCTCGAGCGCCGGCTCACCGCGCACGCGGGGCGTGTCGCCGCGCTGATGATTACCTACCCGTCGACGCACGGTGTGTTCGAGCAGGCGGTGGTCGAGATCTGTGCGCGCGTGCACGCCGCCGGCGCGCAGGTGTACATGGACGGCGCGAACCTGAACGCGCTTGCCGGCGTCGCGACGCCGGCAGCGATCGGCGCAGACGTCTGCCACATCAACCTGCACAAGACCTTCTGCATCCCGCATGGCGGCGGCGGCCCGGGCATGGGCCCGATCGCCGCGGCCGCGCACCTCGCGCCGTTCCTGCCCGGGCACCCTGCGACCGGCGACGCCGCGCGCGGCACGGTGTCGGCGGCGCCGTACGGCAGCCCACTGATCCTCGCGATCTCGTGGATGTACCTGCGGATGATGGGCGCCGAGGGCGTTCGGCGCGCGACCGAGGTCGCGATCCTCAACGCGAACTACGTCGCCGCGCGCCTCAGGCGCTACTTCCCGGTGCTTTACACTGGCCCCGGCGGGCGCGTCGCGCACGAGTGCATCCTCGATCTCAGGAAGCTCAAGCCCGCGCTGGGCGTGGGCGCCGAGGACGTCGCCAAGCGGCTGATGGACTACGGGTTCCACGCGCCGACGCTATCGTTCCCGGTCGCCGACACGCTGATGGTCGAGCCGACCGAGAGCGAGTCGAAGCGAGAGCTCGACCGCTTCTGCGACGCGATGATCGCGATTCACGGCGAGCTCGAGAAGGTGCGTAGCGGCGCCTGGCCGCGCGACGACAACCCACTGAAGCACGCGCCGCACACCGCGTTCGAGCTCGCGCTCGCGTGGACGCACCCGTATAGCCGCGAGGAGGCCGCCTTTCCGTTGCCCGCGCTGCGCGCCGACAAGTTCTGGCCTGCGGTGAAGCGTGTCGACGCGGCGCACGGCGACCGCAATCTCGTGTGCACCTGCCCGCCGCTCGAGGCGTACGCGTGAGGCGGCTGCCGCTCGCCGCGCTGCATGCTGCGCTCGGCGCGCGCTTCGGCGAGTTCGCCGGCTGGGAGATGCCGCTGCAGTATCGCGCGGGGCTGCGCGCCGAGCACTTGCACACGCGCGCGGCGGCGGGGCTGTTCGACGTCTCGCACATGGGGCAGCTCCGCGTGCACGGGCCGGTTGCGGCCCTCGAGCGCGCGCTGCCGGTCGACTTCGACGGCTGGCCGGTCGGCGAGCAGCGCTACGCGCTGCTGCCGAACGATGCAGGCGGCATCGCCGACGACCTGATGGTGACGCGACTCGCCGACGGGGTGCGCATCGTCGTCAACGCCGCGCAACGTGAGGCCGACCTCGTGCGGCTGCGTGCGCTGTGCCCCGAGCTCGCGATCGAGATGCTCGACGCCGGGCTCGTCGCGCTGCAGGGGCCGCGCGCCGAGGAGGCGCTCGCCGCGATCGAGCCCGGCGTGCGCGAGCTGCGCTTCATGCACGCGCGCGCATGCGCGATCGGACTCGTCTCGCGTTCCGGGTACACGGGCGAGGACGGCTTCGAGATCTCGGTCGCGCCGGCGGACCTCGAGCCGCTCGCCCAGCGCCTGCTCGCGCATCCCGCGGTCGCGCCGGTCGGGCTCGGCGCGCGCGACACGCTGCGACTCGAGGCCGGGCTGCCGCTGTACGGCCAGGACCTGACCGAGGCCACCACGATCGTCGAAGCCGGGCTCGGCTGGTCGGTCGCCGGCTCGCGGCGCCCCGGCGGGAAGAAGGAGGGCGGCTTCCCGGGCGCCGAGGTCTACCTGAAGGAGGTCGCGTCCGGCGCGCGGCGCGCGTTCGCCGGATTCCTCGGCGAGGAGCCGGTGCCGGTCCGAAGCCGCGCGGCGCTCGTCGACGCCGCGGGCCGGGCGGCGGGCGTCGTCACGAGCGGCACCGTGTCGCCCTCCACCGGGCGCGCGGTGATGATGGGGTACGTTGAGGCGGGAGTGGATGCGGCTGCGGAGTTATTTGCGGTCGTAAGAGAGAAGCCGAGACGGGTGAGGCGGGTGGGGTTGCCGTTCGTGGAGAAGCGGTACCGACGCTGACATGATGCTCGCTGATTACGTATCGGGAGCGCGGCATCAGCTCCCCGCGAGTCGGTCGAGCACCGCACCGCAGGCGAGCAGCACGGCGAATACGAGCTCCATGCGGAAGGTGCGGAACAGCACCCCATTGAAAGCGAGGCCCGGAGGGCAGCGCCGGAAGTCGCGCCATAGCGTCCAGCTCGCCGGCAGCAGCACGAGCGTGAGCAGCAGCGCCGGCGCCCGGGCGAGCCACGCCATCCATGGCGCGAGCGCGTAGGGCAGAAAGAGCAGCAGCGCGTAGAGCCGCTGTGCGATCGCGGGCCCGAAGGTCACCGGAAAGGTGCGCCGGCCGACGAGCGTGTCGTGCGAGATGTCGCGCTGATTGTTCACCGCGAGCGCTGCCGCCGCGAGCGAGCCGATCGCGAGCGAGGCGACCACGGTCGGCGCCCCGACCTCGCCGGTGAGCACCCAGTCGGTGCCCATCACGGCAACCAAGCCGAAGAAGACGAACACCGTCAGTTCGCCGAACGGCGTGTAAGCGATCGGTCGCGGCCCGCCCATGTACGCGAGCGCCGCCACGAGCGACGAGACGCCGATCGCGAGAACCGGCCATCCGCGCAGCGCGAGCAGCCACAGGCCTAGCGCAGCGGCGACGATCGACGCGGCGACGATCGCGAGCCGCAGCGAGCGAACCGGCAGCCAGCCGAGCGCGGTGGCGCGCGGCAGCCCGATGCGCGTGCCGCTCGCCTCGCCGCCGCGCACCGTGTAGCCGACGTCGTTCTGCAGGTTGCTGACAATCTGCATCAGTAGCGCCGCGGCGAGGACGATCAGCGCGACCTGCAGGTCGAGCGTGCCGGTGCGCTGCCAGCCGAGCGCGGCACCAACGATGACCGGACTGACGGCCACCAGCAGGCTGTTCGGACGCACCGCGGCCAGCCAGGCCTCGATCGACCCCGCGCGCACCTGCGCAGGAGTGGAGGTACTCTGGTCGAGGATCATGCGGGGGCGGTGGCCGCGGCGCCCGGCGCGCCGCCGCCCGGCTTGTGGCCGAGGTGGATGCAGGCGATGCCGAAGCTCAGGTTGCGGTAGCGGACGTTCTCGAACCCGGCCCGTTCCATCAACGCCTTGAACTCGGCCTGGTCGGGAAAGCGGCGGATCGACTCGACCAGGTAGGCATAGGCCTCGGGCGCTCGCGCGACCCAGGCGCCCAGATGCGGGATCACGGTGAACGAGAACAGGTTGTAGAGGGGCCGCACCGGCGCCCAGGGCTTGGAGAACTCCAGGCACAGGAAGCGTCCGCCGGGCTTGAGCACCCGCAGCGCCTCCGCGAGCGCGGCTTCGACCCGCGTGACATTGCGGATGCCGAACGCGATCGTGATCGTTTCGACGCTGCCCGTCCCGAGCGGCATCGCCTCGCCGGTGCCGCCGAGCCAGGCGAGGTGCGGATGGCCGCGCGCGCGGCCCGCGCCCATCATGCCGAGGCTCGGGTCGCACACGACGACCAGCCGATCCGGCGCCGCCATCAACGCCGCGACGTCGCCGGTGCCACCAGCGAGATCGACGATGCGCTGCCCGGCCCGCGGCGCTGCCAGGCGCGCCAGCGTGCGTTTCCACAGCCGGTGGATGCCCAGGCTCATGAGGTCGTTCATCAGGTCGTAGCGGTGCGCCACCGCCTCGAACACCCGGCGGATGCGGCGCTCGCGTTCGGCCTCGTCGACCGTCTGGTAGCCGAAGGTGCGCGACAGCTCGGTCATGCGGTGGCGGAGGCGCGTTGGCTTCTCGGAACCTCGCGAACGTAGCCCGGCCAGTGTCGCTCTCCCCTTTGAGCCAGATCAAGCCGTCAGCGCCAGCGCTAGGCATACTAGCAGTCCCAACCAACGAGAGGAAACAACCGTATGCGTGCCGCCGTCACCGCAGGTGCAACAGCCATCGTTCTCGCCGGCCTCATGGCGTTCGCGCCGAGCGCTGACGCAATCGACGCCAAGAAGAAGGCAGAGGCGCAAGCGGCCATCCGCAAGGAGAGCCAGAACACCCTGGGCAAGCTCTACAAGGCGCAACCCGCCGCCAAGGGTGTGATCCAGAAGTCGGCCGGCTACGCCGCCTTCGACAACTTCGGCATGAACCTTTTCGTGATAAGCACGGCGAGCGGCAAAGGTATCGTGGTCGACCGGGCCACAAAGAAAGAGACGTTCATGAAGATGATTTCGGGCGGCGTCGGGCTTGGACTCGGCGCGAAGGACTTCCGCGTGGTGTTCGTGTTCGAGAACAAGACGGCCATGAGCAATTTCATCAACGCCGGCTGGGACGCCGACGCGCACGCCGAAGCGACGGCGAAATCCGGGCAGAAGGGCGGCGCTTACGAAGGCGCCATTTCGGTCGCGCCGGGAGTTTGGGTGTATCAACTGACCGAGACCGGTCTCGCCCTGCAGGCGACGTTGCAGGGCACCAAGTACTACAAGAACGAGGACTTGAACTGAGCAGCCGTCGGCGTTGACGTACCATTCGTACCATGTCATTCCGACGCTGGGCTGCCGTGCTCCTCGTCTTCGCGGGGAGCCTGCTCCTCGCGGTCGTGCTCTACGTCAGTCTCGGCGGATTGGCCTCGCACAAGGCGCGCATCGAAGCTTTGCTTTCCGAGCGGATCGGCCGGCCTTTCGCGATCGACGGGGCGTTCGAGGTCAGGCTGCTGCCCTCGATCAAACTGCTCGCGGAGCGCGTGCGCCTCGGAAACGCAGCCTGGGGCTCGAGCCCACAGATGGCAGAGGTCGGCCGCTTTTCCGCCGAGGTCCGGCTGTGGTCGCTCATTTCTGGCCCGGTGGAGGTTCCGTCGCTGGAGCTCGCCGATGTCTCGGTGCTGCTCGAGGACGGACCGCAGGGCACGGGCAACTGGGTCCTTGGCGGTCGCGCGAGCGCCGGCGCGGAAGAAACCGAGCAGCCCGCCTTCGACATATCCCGCGTTCCTGCGATCTTGGTGAACGCGCAGCTCCGCAACGTTCGCATCACCTATCGCGCGAGAAAGGCGCCTGAGCGCGTCGCGTACCTGGAGAACCTGACCATCGAGCCCGGGGCCACCGGGCTGCTCTCGCTATCCGGGAAAGGTCGCCTGAACGACTACGCGGCCGTGGTCGATGGCGAGATCGGGCCGCTGAATGCGCTAATCGCCGGGCGCGATGTACGCGTGGCCATCGCCGCCGCGATCGGCGATCTGCGCCTGGACGCGCGCGGCAGCATCGGCCGCCTCGATCCGCTGCGCGGCGCAGACCTGAACGTAAAGCTCGCGCATCCGGAGCTGGGCACTATGCTGAGGAAGCTCCACCTGCCCATGGTCGTGACCGGCGCTCTCGACGCCACGGTGCGGCTGAGCGACGCCGGTGAGGGGACAAAGCTCGATCTCGCGGCGAAGCTCGGCGACATTGCGGCGAAGGTCGACGGAAGGCTGGAAACGCTCGGCTTGCCGGGCTCGGATCTGCGCTTCGCCGCTACCTTGGCGGATCCCGCGCGCATCGCGGCGGTATTCGACGTGCGGGGATTGCCCGCCGGCACTCTGGAGATCCGCGGCCGGGCCGTATCCTCACGCACCGAGATCAGGCTCGAAGGATTCGACGCGCGCTACGCTGGAGTGCGGGCGAAGGCCAATGGCACCATCGGTCTCGGCCGAGGGTCCGGCAGCGACATCCGCTTCGACGTCGCGGCGGGGAGCCTGGCTGGGCTGAAACCCGGGCTGCCGGCGCTTCCGCTGCAGGTCAGTGGAAACTACGTCGCGCGCCGCACCCACTTCGAGGTCAAGCAGATCAAGGGGCGCATCGCCGAGCATGCGTTTACCGGCCAGGTGGCCGTCGCCCGAGCCGGAAAGCTGCGATTTGATGTCGAGCTCGAAGCGCCGCGCCTAGATCTGGCGGCATTCGCCGCGGAGAAGAAAGGCGACGGCGCAAAGACGAAACCGCCCGCGCAGGCGAAGGAATCTCCGGGCAAGTATGTCTTCGACGAAGCGCCATTGCCGTTCGCCAAGCTGAAGGGAACCCACACGAAAGTGCACGTCGGTTTTGGCGAGATGAGGCCCGGCGTGGGCACGTTTCGTGACGTCGACGCCACGCTGCGGATCGAAGACGGCCACCTGACGCTCGATGCCCGCGCAAAGGGCGGGATCGAGGGTACGCTCGACGCACGGCTCGCGCTGAAGCCCGCGGCCGGCGCCGCCGCCGAGCTCGATCTCAAGGTCACTGCGACGCGCCTGCGCGCCGGGCTCGGCGCCGCCGGAATCGCGCCGGCGGAAGAGCCCTCGACGAGCGCCGAAGTGAATCTTCGCGCCCACGGCAGCACGGCGCGGCAGATGGCGTCGGGCGCCAACGGACGCATGCTGTTGATGCAGGATCAGGGCAAGCTGCCGAGCGGCCTGCTCGGCTTGGTCGGAGGCGGTCTGCTCGGGGAGCTCGCCGGCAAGCTGAATCCGTTTGCCGCGCAGGACCCGCACACGCTGCTCGAATGCACCGTGCTGCGCGCCGACGTCGTCGACGGCCAGATGGCACTCAGGCCCGTGCTCGTTCAAACGCGGAAGGTCACCGTTGTGGCTGGCGGCGCGATTGACCTGCGCACCGAAGGGCTCGCGTTGGACTTCAATACGCGCCCGCGCAAGGGCATCGGCGTCAGCGCCGGGATGTTCGCCAACCCTTTCATCCACGTGGCCGGCACACTCGCGACCCCGACGCTGGGAGTCAGCGCGAAGGCGGCTACAGCGGGCGCCGCTGCCGTCGCCACCGCAGGAGCCTCGGTCGTTGCGCAAGGGCTGGTCGACCGCCTCCGCGGCGAACGGGATCTGTGCAAGGAATCGCTCGAGCAGGCCGGCGTGAAGAAGTGACGCCGATCCCCGCGCGGCGATGGATTCTGGGGGAAGGCTGAACCGCAGCGGGGTCTTGCTGGCGATCGCCGTACCGCACACGCCTACCGGCTCACGTCGGATGACTCGATGCCCGAGGCCGAGCCGCGACCCCAGCCGTCGCCGCACGGCCGGCGAATGGGGTATCACGGCTTCTTTGTCAGCGAATTGCGCTCCCGGTCGCGCTCCTCCTGGATCTCGACCGCGAGCTTGTAGGCAACGTAATACTTGTAGATGTTGGAAACGTAGGTCACGGTTTCCGCGCCGATCCGCTCGGCGGCGATCAGCTCGACGTTGTTGAACCACACGTTCGGATTCAGGTTGCGCTTCGCGGCGCGCTGGCGCAACTGCTGCACCCGGCCGGGCCCGGCGTTGTAGGCGGCGAACGCGAACAGCGTCTTGTTGACCGCGTCCATCGGCTCGCCCTCGAAGAACGTGTCCTGGACATAGCGGATGTACTTCACCCCCGCGTGGATGTTGGGCTCGAGCTGGGTGATGTCGCCTGTCCTCATATCCTTGCCCGTGCCGGGCATCACCTGCATTACGCCGATTGCGCCCACCGGGCTCTTTGCGTTCTGGTCGAGGCGCGACTCCTGGTAGCCCTGCGCCATCATGAGCAGGTAGTCCATGTCGTACTTGCTGCCGTACTTACGGAAGATCTCGACCGTCTGGTCGAACTTGCGCATCTCTTCCTTCGACGTCGCGTTGCGAACGAAACGGGTGCTGCCGGTGTACTTCTTGAACAGATTCTTGCCGAAGGCGCTGTCCTGTCCGTGCTTGTGCGCGAACGCGGAGATCTCCTCCTTGAGGCGCGGGCTAGCCTTGCGGATCATCCAGGCGATGTCGCCGCCTTCGTGCACCGCCAGGTCATGGCGCGGCTTGATGCGCTTGAAGACACGCCCCCAGGTGACGGCCTTGTAACGGTCGACGACCGCGAGCCCGACGAGGCCCGCGTTCAGCATCTCGAGCAGATCGTCGTCCTGCAGGTCCTCGGGCGCCGCCTTTAGCTCGAGCGGCGCGCGTCCCTGCTGCCGCAGGCGCGCACTCAACCCCTCAAGATGCGTCCAGTAGCTCGATGAGCGACGTACGAAGAGCTTCTGCCCGGCGAGCTCCTCGATCGACGCAAGCGCCGGCGAGGCGGGCCCGGTCACCACGATCTCGGCGACGTTGCGGAAGAACGGCGCGCCGAAATCGACCTGCTGCAGGCGCTCAGGCGTGACGGTGAGGATGCCCGCAGCAATGTCGCCGCGTCCCTGCAGGAGCGCGGGGATCAGCTCGTCGCGCGCCGTAGGGATGAAGTGCACGTTGATGTGGATGTGCTTGCGCTTGGACTTGTACTTCGTGTTCAGCACTTCCTCGAACTTCCTGAGCAGTTCGTACTCTGCGCCGCTCTGGCGGCCCCGGTCGATCCAGTACTGCATGCGAGAGGGCGCGACCAGCGCGCGCACCGCACGCCGCTCGATCATGCCGTCGAGATCACCGGTCCAGGGCTGCGCCAGCGCTTCCACCAGCGCTTCATCGGCGTGCGCGTGGCCAAGGCTGAGCGCCGCCGCCAGTGCGGCCAGCAGGCGTTTCACTTTTTCGCTCATCGAGAAATGGCCGAGGCCCTTCATCACCATTGTCCTCGCTCCCATTATCTGCGCAACGATGGCAATAATGGGGTCAGACCCCATTTTTCTCTTTCCGGTCCAAATGACGCGTGCGCATCTCGCCGCCGGGCTCGCCTGGATGGGCCTCACCATCCTGTGCTGGGGACCCATGCTGCCCATCGCGAAGCGTACGCTGCCCTATCTCGATCCGTTCGCGCTCGGCACAGTGCGCTACGTCCTGGGCGTGGCGCTGTTCGTCGCGCTGCTGGTCGCGCTCGAAGGGCGCGGGGCGCTACGCTACGAGGGGCGCTTCGCCGCCGCGGCGGCATTCGGCCTGGTCGGCATCGCCGGCTTCAACCTGCTGGTATGGATCGGGCTCATCTTCACCTTGCCCGAGCACGGCTCGATCATTCTCGCCCTGCAGGCGCCGATCGCCGCGCTCATGGTATGGATGGTGCGCGGCCAGCGTCCCGGGCGATTCACGCTCGCCTGCGTGGCGGCGGCGATCGGCGGCGTGCTGCTCGTGGTGACCCGCGGCGAGCCGCTGCGCGCGGCCGCCGAGATCCTCGAAGGCGGCGCGCTGTTCGGCGACCTGCTGGTGCTTCTCGGCGCCGCCGCCTGGGTGGTGTACACGCTCGGCGTCGCCGCGTTTCCCGGGTGGTCGCCGCTTCGCTTCACCACGCTCACGTGCATCCCGGGGCTCGCCGGGCTCGTGCTCGCCCACGCCCTCGCGATCGCCCTCGGCTTCGCCACCGCGCCGACGCTCGCGGCGATCGGGGCGGTCGGCTGGCAGATCGCCTATTTCTCGGTCTGCACCGTGGTCCTGGGCGTGCTCGGCTACAACAACGCCACCCGGCGCCTCGGGCCCCTCAACACCACCCTCATGCTGAACAGCATCCCGGTGGTGGTCTTCGGCATCGAGGCCGCGCTCGGCCGGCGCTTCGCCGCGGTCGAGCTCTTCGGTGCCGCGATCGTCGTCGGTTCGCTCGTCGCGAACAACCTCTACCTGCGCCGCCAGACCCGCTGAACGGTATTCGGGGTCAGACCCCAATTTCGCCCAGGATGCTCGCGAGCCGCGCCGGCATGCTCAGGAAAGGCGAATGCCCGGACTCGACGGTGAGCGTGCGCCGCAGCGGCCATTGGGTGGCGAACTCACGCTGCCGGCCGAGCGAGATGGCGTTGTCCTGGCTGCAGTGGATGTACACCTTGTCCACGCGCCCGAAGCGCTCCGGTGTGAGCCGCAGCGGCTGGCCTGCGGGCGCCGTCGGCTCGGGCACGAGTTGTGCCACCGCCGCGCGCGCGTCCGCGTCGCTGCAGTCGTTGTAGAAGGCGAGCTTGACCGCCTCGAAGCTCGACATGTCGATGCGCGTCTGGTAGGGGATCTTGCTCCCGGGGCGAAAGTCCACCCTCAGCACCGGCGATACCTTCTGCGCCGGATCCTTTCCCTGCAGCATGCGCCCTGATTCGCCGTTACGCGCAACGAAGGCGGAGAGGAACACGATGGTTCGCACGCGCTCCGGCTGCTCCTCCACCGCTTGCTGCGCGCTGAGGGCACCCGAGCTGTGCGCCACGAGCACGACCGGCGCGTCCGCGGCGTCGATGGCCCGGCGGATGCGCGCGACATAGTGGGCAAGAGTCGTCTGCTCGGTGGGTAGGTGGTCCGCGCCCTCACCGTGCAGGTTGACCGCGCTCACGCGGTGTCCCGCGTCGCGCAGCAACGGCGAGATCCGGTCCCAGCACCAAGGTCCGTGCCAGCCGCCGTGCACCAGCACGAAGCTCGAGCGGCCGGACGGGCGCGGCGCGGCGCAGCCGGCGAGCGCGCCCGCCGCGGCGAAGCCGGCGAGGTAACGAAGCGATTGCCTGCGCGTGGTTCGCATGTTCCCTCCTCTAGGTGAACGAAACCATGAGGGCCGGTTGGCCGCTGAGCTGGATCTCGAAGCGATCCCCCGCGTTCACCGGCAGCATGCGCGTGATACCGCCGGAGATGACAATATCGCCCGGCGCGAGCGCCACGCCGAGCTCGTGAAGCTTGTTGGCGAGCCACGCGGTGGCGGCGGCGGGATGCCCGAGCGCCGCGGCGCCGAGGCCTTCGGCGGCCGGCGCGCCGTTGTGGCGGATTGTCATGGCAAGCGCGGCGAGGTCCGACTCGCGCAGCTTCCGGTCCCAGGGGCCGAGAGTGAAGCCGCCGTAGGAAGCGTTGTCGGCGATGGTGTCGGCCAGCTTGATGCGCCAATCGGCAATGCGGCTCGCGACGATCTCGACGCCGAGCGCGCAGGCCTCGGTGGCGGCGAGCACGTTGCGCGCCGTGATGCCCGGACCGCGCAGCGGCCGGCCGATCAGGAATGCGACCTCGCCCTCGAGGCGCGGCTGCATGAAGTCGCGTGCCGGAATCTCGACTGCGTTGTCCGCCGCGGGGTAGTAGCTCGACTGCCACAGTGCGCCGTAGTCGGGCTCCTCGACGCCGAGCTGCTGGCGGATCGCCTGACTGGTGAGACCGATCTTGCGCCCGGCGATGCGCTCGCCGCGCGCTATGCGCAGCGCGCTCCAGTGTGCCTGGATCG
The DNA here is from genome assembly GCA_035649175.1 of Burkholderiales bacterium. Classification (GTDB taxonomy): domain Bacteria; phylum Pseudomonadota; class Gammaproteobacteria; order Burkholderiales; family SG8-39; genus SCGC-AG-212-J23. The sequence continues at coordinate 31,563 of DASRKB010000065.1, read as the reverse complement.
CGTAAGCGCTGGCGGGGTCACGCACGCCGTCGGTCTCGCTGAGCGGCGCGATCGGCACGCCGCTGCGCCAGGCGGCGTCGAGGCGCTCGGCGATGGCAGCGAAGTTCATGGACAGCCCCTCCTCCTTGACTTGAATATTGCCCTACATTACCGTGGCCGGAAAGGTGTTCTGACTGTCAGAACGAGGAGGAGGACCATGACAAGCCGATTGCGCATCGTTGCGCTGGTTGCCGCGCTGGCCGCACCGCTCACCGGCCTCGCCCAAGGGACGGAGCTCAGGTTCGCGAGCTTCCCGCCGCCACCGGGCGCGCTGAACCAGGACGTGTTCACTCCCTGGGTGAAGGAGGTCAACGCGGCGCTCAAGGGTACGGCGACGGTGCGGCTTTTCGCCGGCGGCACGCTCGGCCGCGACCCGGTGCAGCAGTACAAGCTGCTGCGCGACCGCGTGGCCGACATCGCCTACGTGGTGATGGGCTACACGCCTGGCGACTTTCCGGACTCGACGATCTTCGAGCTGCCGTTCCTGGTCGAGAACTCGCTCGAGGGATCGCTCGCGCACTGGCGGATGTACGAGCGGGGCCTCTTGCGCGGCTATGACCGGGCCAAGCTGCTGGGCGCGTTCACCATCCCGCCGCAGTCACTGCATACCACCTTCAAGCTGCAACGCATCGAGGACCTCAAAGGACAGAAGGTCCGGGTCGCCGGTCCCTACCAGAGCGCGGCGATCGAGCTGCTCGGCGGCACCGCGGTGAGCGGCATCCCGGTGTCGGGCGCGGCGGAGGCGCTCAGCCGCGGGCTGGTACAGGGCGTGCTGTCCGACTGGAACGGGATGGTCGCGTTTCGCATCGGCGACGCGGCGAAGCACCACTTCGAGGTGCCGCTGGGCACCGCGGCGGCCGGCGTGCTCATGAACCTGGAGAGCTACAACGCCCTGCCGCCGGCGGCGCGGGCGGCGCTCGAGGCGGCGAGCGGCGCGGCCCTCTCGCGCCTGCACGGCGTGGAGTTCGACAAGCGCTACCAGACGAACCTGGAGCGCGCCAAGCCGCAGCCCGAGCACAGCTTCGTCTATCCCAGCGCGGCGGAGCGCGACGCCATTCGTACTCGCTTGCAACCGATCACCGAGCGCTGGATCCAAGACAACCCCGAGGGGCGCAAGCGCTACGACGCCGCAGTGCAGATCATCGGGGAGATCCGCAAGGGCCGCTGATCCGGCCCGCACGGTGGCGCCGGCAATGGGAATCGTCTTCCGGCTCGAGGAGCAGATCGGGCGCTGGACGCGCGCGATCGCTTCGGCGGGCTTCCTCGTCCTGGTGGCGGTCGCGCTGCTCGCCACGGTGGACGTGCTGCTGCGCTGGATCGCCAACGCACCGATCAAGGGGCTGCACGACATCAACGGCCTTGCGATCGTAATCGTCATCGCGTCTTGCTTCCCGCTGGTCATCGCGCAGCGGCGCAACATCTCGATCCGCTTCCTCGGCGAGTCGCTCGGCGCGCCGGCCGCGCGCTGGCTGGACGCGGCCGGCTCGGGCGCGCTGCTCGCATTCGTGGCGCTGATCGGCTGGCAGCTCATGCTGCATACCGTGAGCTTGGCCGAGTCGAGCCGCACGACCTGGCACCTGCGCATTGCGGTGGCGCCTTACTGGACGATCGCCACGGCTGTCGTGCTCCTGTGCATCCCGGCGCAGGCGGTGGCCTTCCTCGCGGACGTCTTGCGCGCAGCAACAGACGAGCCGCCTTCGTGGCGGACGAGCACGGAGGACGGCGATGGTGCCGACCGGACGTGAGCGATCCAATCACCGTCGGCCTGCTGGGCTTCGCGGGAATGTTCGTCCTGATCGCGTTGCACGTGCCGATCGGGGCGGCGATGGGCATCGCCGGCTGCGTCGCCTTCGGCCTGAGCGTGAGCTTCGCGCCCGCGCTGTCGCTCTTCGGCACGGAGACCGCGACCGCGCTCGGCAACCTGGACCTCGCGGCGATTCCACTTTTCCTGCTGATGGGCAACCTGGCTGCAGCGGGGGGCATGGCGGCCGATCTCTATCGCCTTGCGCAGGCGCTGGTGGGCCATTGGCGCGGCGGGCTCGCGTCCTCGACCATCCTCGGCTGCGCCGGCTTTGGCGCGGTGTGCGGCTCCTCCGTGGCCACCGCCGCCACCATGACGAGCATCGCGCTGCCGGAGATGCGCCAGCGCCGCTACAACGCGGCGCTCTCGACGGGGAGCATCGCGGCCGGCGGAACGCTCGGCATCCTGGTGCCGCCCTCGATCATCATGGTGCTGTATGCCGTGCTGACCGAGCAGTTCGTGGTTACCCTGTACGCGGCTGCGGTGCTGCCGAGCCTGCTCTCGGTTGCGGCGCTGATGGCTGCGGTGGCGGTGGTCGTGCGCTTCGACCCCGCGGCGGGGCCGGCGGGGCCGCGCACGCCGCTCGCCGAGTGCCTGGCGGCCGCACGCCGCAGCTGGGGAGCGCTCGTCCTCGCGGCGGTCATGGCCATCGGTGTGTTCACCGGCATCTGCACGGTGAGCGAGGCGGCGTCGATCGGTACGATCTTCGCGCTGGTGTTCGCCGCCGCCCGGCGACGCCTGGCTTACGCCGTCTTCCAGCGCGTCCTGGTAGACACCGCCGCGACCACCGGGATGATCTACATGCTGCTGATCGGCGCCAACGTGCTGACTTACTTCGTTACCACCTCGCGGCTGCCCGAAGTCACGGTCGAGGCGATCCAGGGCCTCGGCGTGCCGCCGATGGCGGTGATCGCGGCGCTGCTCGCCCTCTATATCGTGCTCGGCGCGGTGTTCGAGGAAGTGGCGGTGATGCTGATCACGCTGCCTTTCGTGCTGCCGATGATCGTCGGCTTCGGCTACTCGCCGATCTGGTGGGGGATCATCAACATCATCGTCATCGAGATCGGCATGATCACGCCGCCGATCGGGCTGAATGTATTCGTCGTGCACAGCATGACGCGCGGCATTCCCCTGAAGACCATTTACGCCGGGATCCTTCCCTTCTTCTGCGCCGAAGTGGCGCTGCTCGCCGTCCTGGTCGCCTTCCCGGCGCTCACGATGTGGCTGCCCGGGCTGCTGGACATGAAATGAGAACCGCAAGGAGCTGAACCATGATCACCGCCGAACAGAATGAACGCATGACCCGCGTCGGGCCGGGCACGCCCGGCGGCGAGCTGCTGCGCCGCTACTGGCAGCCGCTCTGCCCGGCCGGCGAGCTAACTGCCGAGCGCCCCAAGAAGCGCATCCGCATGCTGGGCGAGAGCCTGCTCGTGTTCCGCGACGTCGAGGGCCGCATCGGATGCGTCGAGGAGTTCTGCAAGCACCGTGGCGCATCGCTCTATTACGGCTATGCCGAGCCCGGCGGCATCCGCTGCTGCTACCACGGCTGGAAATACGATGTCGACGGGCGTTGCACCGAGCAGCCGTTCGAGCCGAAAGCGAGCCGCCTGAAAGATGAGATCCGGCTCAGGTCGTACCCGGTCCAGCAGCTCGGCGGGTTGCTGTTCACGTACATGGGCCCGGACCCGGCGCGTGCGCCGCTGCTGCCGCGCTGGGACGTGCTGGTGCGCGAGGACGGCCGGCGCGAGATCCGCATTTTTCCGACCCACGATTGCAACTGGCTGCAGATCCAGGAGAACACCGCCGACTCGACGCATACCTATTACCTGCATGGTGTGATGGACCAGCTTCTCGGCCTGAAGCATCCCTTCGCGCCGTACTACCGCCGGCCGATCGAGAAGCTCGAGTTCTCGGCCTGCGAATGGGGCATCGACAAGGTGATCGTCTACGGCGGCGAGCTGCCCGAGACGGAGGTCCGGCCGCCGCTCATCTTTCCCAACATCCTGCGCATCCCGAACGGGCCCATGGAAGTACTGCACTGGCGCGTGCCGATCGACGACGTGAGCACGCGCATCGTGTTCGTGGCCTTCACGCCTGACAAGGCAGCGCGCGCGACAGAGAACGATCCCGTGCCCTACACCTATTTGCCGCCGATGAAGACCGCGGAAGGCGAGTACGACCTGAAAAGCTTCTTCAGCCAGGACCAGATGGCGCAGGAGTCACAGGGCGCGATCTACGACCGCACCAACGAGAACCTCGGCGTGTCCGACCGCGGCATCGTGCTGTTCCGCAAGATGCTGCTCGAGCAGATCGCACGCGTCGAGAAGGGCGAGGATCCCACCGTTGCCGTGGTACGCGACCCGGCTCGCAATCGCATGATCGAGTTCCCTAACATGACCAGCCCGGTCGAAGGCCTGCGGCGCCTCGCCGAGATGCAGAAGCAGGCGTGAGCGCACCGGTCAGGCTCGGTATCGCTGGCGCCGGCATCGCCGCACTGCAGGTGCTGCCGCACCTCGCGGCGCTCGGCGGCCGCGTCGCGCTCACGGCGCTCGCCGATACGCGGCGCGACAACATGGAGTTCTTCCGTGACCGCTTCGGCAAGCCGCTCGCGCTTCACGACTCGGTCGAGGCGCTGTGCGCGAGCCGCGAGGTCGATGCCGTCTGGGTCGCCACGCCGAACGCCCTGCACGCCGAGCACATCGTCTGCGCCGCGCGCCACGGCAAGCACGTGATTTGCGAGAAGCCAATGGCCGTGAGCCTGGAGCAATGCGCGGCAATGGTGGAGGCGGTCGAGCGCCACGGCGTGGTATTCGTGCAGGGACATTCCAAGGCCTATGACACACCCATCCGCAAGATGGCCGAGATCATCGCCTCGGGCGAGCTGGGTCGGGTGGTTCATGTTCACACCTGGAACTGGAACGACTGGCTGCTGCGCTCGCTCACGGCCTCGGAAGTGAACACGGCGCAGGGCTCCGGGGTGGTGTTTCGCCAGGGGCCGCACCAGGCCGACATCGTGCGCTACCTGTGCGGCGCCCCGGCGCGCAGCGTGCGCGCGGTCGCGGGCCGCTTCGCGCCCGAGTTTCCGAACTGCGAAGGTCACTACACCGCTCTCATCGAGTTCGATGACGGCGCCGCCGCCACCATGGTGTTCGATGGCTACGGCTACTTCGACGTTGCCGAGTTGACTTGGGGCATCGGCGAATCCGGCCTGCGCCTGAAGAATCCGGAGTCGATGCTGCCGCGTGGCCGGCCGGCCGGCCCGGTGTCCGAAGCGGAAAAGTACGCGCAGGTGCGCGCCGGGAATCCTTACGGCTACGGCCAGGGGGGCGGCTGGGACGAGTCCTCGCCGCGACGCAACCCGTTCTTCGGGCTGACGGTGGTGAGCTGCGAGCGCGGCGTGCTGCGCCAGGCCCCGGACGGCATCTACGTGTACGGCGCGGAGGGCCGTCGCATGGTTCCGGTCGAGCCGCACCGCGGCCGCAGCTCGGAGCTCCTCGAGCTCTATGAGGCCGTGCAAGGCGGCCGCGCCCCGCTGCTCGACGCCCGCTGGGGCATGGCGAGTACCGAGATCTGCCTCGCAATTCTCCAGTCCTGGCGCGAGCGGCGCGAAGTGCGCCTGCAGCACCAGGTCGCCCTCTCGCACAAGAAAGCGGTGAACTGAATGGCTGCGACCCTTGGCATCGGCCTGAGCCACTACCCGGGACTGCTCGTGCCGCCCGAATACTGGTCGAACATGCTCCGGCGCAACGTCGAGATCGGGCGCGTGCCCGCCGAGCTCTATTCCGACCGCGGCCGGTGGCCGCGCGAAATGCTCGCCGAGCTCGACGGCGACGAGGGGGTCGCCGCGGCGCACGCGCACCGGAAGCGGCTGCTCGCCGGCTTCCGCGCGCTGCGGCGCGAGCTCGACGCCTTCGCGCCCGACCTGGTGCTGATTTGGGGCGATGACCAGTTCGAGAACTTCCGCCGCGACTGCGTACCGGCATTCTGCGTCTACATGTTCGACGAGCTCGTGTGTCGCCCGTTCGGCGGCGGCCGGCGGCCGTTCAAGACGGAGGAGAGCGCCTGGGGCGTGCCGGCGGACACCGCGCTCACCATTCGCGGCCACAGCAAAGCGGCCAGCGCGCTGTGCCGGCACTTGCTGCAAAACGACTTCGACATCGCCTACGCGACCGAGACGCGAGCGGAGGCGGGCCTCGCCCACTCGTTCAATAACACCATCGTCTATCTCGACGGCGAGCGGCAGGGCTTCGACTACCCGGTGCTGCCGTTCCACGTCAACTGCTACGGCAACCAGCTTCTCTCGGGCGCCGGCCGCAACATCGACAGCGGCGCCAATGCGCCCGTGGTGTCCCCGCCCTCGCCCAGCCCTCGGCGCTGCTTCGAGATCGGGCGCGCGACGGCGCGCTTCTTCGCCGCGAGCCCCTGGCGCGTCGCGCTGGTGGCCTCCTCGAGCTGGTCGCACGCCTCGCTCACCGCCAAGCACGGTCGGCTCTACCCGGACGTCGCCTCCGACCGGCGCCTGCTCGACGACCTCCAAAGCGGCCGCTTCGCAGGCTGGGGCGAGCTGCCGCTCGAGCGCATCGAGGAGGCCGGCCAGCACGAGGTGCTCAACTGGATCTGCCTCGCCGGAGCGATGACCGAGGCCGGTGCGCGGGCGCGCGTGGTGGACTTCGCCGAGTCGTGGCTGTTCAACTCGTCGAAGTGCTTCGCGGTGTTCCCGGCCGGCTGAGCCGATGCGGCTGCAGGCACGCACCGCGATCGTCACCGGGGCCGCGCAGGGAATCGGCTGTGCCACCGCCGAGCGCTTCGCCGCCGAGGGAGCGCGGCTCGTCCTGGTCGACATCAACGCCGACAAGCTGCACGCGGTGAGCCTGCGGCTTCGCGCGCTTGGCGCGGCCGCGCTCGAGTGTACCGGCGACGTTACCTCGGCCGGTGGGGTCGGCGAGGTAGTCGAGGCCGCGCTGCGCGCCTACGGGACGATCGACATTCTGGTCAACAACGCCGGCGGCAGCGGGAGCCGGAACGCGAACGACATCGAGGCGGTGACGGACGACATATGGGACGAGGTGGTGGCGCTCAACCTGAGGTCCGCCTTTCTGTGTGCGCGCGCTGTGGTACCGCACATGAAGGCGCGCCGCTACGGCCGCATCGTCAACGTGTCCTCGGGCATCGCGCGCGGTACGGGGCGCGTGACGGGCACCGCCGGGGCGGTGCTGCCCTACGCAGCGGCCAAGGCGGGCCTGCTCGGGCTGACCGCGACCCTCGCCAAGCTCCTCGCGCCCACAGGCATCACGGTGAACGCGGTGGTACCGGGATTCGTGCTCACCGAGCCCGGAGCGCGCGTACGCCAATGGTTCGACAGCCTTGGCGCCGAGGCGCAGCAGGCGCTCGTGTCGCGCACCTCGATGGGTCGCGCCGGCGCCGCTCCCGAGGTCGCCGCGGCGATCCTGTTTCTCGCCTCCGAAGAGGCGGGATTCGTATCCGGCGCCGCGCTGGACGTCACCGGCGCGGCCTGACGCATGGAGGAATGAAGACGATGAGCGATCTAGGTCCCGGTAGCAAGTTCATCCAGGCGGGCGGCGTTCGCCTGCATTACAACGACATCGGCGCCGGTACGCCGGTGGTGTGCCTGCACGGTGGCGGCCCCGGCGCGAGCGGCTGGAGCAACTTCGCGCAGAATGTGCCCGCGCTGTCGGCGCGCCATCGGCTGCTCCTTGTCGACATGCCGCAGTTCGGCGCTTCCGAGAAGGTGGTGTTCAAGGAAGGACGCCTCACCTATGTCGCGCGGGTGCTCGACGCGTTCCTCGCCGCGCTGGGCATCGAGCGGGCGCACTTCATCGGCAATTCCATGGGCGCCCAGACGGCGTTCAAGCTCGCGGTCGACCACCCCGGTCGCATCGACCGCCTGGTGGCGATGGGCAACGGCGCGATTACGCACACGGTGTTCACCCCGCGCCCGACCGAAGGCATCAAGATGATCCACGGCTTCTACCGCGGAGCTGGGCCGAGCAAGGAGAAGCTGCGCCGCCTGATCGAGACGCTGGTGTACGACGCCTCATTCCTCACCGAAGAGCTGCTCGAGCAGCGCTTCAGGGCGGCGAACGACCCGGAGACAGTCGCGCTATGGTCGAAGAACCCGCCGGCCAACGAGGACATCATGGCGGAGCTAGGCAAGGTCCTTTGCCCTACGCTTCTCGTCTGGGGCATCGAGGACCGCTTCGCGCCGATCGAAGGCGGCCTCGCTCAGCTCAAGCGGCTGAAGGACGCGCGCCTGCATGTGTTTGCGCAGTGCGGCCACTGGGCGCAGGTCGAGAAGCGGCGCGAGTTCGATCGCCTGGTGCTCGACTTCTTGGCGGAGCGCTGATCTTGGAAGCCAAGACGCGGCGCGGTGTCGATGCCATCGAGCGCGCGCTGCAGCTCCTCGACAGCTTCCGCACCGGCGCCGCCAGCCTGTCGCTCGCCGAGCTCTCGGCGCGCACCGGCTTCTACAAGAGCACAATTTTGCGCATTTTCGTCTCGCTGGAGCGCTACGGCTACCTGGCGCGGCTCGACAATGGGCAGTTCGCACTCGGCGCGACCCTGTTCGAGCTCGGCAGCGTCTACCAGAGAAGCTATTCGCTCGGCGAGCGGGTTCGCCCGGTGCTCGCCAAGCTTGCGGCGCAGACACGCGAGAGCGCCTCGTTCTGGGCCCTGGAAAGCGGGCACCGCGTGTGCCTATGCCGCGTCGAGTCGCCGCAGGCCGTGCGCGAGGCGATCTTCCGCGAGGGCGATCGCCGCGAGCTCGACAACGGCCCAACCTCGACGCTGCTGCGTGCCTTTTCGGGGGCACGCGGGCGGCGCTTCGACAAAGTGCGCCGCAACGTCGCCGCCGTATCGCTCGGTCTGTACCGGCCCGACGTCGCCGGCATCTCCTGCCCGGTGTTTTCCGCGGGCGGCGCGCTCGGCGGCGCGGTCACCCTCACCGGCCCCCGCCAGCGCATTGACGAGCGCGCCATTGCGCGCATGAAAGGGCCGGTGCGCGCGGCGGCCGAGGAGATCACGCGCTCGCTCGGAGGCGCCGTGCCATGGAAGTGACCATCGTCGGTGGCGGCATCGGCGGCCTCACGCTCGGGTTGATGCTCGAACGCGCCGGCATCGCGTCGCGCGTGTTCGAGGCCGCCCCCGAGATTCTTCCCATCGGCGTGGGGGTGAACCTGCTGCCGCACGCGACGCGCGAGCTCGCCGCGTTGGATCTCGAAGCGCGCCTCGCCGCCGTCGCGGTCACGACCCGCGAGTCGGCCTTCTACAACCGCTTCGGCCAGTTCATCTACAGCGAGCCCACCGGGCGCTACGCCGGCTATTCGTGGCCGCAGTTCTCGATTCACCGCGGCGACCTGCACGGGGTTCTGGTCGAGGCGTACCGCGAGCGCGCCGGCGCCGGGCGCCTGCTTACCGGCTGGCGCTGCACGGGCTTCAGCCAGGATGCGCAGGGAGTGGAGCTGCAGTTCGATGATCCGCGCAGCGGCGCGCCGCGCGACGCGGTGCGGGCCGAGCTCGTCGTGAGCTGTGAAGGCATCCATTCGTGCATCCGCCGGCAGCTCCACCCGCACGAGGGGCCGCCGAAGTACTCCGGGATCAACATGTGGCGCGGGGTGTCGCGCGCGAAGCCCTTCCTCACCGGCGCGAGCATGGTGCGCATCGGCTGGCTGACCTCGGCCAAGGTGCTGATCTATCCGATCCGCGAGCGCATCGATGCCGAGGGGCGCCAGCTCGTCAACTGGGTGGTCGACATCGCCACGGCGCGCTACCAGGCGAAGCGCGACTGGAACCGCCGCGGCCGGCTGGAGGACTTCATGCCGGTGGTAGCCGACTGGCATTTCGATTGGCTAGACGTGCCGGCGCTGTTTGCCGCGGCCGACACGGTACTCGAGTACCCCATGGTCGATCAGGATCCGCTCAGCCGCTGGGGCGAAGGACGCGTCACGCTGCTTGGGGACGCCGCCCACCCGATGTACCCACGCGGCGCGAACGGCGCCGCGCAGGCGATCCTCGACTGCCGCGCGCTCACCGAGGCGCTCAAGGCGGAGCGCGATCCCGTGGCTGCGCTGCGCCGCTACGAGGCGAGGCGCATGCCGGCCACGGCGCAGGTCGTGCTCACCAACCGGCAGAACCCGCCGGATGCCATCCTGCGCGAGGTACACCTGCGCACCGGCGACCGTCCCTTCGAGTCGATCGACGCTGTGATCAGCCGCGAGGAGCTCGCGGCGCTGTCCGAGCGCTATCAGCGCGTCGCAGGCTACGACAAGGAAAGCGTCGGCACGGCCAGATGAGCGCGCCGCCCGAAGAGGAGTGGATCACGGTGGCCCTGCGACCGGAGCTCGCGCCCGGCGGCATGCGCGCGGTCGCCTTCGGCGATTTCCACATCGCCCTCTACGACGTCGGCGGGCAGGTATTCGCCACCGACAACCTTTGCACCCATGCCCACGCCTACCTGACCGACGGGACGCTGGAGCGCGACGTCGTCGAGTGCCCGCTGCACGGCGGGCGCTTCTGCGTGCGCACCGGCGCGGGGCTTGGGCCGCCGATTCCCTGCGACCTGAAGACTTATCCGGTGCGGGTCGTCGAGAACGAGATCCAGCTGCGGCTCCCGCAGCTCTTCTAGGCTCCATGAAAGCCGGCTTGACGCACGCCGTGCGCGCGGCCTAAGCTTTCCATTAGCGGATTATCATCTCACTAATGGAACAGGCCGTTGCTCATCCTTCAGCCTCCCTGGCGCGACGGCGCATCCTGCCGGCGCGCGCCTGGCTCGCGTTCGGGCCTGCAGCGCTGGTCACTGTCGGCTACATGGACCCGGGCAACTGGGCCACCGATCTCGCGGCCGGCTCCGGGCACGGCTACCTGCTGCTGTCGGTGGTGCTACTTGCAAGCATCATGGCGATGCCGCTGCAATGCCTGTCGGCGCGGCTGGGCATCGCGAGCGGCCGCGACCTCGCCAGCCACTGCCGCGAGCAGTACCCGCGACCGGTGTCGCTCTCGCTGTGGGTGCTCGCCGAGCTGGGTATCGTTGCCTGCGATCTCGCCGAGCTGATCGGCGTCGCGGTGGCGCTGCACCTCCTTTTCGGCCTGCCGCTGGTCGCCGGCGTGCTGCTCGCAACGGCCGACGCGATCCTGATCCTCTACCTGCAAGACAGGGGCTTGTGCCGGCTGGAGGCGGTGGTGATCGGCCTGATCGCCGTGGTCGCGGTGTCACTCGGCATCGTCATCGCCATGGCGCCGCCCGAAGGGGCAGCGCTGGTGCACGGGCTGCTGCCCGACCCGCGCATCGTCGCGGACCCGGCGCTGCTCTACCTCGCCATCGGCATCATCGGCGCCACCATCATGCCGCACAACATCTACCTGCAGTCCTGGCTCATGCGCCGCACGGGCGGCGTCGACAAGGCTGCCGAGATTCGCGTGTCGTCGGTGTGTACGGTCGGGGCGATGTCGCTCGCGTTCTTCGTGAACGCGGCGATCCTGGTGGTCGCCGCCTCGGTGTTCCATCAGGCCGGGCGCACCGACGTTACCGACATCCGCGAAGCGCACGCGCTTCTCTCGCCGCTCGTCGGCGCGGCCGGCGCAAGCACCCTGTTCGCGCTAGCGCTGCTCGCCGCCGGGCTCAACGCCACCTTCACCGCGACGCTTGCCGGGCAGGTCGTGATGGAGGGCTTCCTGCAGATGCGCCTCCCCGCCTGGCAGCGGCGCCTCTTCACGCGGTTGCTCGCGCTCGGCCCGGCGCTCTTTGCCGTGGGACACGGCGGCGACGGCTCGATCGGGCCGCTGCTCCTGCTCTCGCAGGTCGTGCTCAGCATCCAGCTGCCATTCGCGCTCGTGCCGCTGCTGCACTTCGTCGGCTCGCGCCGCATCATGGGCGCTCACGCCGCGCCGCGCGGCCTCGCCGTGCTGTGCTGGCTCTTGTGCAGCATCCTCGTCGTCCTCGTCGTCAAGCTGCTGTTCGACGCAGTAGCGGAACTCATGGAGTAAGCATGGAAAAATCCCCACCCGTCCGCGAACTGCCCAAGATCACGGTCCACTCCGACACGCGCGACGTGCTGGCGCCGGCGCTGCGCCAGCGCGTGCGCGACGACTACATCGTGGTGGACATCGACGCACACGTCACGGAGGTCGCGTTCTGGTCCGAGATCACCGACCTCATCGACAACGATGTGCTGCGTCACCTCGCCAAGTCGATCTCGGAGAAGCAAGGCGTCACCGGGCTGATGAACACGCAACCCGGCCTCATCTTCCAGGACGTCGCCGGCCGCATCCCCCACCAGCATTCGCAGCGCGAGGAAGCCGAGGCCGGCGTGCACCGCCAGATCACGCTCGTGCGCCGCGGCATGGACGCCATGGGGATCGACTACACCGTGGTCTTCCCGACACCCATGCTGACCCTCGGCATGCACCCGATCTCCGAGGCCGAGGTGCAGCTTGGCGACGCCTTCAACCGCTGGCTGATCGAGCGCATCATCCCGCAGGAGCCGCGCATCAAGGCACTCGCCTACCTGCCGTTCAACGATCCCGAGGCCTGCATACGGACCGTCGAGGCGTTCGGCGACAAGCCCGGCGTGATCGGTTTCTCGGTCACCTCCACGCGCTATCGCGCGGTGCACGACAACGCCTACATGCGCCTGTACGCGATGCTCGAGGAGCGCGGCCTGCCGCTAACCTTTCACTCCGGCTACCACTGGGGCGACGAGTCGATGAAGCAGTGCAACCGCTTCATCTCGATGCACTCGATCTCGTTCGTGCACTTCAACCTCCTGCACCTGACCAACTGGGTGATCAACGGCCTGCCGGAGCGCTTTCCGAAGCTCAAGGTGGTGTGGATCGAGAGCGGCCTCGCCTGGGTGCCCTTCACCATGCAGCGCCTCGACCATGAGTACATGATGCGCTCCTCCGAGGCGCCGCTGCTGCGGCGCAAGCCGAGCGATTACATGCGCGAGATGTACTACAGCAGCCAGCCGCTCGAGCGCAGCAACCTGAAGCTCACCGAGGCGACGCTGCAGGCGATCAACGCCGAGACGCAGCTCCTCTTCTCCTCGGACTGGCCGCACTGGGATTTCGACCTGCCGAGCTCGATCACCGACCTGCCGTTTCTGTCGGAGCAGGCGAAGCGCAACATCCTCGGCCTGAACGCGATTCACCTCTTCAAGCTGCCGCTGCCCGAGCGCAAGCTGACGCAGCCGGTCGAGCCGCCGCAGTACCGATGATGCACACCGAGAGAAGGAGATCCGCCATGTCCGCCATTCTTGCCTACGAGCGCCAGGTCGTCGAAGGACCGGAGTCCGTGCCCGACGAGCTGCTGCGTGACGCTTTCACCAGCGCCGTGCGCCTGTACGCCGCGCGCGTAGGCGAGGCGCGCAGCACGGGGGCCGTCGTGGAGAAGAACGCCGTCACCGCGACCGAGGCGGTGATCGCGATCTGCGCCCTGATGCACGCCGCCGACCTCAACCCGTTCGACGTCGCGATGTGGTACCGGCGCGAGCTACCCGAGCTCCCGGGAGGCGCGCGATGAGCGAGGTCATGGTGGCCGAGCTCGCGCAGATTGCCGACGGCGAGCACAGGGTGTTCGCGGTCGGCGGGCTCGAGGTCGGCGTGTTCCGGCGCGGCGAGCGCGTCATCGCGTGGGAGAACCGCTGCCCGCACGCCGGCGGACCCGTCTGCCAGGGCAAGATCTACCAGCGGGTCGAGGAAGTCCTCGGCCCTGACCGCACGAGCCAGGGGCTGCGCTTCGGCAAGGCTCCGCAGATCGTTTGTCCGTGGCATGGCTACGAGTTCGACCTTGAGACCGGCTGCCATCCCGGGGATCCCCGCATCCGCCTGCGTCGTGTCGAGGCGGCGGTGCGCGAAGGGCGCATCTACCTCCGCGCGCCGCACTGAGGCAGTGCGCGCGACCGACGTCCCCGGCCTCGAGCGGGGCGTGGCGATCCTGCGGCTCTTCAGCCGCCGGCGCACCCGGATCGCCGCCCCAGAGGTCACCTCGGAGCTCGGCATCCCGCGCTCCACGGTGCATCGGCTGCTGCACAGCCTCGAGGCGCTCGGCCTGCTGCGCGCCGAGCCCGACGGACGCTTCGCGCTCGGCCCCGGCGTACTGTCCCTCGGGTTCGAGTATCTCGCCGCCCTCGACATCGTCGAGGTCGCCGCGCCGGTGCTCGCGCAGTTGCGCGACGACATCGGTTGTTCGACCCAGCTTGCAGTGCTCGATCGCACCAATGTCGTGTTCGTCGCCCGCTTTCCGGCGAGCGGCGCGGTGGTCAGCAGCTTCGGCGTGGGGTTCACCGTCCCTGCGCACGTCACGCGCATCGGCCGCCTGATGCTTGGCGATCTCGCGCCCGACGCGCTCGCCGCACTCTACCGCGGCGTGCGCCTCGTCGCCGACGGGAATAACGCGCCCACGACACTCGCCGCCCTCGCCGCGCGCATCGCCGAGGACCGCGCGCGCGGGTACGGCATCAGCGACAGCGCGAGCGCGGGCGAGCGCTTCCCGCGCGGCATGATCGCGATCTCGGCACCCGTGCGCGGCCTCGGCGGGCGCATCGTGGCGGGCATCAACGCCACCACTGTCTCGGGCGCCTTCAGCGCTAGCGAGATCGAGGACCGGCTCAGGGATCGCGTCGTGGCAGCGGCCGCCGAGATCTCGCAGCGCCTCGGCGCCCCTGCGAAGTAGTCGCCTCGCGATCGGGCGGCGGTGAAGGTGTCGTCATGCAGACTACGCGTAGACTCCCGCCATGCTTCCCCGCCTGCACCTCGCGCTTGCCCCGCTTCTCGCCCTCTCGCTGCTTGCGAGCGCGCACGCCCAGCCCGCGCGTCCCATCGTCTACGTCGCGCCCATCGAGGGCACCATCGACCTGGGGCTCGCGCCTTTCGTGCGCCGCGCCATCGATGAGGCGGCGCAGGCCGGCGCCGCGGCGCTCGTGCTGGAAGTGAACACCTTCGGCGGCCGCGTGGATGCGGCAGTGCAGATCCGCGACGCGCTGCTCGAGAGCCGGGTGAAGACCATCGCCTACGTGAACAGGCGCGCCATCTCCGCGGGCGCGCTGATCAGTCTCGCCGCCGAGCACATCGTCATGGCGGGAGGCTCGACCATCGGCGCCGCGACGCCGGTACAGGCCGGACAGCCCGGCGCGGCGCCGCAGGCGGTGCAGGAGAAGACCGTCTCCTACATGCGCAAGGAGTTCCGCGCCACCGCGGAGACCCGCAAGCGCCCGCCGCAGCTGGCCGAGGCGATGGTGGACGCCGACGTCGCCATCCGCGGCGTGATCGAGAAGGGCAAGCTCCTCACGCTCACCACCGACGAGGCGCTGAAGCACAAGCTCGCCGATTTCCGGGCCGACACGCTGGCGGCGGCGCTCGAGCGCCTGGGGCTGGGCGGCGCAGAGCTGCAACGCGTGTCGCCCAACTGGGCCGAGAACGTGGTGCGCTTCCTCACACACCCGGTGGTGAGCTCGCTGCTCATCAGCATCGCGATGATCGGGATCCTGATCGAGCTGCGCACGCCCGGCTTCGGCGTTCCCGGCGCGACGGGGATCGCGAGCCTCGGGCTCTTCTTCTGGGGCCACTGGCTGGTGCAGCTCGCCGGCTGGGAGGAGCTCTTGCTCGCGCTGGGCGGCGTGCTCCTGCTCGCGCTCGAGATCTTCATCGTCCCGGGATTCGGCATCGCGGGGGTCCTTGGCGTCCTCGCGCTGCTCGCGGCGCTGGTGCTCAGCATGCTCGGGCCGGGCGGCACCCCGCAGTTCGTGCTGGCCACCGGTGCTCGCGTGGCGCTCGCGCTCGTCGTCTCGCTGGTGGCAAGCCTCGTGCTGCTGCGCTACCTGCCGCGGCTGCCGGTCGGAAGGCAGCTCGTCCTGCAGACCGGGCTGGAGGCGACGCAAGGCTACGCCTCGGCGCCGGAGACCGACGCCGCGCTGCTCGGGCGGCGCGGCCGCGCCTCCTCGACCCTGCGGCCCGCGGGCATCGCCGAGATCGACGGCCGGCGCGTGGACGTGGTGTCGGAAGGGGAACTCATCGACGCCGGGGAACTCATAGAGGTGATCCGCGTGGACGGCAACCGGATCGTGGTGCGAAGAACAACGCCGCCAGCCAATTCCAAAGAGGAGGAGTGACAAATGACGGGTCTTGAGACCGGGCTCACCGGGGGCTTGGGTTTGCTCATCTTGGTGATCGCGGCGCTCGCCGTGATCCTGTATCTGGTGCCGATTCCGCTGTGGATCGCCGCGTGGGCCTCAGGGGCCTACGTGGGCCTCTTCACGCTGGTCGGCATGCGACTTCGCCGCATTCCGCCGAACACCGTGGTGACGGCGCGCATCAGCGCGGTCAAGGCCGGGCTCGACATCTCGACCAATGACCTGGAGGCGCACTACCTCGCCGGCGGCAACGTGGTGCGCCTGGTGAACGCCATGATCTCGGCCGACAAGGCGAACATCCCACTGCCTTTCAAGCGCGCGGCGGCCATCGACCTTGCGGGGCGCAACGTACTCGAGGCGGTGCAGATGTCGGTGCTGCCCAAGGTGATCGAGACGCCCAAGATCGCCGCGGTGGCGAAGGACGGCATACAGCTCATCGCGGTATCGCGCGTCACCGTGCGCACCAACATCGACCGCCTGGTCGGAGGCGCGGGCGAGGAGACGATCATCGCGCGCGTCGGCGAGGGCATGGTGAGCACCATCGGCTCTGCGGGCACCCACAAGCAGGTGCTCGAGAATCCGGATCACATCTCGAAGCACATCCTTTCGCGAGGGCTCGACGCCGGTACCGCCTACGAGATCCTGTCGATCGACATCGCCGACGTCGACGTCGGCGAGAACATCGGCGCGAAGCTGCAGATCGACCAGGCGAACGCCGACAAGCAGATCGCCCAGGCAAAAGCCGAGGAGCGCCGGGCCATGGCGGTGGCGCTCGAGCAGGAAATGCGCGCGCGCGTGGTGGAGGCCGAAGCCGAAGTGCCGCGCGCCATGTCGGAGGCGTTCCGCAGCGGCAACATGGGCATCATGGATTACTACCGCATGCAGAATCTGAAGGCCGATACCGACATGCGCGGCGTGATCGCGGGCACCGGGCAGGACGCGCCCGGGGCTCCGAAGAAATAGCGGGAGGCCGCCATGGCGCAGACCGGCCCGGAGCTGCTGATCCTTTTCCTGATCATCGCGGGGTTCATGCTGTTCAACCACCTCGCGCAGAAGGCGGCGAAGCGCCTGCGCGAGCAGCAGCAAGCGGCGGAGCGCGACGCCGCGGCGCGTGCGGCGGGGGCGCCGGAGGAAGAAGAGCCGCTCGAGGACATCTGGGGCCGGCCGGTGTCGCCGCCCCCGCCCCCGCCGGCGCCGATCGAGACCGTGCCCGCGCCTCTCGTCGTGCGCGCCGCGCCGGCACCGCCGCGGCGCGCAGCGCATCCGCTGTTTCGCACGCCGCAGGACTTGCGGCGCGCGGTCATTGTGATGACCGTGCTCGGTCCCTGTCGCGCGCTCGAGCCGCTTGGATCTTCGACTAGGCGCGACGGCGCAGCGTGACCACCTTCAGCGCGAGTGCCGCCGGCAGCAGCCGCCGGACGAGGCGAAGCGATGCGCCGCGGGCGCACGGCACGTCGCGGGATACGGCGCTCGGATCGGGTGCGTATCGCGTGTAGATGCGCAACTCGAGTGGCGGAATCGGCGGCTCGAACAGGTGGGACTTGACGCCGCAGTGCGGCCACCCGTTGTAATGGCGTTGCGTGATGGCAGTGTTGCAGCAGGCCGCAATCAGCCGGTCGGTGTGGGTCGGCTCGCGCACCCGCAAGACCGTGAGCAGCTCTTCCCCTTGCACGAATCGGATGCGATCGCGGCGGAACAGCAGGCTCGGCGTGCCGCCGTCCGGACCTTGGCCGCTGCAGCCGCCCTCTCGCGCGTCGATCTTTCGCGCGGCGGCCTGGCAGTCGTCGCAATAGCAGCAGATATGCGCGAGCGGCGGACCTTGCGCCTGCAGGACCACGCGGCTGCAGCGACACTTTGCGACGTAGACCTGCCGGCCTTCGCTGCTCGCGCGCATGCGGCAGGATGCCACATCCGCCTGCGTGGTTTGCGGCCGACGCCTGCAACTTAGCGCAGGATTGTGGTCGCTCGTAGTAGAACCGACTCGGGGATACTCAGTCCCAGCGCCCTTGCGGTCTGGAGGTTGACCACGAGCTCGAACGACGCAGGTCGCTCGACCGGCAGCTCGCCCGGTTTGGCGCCCCTGAGGATGCGGTCGACGAAGATGGCGGCTCGCCGGTGCATGCCCGCGTAGCTCGGCCCGAAGGACATCAGTCCGCCCGCCTCGACGAGCTCCGGATAGGCGTGTACGCCCGGAAGGCGATGCTCGAGGGCGAAGTCCATGATGCTCTGGCGGTGGTGCAGGAAAAGCCGATCGGCGAGCACGAGCAGCGCTTGCGGGCGCTCCTTGAGAATGGCGCCAAATGCCCGGTCGATATCCTCCTTGCTACGCACACCCAAGGAAAGCATTTTCATCCCCAGCGCGTCGGCCGCGGCGCGCGTCTGCTTTTCCGCGACGGCCTGCAGGGGGCTAGAGGAGTTCCACAGCACTGCGATGTGAGAAACGCGAGGGGCCACCTCGCGCAGGAGCTCCAGGCGTTTCCCATCGAGCTCCGGCGAAATCGACGTCAGGCCGGTGATGTTGCCTCCCGGCAGACGCAACGAAGGCACGATACCGGTGCCTACGGGATCGCCGACCGCGATCATCACGATGGGGATCGAAGTGGTCGCTTTCTTGAGCGCGAGCGTGGCCGGAGTGCCCGCGGTAACGATGATCTCGACCTTCGCGTCGATCAGCTCGCGGATAAGCCGCGGAAAACGGCCATAGTCGCCTTCGGCCCATCGGTACTCGATCGCGATGCTCTGCCCTTCGATGTACCCGAGGTCGCGCAAGCCGTCGCGGAATGGTCCCACGAGATTCGCTTCGAGCGCCGGGTTGGAGTTGCCCAGAAATCCTATCCGGGGCATCGGTCCCTGCGCTCGACCTGGGAGAGCGAGAAGCGCGAAGCACAACGTCACAATCACAAGCCGCATCGGATCCTCAATCGTATCTCCCGAGCCTGACTTTGGGCTCAGGACGGTTACGCCACCGCGAAATCCGGCTGGCGCCTCCGGGGACGGAGCGTACTTACGATGATAAGGTTGAGCAGGCCGGCGACCGCCGCCACCGCATAGGCTGCGTCATGAGCGCCGGTGATGTCGTGCAGCAGGCCGCCCAGGTAGCCACCGGTTGCGTGGCCGAACCAGCCGAACATGCCGATGATCCCCATCGCGGCGCCCAGGCGTTGCGCCGGCGTTAACGCACGGATGGTGGTGAGAACCCCCGTCATCACCCCCGCATAGCCGAAGCCGTACACGATGGCATAGACATAGAAAACCCTCAGGCTCTCGAGCCACACGAAGCCGAACACCATC
Source organism: Burkholderiales bacterium (assembly GCA_035649175.1). Lineage (GTDB taxonomy): Bacteria > Pseudomonadota > Gammaproteobacteria > Burkholderiales > SG8-39 > SCGC-AG-212-J23. Next base: position 12,291 of record DASRKB010000065.1, on the reverse strand, counting down.
GCCGTCATCCACGCGGTCGCCGTCATGTAGGCGCGCACCGCGCCGATCATGTCGGCCAGTTTGCCGAACGCGACGCGCCCGAAGATCGCCGACACCATCATGGCGAAGATGACGCTGCTCGCGTCTTCCGCCGGAAAGCCGGCGTCCTGGACGAGCGGGACGAGATGCATCAGCGGAACGGACATGCACGTGCAGCACAGGATGATGGCCGCGCTCATCCGCACGATCACGACGTTGTAGGGAAGCGTTGTCGCCTCGGCATCGGCGTTGGCGGCGACCGGCCGGGCCGCTTCGACTGCGGCCGGGCGCATCAGCCAGCTGAGAGGCACCATCACCGCCAGCATGACCGCGCCGGTGATGCCGAGCGCGCCCTGGACTCCGTACGCCTCGATCAGGAAGGACGACGCGAAGGGCACACCGCCCTGTCCCAGCGCCTGGCCCGCGGATACGATCCCGATCGCCAGTCCGGCGCCCGCAGCGAACCAGTTGCCCACCAATGCCATCACCGGGGCGAAGATGGCGCCCGCACCCAGGAACCCTGCGATGGCGAACACGGCGTAGAACTGCCAGAGCGAGCTGAGGAAATATGCGGCCAGATAGCAAAGGCCGAGCACCACGACGCCGAGCAGAATGACCGGCCGGGCTCCGATGCGGTCTGCCAGCCGCCCCGAGACCACGCCACCGAATGCCAGGCCGACCAGGCCTGCCAGATTGATCAGCGCTGCTTCACCTCTCGTCCAGCCGAAGCGTTCCTGCATCGGGACGATGAACGCGGACATGCCATTGACGATCGCGCCCATCGCGATGGCGAGGATCGCCGCCGCTGCGAAGACGATGATCCAGCGATAGGCAGGCCGCGACGACTGCTCGGTCATCGGATCCGTCCCCCGTTCGTTGATGTGGGATGGAGGCTCCCAGAAAACCTTGGGAACATCAACCAAGCGCCGCCTCGGCCCCTTGCCGGGGGCTCGCCCTTCGCCTACGCTGTGATGCGCTGCGAGGAGGGCGGCGATGGCGGCGGTCACCGGTTCCCAACGCAAGACCCGGCTTGGCGAGCTAGAGGCTGCTCTCGCGCGCGAGAAGAAAAAGAGCGCGCGCCTTTCCCGCCAGGCCAAGGAGGCGCTCCAGCGGGAAGCGGCGACCGCGGAGGTCCTGCGGGCAATCTCGGCGTCACCGAGCGACGCGCAGCCCGTGTTCGACATCATCGCCGAGCGCGCCACCGCGCTATGCGGGGCGGCGCACGGCTTGGTGATGCGATACCAGGACGGCTTGGTCCGTCTCGTCGCCCACTACAACATGACTCCCGGGGCTGGCGAGGCATTGCGCGGCGCCTTCCCATGCACGCTGGAGGAGAACAGCGTAAGCGTGCAAGCCATTCGCACCGCGAGCGTCGTACAGTTGCCGGACATCAACGACGTCCCTCACTACCATCTCGCGCCGGTTGCGCGAGCCGGCGGGGCGCGACGCATCCTCGCCGTGCCTCTCCTGCGTGGCGGGCGCGCCATCGGGGCCGTGGCAGTCGGTCACGCCAAGCCAGGGTACTTCTCCGATCACCAGATCGGGCTGGTCAAGACCTTCGCCGACCAGGCGGTGATCGCCATCGAGAATGTGCGCCTGTTCAAGGAGACCAGGGAAGCGCTCGAGCAGCAGACCGCGACCGGCGAGGTCCTCAAGGTCATCAGCCGCTCCACCTTTGATCTTCAGCCGGTTCTGCAGACACTTATCGAGAATGCCGCTCGTCTCTGCGGCGCGGCGAACGGGCAAATCCACAGATTCGACGGCGAAGTCTTGCGGTTGGGGGTCTCGTATGGAGACGCGCTTGAATACGGGGACTACGGGGCGCGTCACCCTCTGCGCCTCAGCCAGGGATCGGCCGGAGGGAGAGCCGCATTGGAGCGCCGGACGGTGCATATCCACGATGTTCTCGCCGACCCAAGCTACGAGCTCCGCGAAAGGCAAAAACTTCAAGGCTACCGAACCATGCTTGCGGTTCCCATGCTAAGGGAGGCGGCCCTCGTAGGTGTGATCAACCTCTGGAAACGAAGGGTCGAGCCCTTCACGGAAAAGCAGATCGAGCTGGTCGAAACCTTCGCGGACCAGGCAGTGATCGCCATCGAGAACGTGCGCCTGCTCAACGAGACGAAGGAGGCGCTCGAGAAGCAGACCGCCACCGCTGAGATCCTGGGTGTGATCTCAAGCACGCCCACCGACACCCTGCCGGTGTTCGAGGCCATCGTGCGCAGAGCGACGAAGCTTTGCGAAGCGGTCTATGCCAACGTCTTCCGCTACGACGGCGAGCAGCTGTACTTGATCACCTCCGACGGGTGGGAGCCCGAGCTCATCTCAGTGCTCAGGACTGCCTTCCCGGCGAAGCCGGATCGCTCCCGGGTGGCTGGACGAGTCGTACTCGAAAGACAAGCGGTCCGGGTGGAAGACACCCGCTCGGATCCGGACTATGACCCCGATCTTGCGGACCGGCTGCGTCACCGCCGCATCCTCGGCGTGCCGCTCCTGCGTTCTGGTGAAGTCGTCGGCGTGATCACGGTGCGCTGGGCCGAGGCCGGCCCGATTGACCCGCGTCACGAGGAGCTCCTCAAGACCTTTGCGGCTCAGGCGGTAATCGCCATCGAAAACACGCGCCTATTTAACGAGACCAAGGAGGCGCTCGAGCGACAGACGGCGACCTCCGAAATCCTCGAGGTGATGAGTCGGTCGCAGACCAATCTTCAGCCGGTTTTCGACAGCATCGCGACGAATGCAATGCGCCTGTGCGAGGGCGATCAGGGCCTGGTCTTCTCGTACGACGGCGAGCGCATCGACATCGTCGCCCTGAAGGCGATGTCTCCAGAGGGCGAGACTGCCGCGCGGCGGCTGTTTCCCGCCCCCCCAGATAGAGGGAAAATTACCGGAAGGGCGATTCTGACGCGGGCGGTGGCCCAGAGCGCGGACGTCTTGAGCGACGCGGAATACCAAATCGGACACACGGCTCAGGTCGGCGGCTGGCGCAGCGTCCTCTCGGTACCCATGCTGCGGGCGGGCGAGCCCATCGGCGCAATCACCGTCATGCGCCACCGGCCGATGGGGTTCACCGAGAACCAGATGGCGCTGCTCAAGACCTTCGCCGACCAGGCGGTGATCGCCATCGAGAACACGCGCCTGTTCAACGAGACCAAGGAGGCGCTCGAGCAGCAGACGGCGACCGGAGAGATCTTGCGGGTCATCTCGAGCACTCCAACCGACACGACGCCGGTATTCGATGCCATCGTGCGCAGTGGGCTCCGGGTTTTCGCTGGCTCGGGCGTGGGTATCCTCCTTGCCGCAGGCGAGCGCGTGCGCGTCGCCGCGGCCGGCGGCGTGCTGGGGCCGATGGCGATGACGGTGGACATGCCTCGCGGCGCGGATAGCGCCGCTGGTGCCGCAATCGTGGGCGGAAAGGTGGTGAACATCCGAGACACGGAGGCGCCGGACGCGCCACACTATGCACGCGAGAACGGCCGTGCGCTCGGCTTTCGCGCGATCGCTGCTGCGCCATTGAAGCGCGAAGGCGAAGCGATCGGCGCGATGATCGTGGTGCTGAAGGAGCCGGGCGGCTTGAGCGAGAAGCAACTTGCGTTGCTCGAGACTTTCGCCGACCAGGCGGTGATCGCCATCGAGAACGCGCGCTTGTTCCAGGCACTCGAGGAACGTACCGAGGCGCTCACTCAGTCGGTCGGCCAGCTCACCGCGCTGGGCGAGGTCAGTCACGCGATCAGCTCCACGCTCGACCTGGAGAAAGTGCTACAGACGATCGTGTCGCGCGCGGTCGAGCTCACGGGACTCGACGCCGGAGCGCTGTACGAATCTGATGAGGAACGGCGGCTGTTCTACCTGCGGGCTGCGCAGAACATCCCCCAGGAGCTTCTCGACCTGTACCGCGACGAGCCGGTGCGCTTCGGCGAGGGTGCGGTCGGCGGGACCGCCTCTACGCACGAGCCGATCCAGGTGGCCGATATCCTGCAAGGGGGTTACCAGAGCCGGGCTCGTGGCATCCTGCTGCGCGCCGGGGCGCGCGCGCTGCTCGCCGTGCCGCTACTGCGCGAGGGGCACATCCTCGGGGCGCTGACGGTGATCCGCAACCAGCCCGGCGAGTTCCCGCCCGAGGTGGCCACGCTGCTAAGGACCTTCGCCACGCAGTCGGCGATCGCCATACAGAACGCGCGCCTGTTCCGCGAGATCGAGGCCAAGGGTCGCCTGCTCGAGGAGGCGAGCCAGCACAAGTCGCAGTTCCTCGCCAGCATGAGCCACGAGCTGCGCACGCCGCTCAACGCGATTCTCGGGTTCAACGAGATGATCCTGGGGGGCATCTACGGCGAGGTGCCTTCGGACATGAGCGGTCCGCTGCAGGACATCCAGACCAGCGGCAAGCACCTCCTGCGCCTGATCAACAACGTGCTCGATCTCGCGAAGATCGAGGCCGGGCGCATGGAGCTCGCGTTGGCCGACTACTCGGTGCACGACATGGTCGAGGGCGTGCGCGCGACACTGCGCCCGCTCGCCGAAGGCAAAGGGCTCGAACTTCTCGTCTCCGTGCCGGAGGACCTGCCGCTCGCGCACGGCGATTCCGGTCGCCTCACGCAGTGCCTGATGAACCTGGCCGGCAACTCGCTCAAGTTCACCAAGGCAGGTCACGTATCGATCTCGGTCCTGCCGAACGGCGCCTCGCTCGCCTTCCGGGTCGCCGATACGGGAATCGGCATCGCCCCGGACAAGATCGAGAGCCTCTTCACCGAGTTCAAGCAGACCGACGCCACCATCGCCAGCGAATACGGCGGCACTGGCCTCGGCCTTTCCATCACGCGGAAGTTCATCGAGATGCACGGCGGCCGCATCTGGGTCGAGAGCGAGCCGGGAAAGGGCTCGGTCTTCATCTTCGAGGTCCCGCTGCGCGCCGCGGCCGGAGCCTCTGCATGAGCGCGAAAACCATCCTGTACGTCGAAGACAACGAGATGAACCGCAAGATCGTGCGCGACCTGCTCAAGCGCACGACGTACGCGCTCATCGAGGCGCACGACGGCGAGGCCGGGGTCGCCATGGCGCTGGAGAAGCGTCCCGACCTGATCCTGATGGACATCCAGCTGCCGAAGATCTCCGGGATGGACGCGATGCGCCGGCTGCGCGCCGAGGCGCCGACCGCGCGCACGCCCATCATCGCCATCACCTCGTTCGCCCTCTCGGGCGACGAGCAGAAGGCGAAGGAGGCGGGCGCCACCGCTTATCTCGCCAAGCCGTATAGCCCCTTCGATCTCCTTAAGGCGATCCGCTCGCTCTTGCCCGAGAGCTGAAAGTGGCGGCGCCGCCAGGCGAGAGAAACGCAGGGAACCAAACCACATCTCCGCCTGTCGCAATCCGTGATGGCGTTGTGTTCCTGCAACATCTGCACCATAGTTGTCGTGAAAACACCTGCGGTTGCCCTCGGAGCTACCCGGCGGGCCTATGCTTCATTCGCGCGCTCGTACGCTCTCGGCGCGCATCTACAGGAAAGGAATGTTCCATGACTCAGAAGTGGCTTGTCTCGATGCTCGGCGGGGCTGCGTTGGGCCTATCGGGCGGCGCGTTCGCTCAGACATCGCCCCCGGCGGTGCCCGCGTTTTACGTCGGCGCGGAAGTTGGTCAAGCAGAGGCGGGTGACGAGGACGACCTCGGCTTCAAGATCCTCGGCGGTTACCAGTTCCACCGCAACTTCGCGGGGGAGATCGGATACGGCGTCCTCTTGGACAAGGACAGCGCCGAAGTGACGACGCTCGAGTTCGTCGGCGTGGGTATGTGGCCGCTCGGCAATAACTTCCACATCCTCGGCAAGCTCGGCCTCGCGAACTGGGAGATCGACAGCCGCGTCGGCAGCGCGGACGGCACTGACCTGACCTGGGGCGTGGGCGCGCAGTTCGACCTGGGGCGCAACCTCGGTCTCAGGGCCATGTGGCAACGGTACCAGGCCGACGAAGACATCGATTTTCTGAACATCGGGGCGATCTGGAAGTTCTGAAGAGAGCAACCACCGCAGCATCATGAAAACGCCCCGGACCGCCGGGGCGTTTTCATTGGGCGCTAATCTGCAAGCTCACTCCGAACATGAATTCTGATAGAAGCTTCTCCGGTCGATGAAGCTCGTCATGGCCGCCATCGTGGCAACGCTCTTGCTGCCGCCGCTCGCCGGCGTAGCTTGGCTCGCGTGCCGCCTGCTCGGGGCGTCGTTCGAGTCGCTCGTGACCTTCGGCGGCGCGCTTGGTGCGCCCTCGGGCATCACCCTCTGGTGGGGGTTGCTCTTCGTGCCGGCGCTCGTTTACGCCCTGGTCATCCGTCAGGGCTTGTAGCCCGCCTTGGTCATCATGTCGTAGCGCACGCGCTGATGCGCTTCCACGGGGTCCGCGCCGCTTCGCACGGCCTCCACGACCGTATCTTCGATCGACTTGAAGAGCTTGGCGAACTCGAGCACCTCCGCCATCCTGTCCTTGGGCACGACGCAAACGCCGTTCTCGTCCGCCATGATGAGGTCGCCCGGACGCACCGGGACGCCGCCGAGCTGCACCTCGATCGCGTAGCCCGCGCACGCGCAGCGGTTGCGGATCGACTGCTGGATGAAGCCCTTGCCGTAGACGGGCAGATTGAGCTGCTTGTACTCGTCGATGTCGCGCGTGACGCCGTCGATCACGCAGCCCACCAGGCCGAAGTGGCGCGTGGTGAAGCCCGCCACGCCGCCGTAGCTGTTGACGTCCATGCGCCCGCCCTGGTCGATGACCAGGACGTCCCCCGGGTGTCCCCGCTTCACCGCTTCCAGCGTCCCCAGCACCGGCGACTCCTGCGCTTGGCCGACCGGAACGAGCTTCAGGGTAGCCGCGGGGCCGACGATCTTCGGGCAGGTGTCCCAGAGTGGCCCGATGCCGTGTGGCGCGCCATGGATATTGAGGCGGTCCAGGCCGTCGGAGACATTGGCCGTGGAGAGCATGCGGTACTCGGGAATGAGGTTTTTGGACATGCCCTATAGTAACGGCCAGCGATGAAGGCACCCGTAGTCGTTTTGATTGGTCGGATGTATCACCCCGATGCCGAGGCGAGGCTGCGCGCCGAGGTGCCGGTCGAGGTCCTCGAGCAACCGACCCCCGAGGCGATTACCCGGGCACTGCGGGAGGCGGCTGGCGCCTTCGTGCGGTACCCGAACAAGCTGCCCGCTACGGCGCTCGCCGGCGCGCGCAACCTGCGCATCATCTCAACCTCGGGGCGCGGCACCGACGCGATCGACGTCGCGGCGGCGACCGCGCGGGGCATCGCGGTGGTGAACAACCCGGCCTTCGGCACCGTGCCGGTCGCAGAGCACGCCGTCGGCGCCATGATCGCCCTTGCCAAGAACATGCTGCCCTTCAACCGCGCAACACACGCGGGGGAAGGATGGGCAGCGCAGAAGCGCTACCGGCGCGCCGAGCTGCGCGGCAAGACCCTGGGCATCGTTGGCCTCGGGAACATCGGCGAGGAGGTGGCGCGCATCTGCGTTGCGGCGTTCCGCATGCGCGTCATCGCTTACGATCCGTACGTACCGGTCGCGAAGGCGCTTGCTGTGGGCGCCGAGCCGGTGGCGGATCTCGAGCGAGTCTGGCGCGAATCGGATTTCGTCTCGATGCACCCCGAGCTCAACGACCAGACGCGCGGCATGGTTGGGGAGCGCGAGCTGCGCGCCATGCGATCGCATGCCTTCCTTGTCAATACCGCCCGCGGCCCGATCGTCTCGGGCCCCGCGCTTGCCCGTGCCCTACGGGAGGGGTGGATCGCCGGCGCGGCGCTCGATGTCTACGAGGACGAGCCGCTCGCAAAGGACAGCCCGCTCGTGGGCCTCGAGAACCTGATCCTTTCGCCCCACATCGCCGGGCTTACCGACGAGGCGCTGTACGCCATGGCGCTGTCCGCGGCGGATCAGATCCTCCAGGCGCTGCGCGGCGAGCGCCCGCCGCACCTGGTGAACCCCAAAGTGTGGGGCATCGTGCGCTGAGAACGATAGCGCTCCTTCTGTTGCTGGCAGCTCTGCCGGTCGCCGCGCAGGAACGCGGCTTCGACCTCGGCGTGCGCTACTGGCTGAGCCGCGGGCACCACCAGTTCAGCCACAACGCGAGCGTCGTGGACCCGACGCTGGGCAACCCCACCTCCGTTCTGAGCTACGAGGATACCGATGCGCACGCTCTCGAGATCTACGGTCGCCGCGATTTCGGCACGCTGTGGTTCCTGCGGGGCAGCATCGGCATCGGCGATGTCCGGAAAGGCTTCCTCGACAACGAGGACTACGCCACTGGACAGGTGAAGTTCTCGGACACCACGTCCTCGGTTCGGGGAGATCGGCTTTCCCACTTCACGCTCGACGCCGGGCGGGAGCTCTGGCGCAGTGCCCGAGGCTCGCCATGGCTGGAGGGCTTCATCGGCTTCCAGCAATGGTCCGAAACCCTCGACGCCTTCGGCGCCGACGCGACGGTGGGACCGATCCAGATATCCGAGGGGACGCTGGTCATCACGAACGACGTGCGCTGGCGCTCCTTACGCGTGGGGCTCGGCTTGCAGGCCCGCTTTGGCTCTGCCACGAGGCTCGCCGCCGATGTGGCATTCATCCCCTATTCGAACGTGCGCAACGAGGACAGCCACCACCTGCGAACCGACCTCGGACCGACGCCGAATGTCATCACCACCGGGACCGGCGGGGGCGTGCAGCTCGACCTGGAGCTTCGCCATGCGCTGCGGCCAGGCACCGAGATCGGTATCGGGCTGCGCCACTGGCAGCTGCGCTCGGTCGATGCCGACGTGGCGCTCGCGGGGGTGACCGTCCCGGTCAACGAGATCGAGACGCGCCGGACCGGCGTGACCGTCAGCTTCTCGGGTCGCTGGTAGCGTTCTACTCGCGTGTGCGCGCGAGCTTCTTGACGTCGGGGAGGCGGCGCAGGGCGCGCATGACGCGCGCGAGGTGCTGGCGATTCGCCACTTCCAGCACGAAGTTCATCGTAGTGAACACCGCGCGGTCCTCACCCATGCTGATGGAGTCGATGTTGGAGCCGGCTTCCGCGATAGCGGAGGCCACCCTGGCGAGCACGCCGCGCTGGTTCTCCACCGTAACGGCGATCGCCGCCTGGAAGAGGCGCGTCGTGCGCGGGTCCCATTCCACATCGATCCACTGATCGGGCTCGTTCTTGCGCGAGCGCAGGCTCGCGCCGCACTCCTCCGCGTGCACCACGAGGCCCTGCCCCTTCTTGATCGACCCGACGATCGCATCGCCCGGGATGGGCCGACAGCAGGTCGCGAGCTGCACCGCCATGCCCTCGGTACCTCGGATGGTGATGCTGCCGGCCCCCTTCGCCTCGTCAAGGTCCGTCTTCCTGACGAGCCGGCGCGCGACCACCGCCGGCAGGCGCTTGCCCAGGCCCAGGTCGGCGAGCAGCTCCTCTTTCGAGCGGGCGCCGCTGTCGCGCACTACGCGCTCCCAGCTCGCGTCGTCGACTTCGGCCAGCGAGGTTCTGAGCGCCTTGAGCGCCTGGTCGAGCAGCCGCTCCCCTAGCCTGGCCGATTCATCGTACTGCATGGTCTTCAGGAAGTGCCGGATGTTCGAGCGCGCCTTGCCCGTGCGTACGTACTGCAGCCATCCCGGGTTCGGCTTGGCGTGGCTCGCGGTGATGATCTCGACGCGGTCGCCGTTGCGCAGCTCGGTGCGCAGCGGCACGAGCTCGCCGTTCACCTTGACGGCGACGCAGCGGTTGCCGATGTCGGTGTGCACGGCATAGGCGAAGTCGACGGCGGTCGCGCCTCGGGGCAGCGACAGGATACGGCCCTTGGGAGTGAAGACGTAGACTTCGTCGGGGAAGAGGTCGACTTTCACGTGCTCGAGAAACTCCCGCGGGTCGCCCGACTGGTGCTGGATCTCGAGCAGCGACTGCAGCCACCGGTGCGTCTGCTTTTGCAGCTCCGAGAGCTTGTCGGTGTCGTCCTTGTACATCCAGTGCGAGGCCACGCCCGACTCCGCCAGCCGGTGCATCTGCTCGGTGCGAACCTGCACCTCCACCGGCACGCCGTAGGGACCGATCAGGTCGGTATGGATGGACTGGTAGCCGTTGGCCTTGGGGATGGCGATGTAGTCCTTGAACTTTCCGGGGATCGGCTTGTAGAGCGCGTGCATCGCGCCAAGGGCGAGGTAGCAGGAGGGGACGTCGGCCACGACCACCCGGCAACCGAAGATGTCGTGCACCTCGGAGAAAGAGAGGTGCTTCTCGATCATCTTGCGGTAGGTCGAATAGACGTGTTTCTGGCGCCCGTGCACCGTGGCGCGGATGCCGGCGGCGGCAAGCCTCTTCTTGATCGCCTCAAGAGTTCTGCCAATCATCTCGCGCCGGTTCCCGCGCGCGGCGGCGGTGGCTTTGGCGAGGACCCGGTAGCGCAGCGGGTACAGATGGGAGAACGCGAGCTCCTGCAGCTCGTGGTAAAGCGTATTCAGGCCGAGGCGATTGGCGATGGGGGCATAGATCTCCATCGTTTCGCGGGCGACGCGCCGGCGCTTGGGGGGCGGCACGGCCCCGAGCGTGCGCATGTTGTGCAGGCGGTCGGCGAGCTTGATGAGGATGACGCGCACGTCGCGCGCCATGGCGAGAAGCATCTTGCGGAAGTTCTCGGCCTGCGCGTCCTCCGCCGACTGGAGCTCGATGCGGTCGAGCTTGGAGACGCCGTCGACGAGCTCCGCGACCGGCTTGCCGAAGGTGTCGGAGATCTCGTCGTTCGTGACCGAGGTGTCCTCCGTCACGTCGTGCAGCAGCGCCGCCATGAGCGTCTGGCCGTCGAGGTGCCAGCCGGCGAGGATCTCCGCGACCGCCAAGGGATGCGAGATGTAGGGATCCCCGGACTGCCGCGTCTGCCCGGCGTGCGCCGCCTCGGAGAAGCGGTACGCCTCGGTGAGCCGCGCGACGTCCTTCGCCTTCAGGTAGGCGAAGCGTGCAGGGTCGGGGAGGGCTACGGCCGCGGCCATAGCCTCAGATTACCGAAATCTAGAGGGTAGGGGCGGCCGGCGGCGTGGCGTTGCGCTTGAGCACCTCGGTGCCCACTTTGCCGCTCGCGATCTCGCGCAGCGCGATGACGGTCGATTTGTCGCGATTGGGCTCCACGAGTGGGGAGGCGCCGGCGCTGAGCTGGCGGGCGCGGTAGGTGGCCGCCAGCGTGAGGTGGAACCGGTTGGAAATCCTCTTGAGGCAGTCGTCAACGGTGATGCGCGCCATGGGGTCTCGCTCTTTCCTGTCGGATGATGTCCGCCAGCTGCTGCCGGGCGGTGTCGAAGTCCTTGTTAATTATAGCGTATTGAAACTCCCCGGCATGCGTGAGCTCCTCGCGGGCGTTCTGCACTCGACGGCGGATCACCGCCTCGGAGTCCTGCCCCCTGCCTCGCATGCGTCGCTCAAGCTCCTCGACCGAGGGAGGATGGATGAAGACGCCCACGCATCCGGGATAAAGCGCCCGCACCTGGCGCGCGCCCTGCCAGTCGATCTCGAGGATGAGATCGTTTCCTTGCTCCAGGGTGTTCGAGATGGCCTTCTTCGAAGTGCCGTAGTGGAAGCCGTGAACCTCGGCGCTTTCAAGGAACTCCCCACGCTCGCGCATGCTAAGGAAGGTCGGCTCGTCGACGAAGTGGTAATCGCGGCCGTCCTGCTCCCCGGGTCGCGGCCCGCGCGTGGTGTACGAGATGGAGAGCCTGAGCCTCGGATCGTCCTTCAGGAGCGCGTTGATCAGCGAAGTCTTGCCGGCACCGGAAGGCGCGGTCACCACGAAGAGTCTGCCGCTCATTCGATGTTCTGCACCTGCTCGCGTATCTGCTCGACAAGGAGCTTGAGCTCGAGGGCGCAATCGGAGAGCGGCTGGCTCGCGGCCTTGGAGGCGAGGGTGTTGGCCTCTCGGTTGAGCTCCTGCGCGAGGAAGTCCAGGCGCTTTCCCGCCGCGCCGCCGCGCGAAAGCGTCCGCTCGACCTCCGCAAGGTGGGCGCGCAGCCGGTCGATCTCCTCCCCCACGTCGCTTTTCGCGGCAAACAGGGCGACCTCCACGCGGATGCGCTCGTCGTCGCCCGAGCCAATGGCTTCCTTCAGCTTCTCGGCGATCCTGCTTTGATAGCTCTGAACTGCTTCGGGCACCAGCGGCGCCGCCTCCTCGATGCGCCGGCGCATCTCCATTACGCGCTCCGCTACCGCCTGGGAAAGCCTGGCGCCCTCGCGCTCTCGCGTGGCGACGAGCTCGTTGAGCGCGAGGGCGCACAGG
>DASRKB010000064.1:0-20143 GCA_035649175.1 Burkholderiales bacterium | reverse complement strand
GGGCGGCGAGCAGGGAAGCGGAAAGGATTACCCTGAGCAGGCGAGTCATTGCGGGTTCCGGAGAAAGAGAGAGCGGGAAATCTAGCAGAAAGGCAGCGGCCGGAGGTGAAACACCCGGGCCGCTGACTTATTCCTTACAGCACTTCTGCCGCGTGATCCGCCAGCCGTGACCTCTCGCCGCGGGCCAGCGTGACATGCCCCGCGTGGGACCAGTCCTTCATGCGGTCGACGACGTAGGTAAGGCCAGAGCTGCCTTCGGTGAGATACGGGGTGTCGATCTGCGCGATGTTGCCCAGGCACACCACCTTGGTGCCGGGGCCGGCGCGCGTCACGAGCGTCTTCATCTGCTTGGGCGTGAGGTTTTGCGCCTCGTCGATGACGAGCCACTTGTTCACGAAGGTTCGCCCGCGCATGAAGTTGAGCGACTTGATCTTGATCCTGGATCTCACCAGGTCTCGCGTGGCGGCGCGTCCCCATTCGCCACCGGACTCGTCCGAGGCATTGAGGACATCGAGGTTGTCCTCCAGCGCGCCCATCCAGGGCTGCATCTTCTCCTCCTCGGTGCCGGGCAGGAAGCCGATGTCCTCCCCCAGCGGGACCGTGACGCGCGTCATGATGATCTCGCTGTAGCGCTTGTCGTCCAGCACCTGCGTGAGCCCGGCGGCGAGGGCGAGCAGCGTCTTGCCCGTGCCCGCCTGTCCGAGCAGGGTGACGAAATCGACCGCCGGATTCATGAGCAGATTGAGCGCGAAGTTCTGCTCGCGGTTCCTGGCCGTGATGCCCCATACCGAGTTCTTCGCGTGGGTGTAGTCGCGCAGCGTCTCGAGCACCGCCATGCGGCCCTGCGCCTCCTTCACCAGCGCATAGAGCGGCTTGTCGCCCGACTCGTCGTACAGGAACTCGTTCACGTGCAGCTTGGAGACCAGCGGGCCGCGCACGCGGTAGTAGGTGTGGCCTTCCTTCTTCCAGGACTCAACGCCGCGGCCGTGCGTCTCCCAGAAGTCCTTCGGCAGCGCGCGCACGCCGGTGTAGAGGAGGTCGGCGTCCTCCAGCACCTTGTCGTTGAAGTAGTCCTCGGCGGCGAGCCCGAGCGCGCGCGCCTTGATGCGCATGTTGATGTCCTTGGACACCAGCACCACCTCGCGCTCGGGTTCCCTCTCCTGGAGGAAACGCACGACGGAGAGGATCTGATTGTCGGTCTTGCCCGAGGCGAGCGTGGACGGAAGCTCGCCGTTGATCGCCTCGGTCTGGAGGAAGAGCCTGCCGCGCGACTGCTGCCCTTCTCGTGTCCTTATCGACAAACCTTGCTTTATGGATTGAAGATCCCCTGCGACGATCTCGTCCAGGAAGCGGCTTGCCTGGCGCGCGTTGCGCGAAACGTCGGAGAGCCCGCGCTTGTGCTGGTCGAGCTCCTCCAGCGTGGCGATCGGCAGGTAGACGTCGTGCTCGTCGAAGCGGAACAGGCTCGTCGGGTCGTGCATCAGCACGTTGGTGTCCAGCACGAAGAGCTTCTTCACTTTGGGCTTGCGCGGGGAGCGCGGGCGTTTCACGGCAGGGGCAGGGGAGGGAGCGGCGGCGGGCGAGGCTACAGCGAAGTCCTGTTCGACATCATAGGGCTTTAGCAAAGTTCAATACCTCCTGGACATGGCCTGGTACCTTGACCCCGCGCCATTCGCGCGCCAGCCGCCCCTTGGCGTCGACGACGAAGGTGCTGCGCTCGATGCCGCGGACTTGCTTCCCGTACATGTTCTTCAGCTTGATGACACCGAATTGCCGGCAGACGACCTCGTCGGCGTCCGACAGCAGCTCGAACGGGAACTTCATCTTCGCCTTGAACTTCTGGTGCGAGGCGAGCGAATCGCGCGAGATGCCAAACACCTCGCAACCGGCGCGCGTGAACGCCGGGTAATGGTCGCGGAAGTCGGCGCCTTCGGCCGTGCAGCCGGGCGTGTTGTCCTTCGGGTAGAAGTACAGCACCACGGTCTTGCCGCGGGCGCCGGAGAGGGTGAAGGTGCTGCCGCCGGTAGAGGGGAGGCTGAAGTCGGGGACCGGCTTGCCCTGCGTTTCCAGAGTTTCTTATGCCTCTTCTGAGCAATGCGTCCTAACGCTTTCAGTAGACATGTTTTCTCCTGCCGTCGCAAGCGTGGCGTTAGACCCCTGAAATCAAAGGCTTTCTTGCGGCGGCAACGCGAAGAGCTCGTGCGTGCCGGCGACGCCGCGCAGGTCGAAGCGGCCGGCGGAGCGCAGGGGGCGCTGCACGAGGCTCGCGAACTCCTGCGACATGAGGAGCGGGATGCCGGCTTCCTTGGTGATCGCCTGGATGCGCGCGGTCTTGTTCACCGCGGGCCCTACGACGTTGAAGGCGAGGCGGTAGGGGGCGCCGACGTTCGCGTGCGTCACCGTACCCAGATGCAGACCGAGGCCGAATTCGATCTGCGGGTCGCCGGCACGCCGGCGCTGGTGGTTGAGCACCGCGACCGAGGCGAAGGCGTCGATCGCGGCGTCGATCGCGGCCTCGCACACCGCGGGCTCGTCGCCTGGGCGGCGGATCTCGAACACGATCAGCACCGCGTCGCCGATGAACTGGAGGATCTCGCCGCCGCGCGCGGCGGCGGCGTTGGCGCAGGTCTCGAAGTAGTCGTTGAGCAGGCGCAGCAGCTTGGCCGGTTCGAGCGACTCGGAGAGCTGCGTGAACCCGCGCAGGTCGGAATACCAGAAGGCTGCGTCGATGCGCTCGCCGTCGCCGCGCTTCACCTGTCCCGACAGGATGCGCTCGCCGATCCGCGGACCGACGAAGGCGTCGAGCAGTGCGAGCGTCACTCGCCTGCCGTTGAGAATCTCGATGAGCGGCGCGATCAGGTTGACGAGCGCGTCGAAGCGCTGAAGGTCCGCGTCGCTGAAGCCGGCCGGGGAAGTGGTGGCGAACGCGAAGAAGCTCACCAGGCCGGTGCTGTACACCAGGGGAGCCGCGTAGTAGTCGGTCATGCCCTCGGCGCGCATCTCGTGCAGCACGAGGTGATCGCTCTCCCCCAGGCGCTCCAGGCGCCGGCGGTACGGCAGCGCCTTCTCCCGCACGAACTGCGCCGGGCTACCGATGTACGCATCCGTCTCCAGGATGCCGTGGCGGCCCTCCCAAGCCTCGGCGCTCGCGCCACGGTTCCAGAACGTGCCCCAGGCGAGAAGCTGCGGGTGCAGCGTGCCGCTCGTGAAGCGGATGCGGTCGACCCGCGCTCCGGCCGCGTCGAGCTTCGCCGCGAGCCCGTTGATGAGCGCGATCGCGCCGCCGAGGCGCCGGCCCTCGGTGTAGAGCCAGGCCGCCACCGGAGCGAGCGACCAGCCCTGCTCGGGGCCGAAAAGGCTCCTCAACGCGAGCCGAGGAAGCGGCGCAGCTCGGCCACAAGCTCGCGCGGCTTCTCCTCGGGGATGAAGTGCCCGCACTGCAGCGCTCGCCCGCGCACGTCGGAGGCGACCTCGCGCCAGTCCTGCAGGCAGTTGAAGAGCGCGGCGATCACGCCTTGTCGGCCCCACAGCGCCAGCACCGGCATGGTGATTTTCTGCTTGCTTTTCCTGTCATGAACCAGGTCGATGGTCGCCGCGGCGCGGTAGTCCTCGCAGGTCGAGTGCGGCTCGAAGCAGCGCTCGTACTCCGCGAGCGCGCGCCGGTCGAAGACCTTGATGCCGCTCTTGCCTCTGCCCAGGCGCGTCAGAATGTAATTGATTCCTACAGAAGAAATCATTCTCTCGGGGAACGGCGCTTCCTGGATGAGGAAGAACCAGTGGTAGTAGGCCTTCGCGAACTGCATGTTCGTGCTCTCGTACATCTTGAGCGTCGGCGAGATGTCGAGCACGGTGAGCGTGCGCACGCGCTTGCCGTGGTCGCGGGCGAGCCGGTGCGCGACGCGGGCGCCGCGGTCGTGGCCCACGAGGTGGAAGGCGACGAAGCCGAGCGACTCCATGACCTCCACCATGTCGAGTGCCATGGCGCGCTTGGAGTAGTTCGAATGGTCCGGCAGCCCCTTCGGCTTCGAGGAATCGCCGTAGCCGCGCAGGTCGGGGCAGACGACCGTGAAGTCGCGCGCGAGCGACGGCGCGACCTTGTGCCACATCGCGTGCGTCTGCGGATAGCCGTGCAGGAGCAGGAGCGGCGGGCCCTCGCCGCCGATGCGCAGGTTGATTGCCGCACCGGTTGTCCTGATCTTCCTGGTGGCGAAACCCGGAAACCAGCTCATTCGAAGAGCAGCGCGGCGGCGACCTTGCGCTCTTCCGCGACCAGGATGTTGTAGGTGCGGCAGGCCGCCTGCAGATCCATCACTTCGACGCCGATGCCGGCGCGCGCGAGCCCCGCGGTGAGCCGCGGGTGCGGGAAACGCTGCTTCGGCCCCGTGCCGAGCAGCACGATCTCCAGGCCGAGGTCTTTCAGCCGTTCGAAATCGCCTTCTTCCAGCGTATCGAACTTCTCCGCCTGCCAATCGAGGATCGCGGTGGCGGTGACGATGACGCTCGACTCGTGGCGCGCGCCGTTCACCATGACGTAGCCCTCGCCGTAGGCGTTGATGACGTTGGCGGAGGTGGGGGCGGAGGCGTGGAGTTTCACGCTAGAATTCTAGCAATGCGTGAGTTTTCAAGGATTAAGCGCCTCCCGCCGTACGTCTTCAACATCACCAACGATCTGAAGATGGCGGCGCGGCGCCGCGGCGAGGACATCATCGACCTGTCGATGGGCAATCCCGACGGGCCGACGCCGAAGCACATCGTCGACAAGCTGGTCGAGGCCGCGCAACGGCAGGACACGCATGGCTACTCCGTGTCGCGCGGGATTCCCAGATTGAGAAAAGCAGTCTCTGACTGGTATCGGCGACGCTATGCGCTCGAGCTGGACCCGGACGCCGAGGCGATCGTCACCATCGGCTCGAAGGAAGGGCTCGCGCATCTGATGCTCGCCTGCTTGGAGCGCGGCGACACGGTGCTGGTTCCCAATCCCTCATATCCGATCCACATCTACGGCGCCATCATCGCCGGCGCCGACATCCGCTCGGTGCGGATGACCCCGGGCGTGGATTTCTTCGCCGAGCTCGAGCGTGCGATCCGCGAGCTCACGCCCAAGCCCAAGATGCTGGTGCTCGGCTTCCCGTCCAACCCCACGGCGAAGTGCGTGGATCTCGCGTTCTTCGAGAAGATCATCGCGCTCGCGAAGCAGCACGACATTCTCGTGGTGCACGACCTCGCTTACGCCGACATCGTGTTCGACGACTACCAGGCGCCCTCGATCATGCAGGTGCCCGGCGCGCGCGACGTCGCGGTCGAGTTCTTCACCATGTCGAAGAGCTACAACATGGCGGGCTGGCGCATCGGCTTCATGGTCGGCAACCGCGACCTGGTGCAGGCGCTCGCGCGCATCAAGAGCTACCACGACTACGGCACCTTCACACCCATCCAGGTGGCCTCGATCGTGGCCCTGGAAGGGCCGCAGGACTGCGTCGAGGAGATCCGCAAGACCTACCAGAAGCGCCGGGATGTCATGGTGAAGGGGCTTCACGACATCGGCTGGATGGTCGAGGTGCCGAAGGCCTCGATGTACGTGTGGGCGAAGATCCCCGATCCCTATGCGGGCCTCGGCTCCCTCGAGTTCACCAAGCGCCTCCTCGACGGGGCGAAGATCGCCGTATCGCCCGGCATCGGCTTCGGCGACTACGGCGACGACCACGTGCGCATCGCGCTCATCGAGAACGAGCACCGTCTGCGCCAGGCGGTGCGCGGCATCCGCGACATGTTCCGGCGCGACGGTCTCCTGAGAGGAGCGGCTTGAAGCCGATCCGCGTCGGCCTTCTCGGCATCGGGACGGTCGGCGGCGGCACCTGGGAGGTCCTCAACCGCAACGCCGGCGAGATCCGCCGGCGCGCCGGGCGGGCGATCACCATCACGCAGGTGGCGGACAGGGAAGTCAAGAAAGCAAAATCCATTGTTGGAAGAAAAGCGAAGATCGTTTCCGACGCTTTCGCCGTGGCGCGCTCGCCGGACATCGACATCGTCGTCGAGCTGATCGGCGGCACGCGCGTGGCGAAGGAGCTCGTGCTCGAGGCCATCGCCAGCGGCAAGCACGTGGTGACGGCGAACAAGGCGCTGCTCGCCACGCACGGCAACCGCATCTTCAAGGCCGCCCAGAAGAAGGGCGTGATGGTCGCCTTCGAGGCCGCGGTCGCGGGCGGCGTGCCGATCATCAAGGCGCTGCGCGAGGGCCTGACCGCCAACCGCATCGAGTGGATCGCCGGCATCATCAACGGCACCTCGAACTTCATCCTCTCCGAGATGCGCGACAAGGGCCTGGCGTTCGAGGCGGCGCTCGCCGACGCGCAGGCGCGCGGCTATGCCGAGGCCGATCCCACCTTCGACATCGAGGGCGTCGACGCCTCGCACAAGCTCACTATTCTCTCGGCGCTCGCGTTCGGCATCCCGATGCAGCTGGATCGATGTTTCAGAGAGGGCATAAAGAACCTTACGCGTGCGGACATCGGGTACGCCGAGGAGCTCGGCTACCGCATCAAGCTCCTCGGCATCACCAAGCGCGCGGCGAAAGGCATCGAGCTGCGCGTGCATCCGACGCTCGTCCCCGCGCGCCGGCTCATCGCGAACGTGGAAGGCGTCATGAACGCGATCCTGGTGAAGGGAGACGCCGTGGGCCCGACGCTCTACTACGGCGCGGGCGCGGGCGCGCAGCCCACCGCGAGCGCGGTGGTCGCCGACCTCGTGGACGTCACGCGCCTCATCACCGCCGACCCCGAGCACCGCGTGCCGCACCTCGCCTTCCAGCCCGACCAGCTCTCCGACGTCCCGGTGCTCGACGTTTCCGAGATACAGACCTGCTACTACCTGCGCATGCGCGTCATCGACAAGCCTGGCGTGCTGGCCCGCATCACGCGCATCCTCGCCGAGTCGCGCATCTCGATCGACGCGATGGTGCAGAAGGAGCCCGGTGCGGGCGAGAGCCGCGTCGATATCGTCATGCTCACCCACCTCGCTCTCGAGAAGAACGTCGAGCGCGCCATCGAGCGCATCGAGCGCCTGCCGACGGTGGTGGGCAAGGTCACCCGGCTAAGGCTCGAAACGCTTCTTTAGTGCAATACATCTCCACCCGCGGCGAGGCGCCCGCCCGACGCTTCAGCGAGATCCTGCTCGAGGGCCTCGCGCCCGACGGCGGGCTCTACGTCCCCGCGGAATTTCCGAAAGCGAAGCTTTCGGAGCTCAGGGGGAAAAGCTACGCGGATCTCGCCTGCGCCATCCTCGGCCTGTTCATCGACGAGGTCCCCGAGCTCGAGGCGCTCGTACGCCGGGCCTACAGCGCGCGGGTTTTCGGCAGCGCCGACATCACGCCGCTCAAGACGCTGGAGCCGGGGCTGCATCTGCTCGGCCTCTCCAACGGCCCGACGCTCGCCTTCAAGGACATCGCGCTGCAGCTCCTGGGGGGGCTGTTCGAGCAGTCGCTTTCACGACGTAACGACTACTTGAGGATACTCGGCGCGACCTCCGGCGATACCGGCTCAGCCGCCGAGCACGCCATGCGCGGCAAGCCGCGCATTCAGATCTTCATGCTCTCGCCGCACAACCGCATGAGCCCGTTCCAGCGGGCGCAGATGTTCTCGCTGCAGGACGCGAACATCCACAACCTCGCGGTCGAGGGCGTCTTCGACGACTGCCAGGACCTCGTGAAGGCGGTGAACGCCGACGCGGCGTTCAAGGAGCGCCAGCACATCGGGGCGGTGAACTCCATCAACTGGGCGCGGGTGGCAGCGCAGGTGGTGTACTACTTCAAGGGCTATTTCGCCGCGACCTCCAGCGACGCGCAGCGCGTCTCCTTCGCCGTGCCCTCGGGCAACTTCGGCAATATCTACGCCGGCTATGTGGCGCATCGCATGGGGCTGCCGGTGCGGCGCCTCGTGCTCGCGACGAACGAAAACGACGTGCTCGACCGCTTCTTTCGCACCGGGAAATACCAGGTGCGCAAGTCGGCGAAGGAGACCTCCAGCCCGTCGATGGACATCTCGCGCGCCTCGAACTTCGAGCGCTACGCGTTCGAGCTCGCGGGACGCGACGGGGCGCGCGTGCGCGGACTCTGGCGCCGGCTTGCGGAGACGGGCGAGATCGACCTGTCGGGCGCGGCTTTCACCCGCGACCCGGTATTCGCCTCGGGCAAAAGCACGCATGCCGATCGCCTTTCCGTCATCAGGAAGATCTTCGAGAAGTACGGCACGATGATCGATCCGCACACCGCGGATGGTGTGAAGGTCGGCCTGGAGCACCGCGAGCCCGCCGTGCCCATGATCTGCCTCGAGACCGCGCTGCCGGCAAAGTTCGCCGAGACCATCCGCGCCGCGCTTGGCCGCGAGCCCGAGCGTCCCGCGGAGCTCGCGGGCCTCGAGAAGCTGCCGCAGCGCTTCCGCGTGATTCCGAACGACGTCGGCGTACTCAAGCGGATCATCGAAAGCGCATGAGCGAGAAGAACGTCCTCGGTGGCGAGCTGCGCGCCTGCAGCTACGCGCCGCTCACCGGCTACTTCCGGGACGGCATGTGCGCGACGCACGCGAACGACGGCGTGGCGCACCTCGTGTGCGTGGTGGTGACGCAGGAGTTCCTCGATTTCAGTGTGAGCAAGGGCAACGACCTCGTCACGCCGCAGCCGGACCTGCGCTTCCGCGGTCTCAAGGCCGGCGAGCGCTGGTGCCTGCACGTCCTGCGCTGGATCGAAGCCTGGGAGGCGGGTAAGCCGCCCCGGGTCGTGCTCGAGTCCACGCACGAGGAAGTGCTCAACTACGTGCCGCTCTCCGCGCTCAAGCGCTACGCCCTCGATCTCCAGTAGCCGTGGGCGTGCTAGAGTTCCGGGCAGAGGAGGAGTGCCCATGAACGTCCGCTTTGCCGCCGGCGCCGTCGCCGCGCTCGCCGTCGCCTTTTCCGCCCATGCCCAGAAGCTGCCCCCGACGCTCACCTTCACCGCGTACGACACCGGCTCCTCGGGCTTCAACATCGCCGTCGCCGTCGGCAAGACCTTCAAGGACAAGCAGGGAACCGACCTGCGCGTCCTGCCCGCGGGCAACGACGTGGCGCGGCTCGCGCCGCTCAAGGCTGGCCGGGCCCAGGCCTCCGCGATGGGCATCGGCGTCTACTTCGCCCAGGAGGGCGTGTTCGAGTTCGGCGTGAAGGATTGGGGCCCGCAGCCGCTGCGCCTCATCCTCGCCTCGAGCGCGTGCAACGCGATCTCGCTCGGCGTCGCCAAGGACACCGGCGTCAAGCAGGTCCGGGACCTCAAGGGCAAGCGCATCGGCATGGTGGTCGGTTCCCCGGCGCTCAACCAGAACGCCTTCGCCATCCTCGCCTTCGGCGGCCTGACCAGGAACGACGTCAAGCTCGTCGAGTTCTCGAGCTACGGCGCGATGTGGAAGGGCATCATCAACAACGAGGTGGACGCGGCGATCGCCTCGACCATCTCCGGCCAGGCGAAGGAGGCGGAAGCTTCGCCGCGCGGTCTCCTATATCCGCCCACGCCCGCAGCCGACAAGGCCGGCTGGGAGCGCCTGCGCAAGTTCGGTCCCTACTACGCGCCGCACAAGGCCACCTGCGGCGTCGGCATCACGAAGGACAGCCCGGTCGAGCTGCCGAACTACCCTTACCCCATCTTCATGGCCTACGCCCAGCAGCCCGCCGACGTCGTCTACGGCATCGCCAAGGCGATGATCGAGAACTACGACGGCTACAAGGACGCGGCGCCCGGCGCCGACGGCCTCGAGCTCAAGCGCCAGATCCTCCAGTGGGCGCTGCCCTACCACGAGGGCACGGTGCGCGCTCTCAAGGAGGCGGGTGTGTGGAAGGCGGAGCACGAAGCGCACAACCAGGCGCTCCTCAAGCGCCAGCAGGCCCTCGCGGCCTCGTGGAGCGGCTACCTCAAGTCGAACCCGCCGGATGACACCGACGCGTTCCGCAAGGGTTGGCTCAAGGCCCGCGGCGCGGCGCTCGAGAAGGCCGGCATGGATCCGATCTTCGAGTAGCGGCGCGTGCAGGCAGAAGCGGAGGCCGTCCGGGTCCGGGCGCTCCGCGGCGGCTGGCGCTGGGCGCTCGCCGGCGCCGCCGCCCTCACCATCTTCCTCTGCGTCAACCAGCAGTTCGTCCTGCGGTTCTTCGTCGGCTTCACGCCGCTCAACACCGAGTACTACTACGCGCTGGTGCTGGTGATGCTGCCGTTCGTGTTCGTGCTCTTCCCGGGCGGCCGCCGCTCGCCGGTCGACCGGGTGCCGTGGATCGACGCGGCGCTTTTCCTGCTCACGATCCTTGTGAGCCTCGTTCTCTTGTTCAACATTAGAAAAGCAGCGGAGCTCGGCTGGGAATACACCGGCGCGCCGGCGCACATCGTGTGGGCGGGCTACTTCATCTGGGCGCTCCTCATGGAGGGCCTGCGTCGCACCGGCGGCTGGGGCCTGATGCTCTCGGTGCTGCCGTTCTCGCTTTACCCGGTGTTCGCCGATTCCGCCTGGCTGGGGCCGCTGCGCGGCGCCGAGTCGACGCTCGCGCAGGCGAGCGCCTACCATGCGCTGTCGATCGAGAGCGTGCTCGGCATCCCGCTGCAGGCCTTCGCCGAGACGGTGATCGGCTTCCTCGTGTTTGGCACCGCGCTCGTCATGACCGGGGCCGGCAAGTTCTTCATCAACCTCGCGTTCGCGCTGTGCGGCACATTCCGCGGCGGCGCCGCCAAGGTATGCATCTTCGCGAGCGCGCTGCTCGGCATGATGTCGGGCTCGATCGTCTCGAACGTTCTCACCGCGGGGACCATGACGATCCCGGTGATGAAGCGCACCGGCTTCAGCGCTTCCTATGCCGCCGCGATCGAGGCTTGCGCCTCCACCGGCGCGGTGCTCGCGCCGCCCGTCATGGGCGCGACCGCCTTCGTCATGGCGCAGTTCCTCAACATCAGCTACGCCGAGGTGGCGCTCGCCGCCGCGGTGCCGGCGGCGCTTTACTACTTCGGTCTCTTCATGCAGGTCGACGCCTACGCGGCGCGCCACGGCTTGCAGGGGCTGCCGCGCGCCGAGCTGCCGCGGCTCTGGGACACGCTGAAGGAGGGCTGGTACTACCTGCTGGTCATCGCGCTCCTCATCTACATGCTGCTCGTCATGAAGCGAGAGAGCCACGCGCCGTTCTACTCGGCGCTGCTCCTCATCGCGCTCAACCAGGTCTTCAGCAAGGAGCGCTGGAAGTGGGCCACGGTGATGAGTTTCCTCGAGCTGAACGGCCGCACCTTCGTGGAGCTCGTCGGCATTCTCGCGGGCTGCGGCCTGCTGATCGGTGCGTTCTCGCTCACCGGCGTGATCTCGAGCCTGGCGAACGACATGCTCGCGCTCGCGGGCGGCAGCGCGCTGCTCCTCCTCATGCTCGCGGCGATCACCAGCATGGTGCTCGGCCTCGGGCTCACGACCACCGCCTGCTACATCTTCCTCGCCATCCTGGTCGGCCCCGCGCTCGAGAAGGCGGGGCTGAACAAGATGGCGGTGCACATGTTCGTCTTCTACTGGGGGATGCTCTCCTCGATCACCCCGCCTGTGGCGATCGCCTCCTTCGCCGCCGCGGGCATCGCCGGCGCGCCGCCGATGAGGACCGCCTGGGAGTCGATGATCGTCGGCAGCATCATCTACTTCATCCCGTTCTTCTTCGTGCTCAACCCGGCCTTCGTGCTGCAGGGGCCCTGGTGGGAGACGGCATGGCTGTGCGCGAGCGCGGCGCTCGGCATCGTCTTTCTCTGCGCGGCGCTGCAGGGCTGGCAGCTCGGGATCGGTCTGCTCGCCCGCGGCGGGGCGCTGGAGTGGCCGTTGCGTGCGGCGCTGGGCCTCGGCGGCATCCTCCTCGCCGCGCCCGGCGGCGGCATCATGCCGCTCGGGCACGCCGAGATGCTCACCCTCGCCGGGGCGATCCTCGTGCCGGCGCTGCTGCTGGGCGCATGGACCGGGCGAGCCCAGCGCGGTCGAGGATCGCGATCTGGCGTCCCGATACCCTGATCAGCTGCCGCGCGCTGAGCTCGTGCAGCAGGCGCGACAGTGTCTCCTTTTCGATGCCGAGGAGAGCAGCGATCACGGTCTTGCTCGCCGGCAGCGATACGGTGCACGCGCCGCCGCCCCGAGAAGGCGCGAGGGACTCGAGATAGGAGGCGAGGCGCTGCGCGCCGTGGCGCGAAACGTTCTCCTCCAGGCCGACGATCGCTGCGAGCACCTGGGCCGCGAGTGTGCGGGCCATGCCCAGGGCGAACCCGGCGTCGTTCTCGGTCCGGCCGAGCAGCGCTTCGGCGGGTAGCACGCCCACCGTGCTTTCGGTAAGCGCCACGACGTCGAGCTGCGATGGCGCGCCGAGCAGCACGTTCGCTTCGCCGAAGCTTTCCCCGGGACGGAGCAGGCGCAGCACCCGTCCTCCTTGCGGCAGGGCGACTTTCAGGGACCCGCGGAGCAGCGCCAGCACGCCGGGCAGGACCTGTCCGGCGCGCACCACGGCCTGGTTGCGCGCCGCGCTGACGGCGTGCGCGTGCGCGGCAATAGCCGCAAGCGGCCCACGCGGCAAGCCGCGAAACGCCGCGAGGCCGGCGATCGCCGACTTCATCGAGCGCGGTGCGACTTTCGGCGTACGTTCCCCCTGCGCGGTCGCGACGCGTCAATCCTCGGCGAGCCACGCAGGCCCGCCCTTGAGCTAGATCAACCCCGTTCCTCGAAGAGGGCGGTGAGGCCGGAACGGTCGAGGATGATGATCTCGTGGCGCGACACTTCGATGACGCCCCGCCGCGCGAGGGCGCCCAAGAGGCGTGAGAGCGTCTCCTTCGACATCCCCAGGCGCGAGGCGACCAAGGTTTTTGTCCCCGGCAGACTCGCGCGCCAGGCGCCGTTTCCGGGCGCCGGCTCCGCGAGCGAGTCCACGTAGGCCGCCAGCCGCTGCAGCCCGCGACGCTCGCCCGCGCCCTGCAACTCCTGCAGCAGACCGAGATTTCGCTCGGCGAGTACGAGAAGCATGCCTCGGGCGAGGCGCGCATCGCGCTCGATCAGGCCGAACAGGGCGGCCGAGGGAATGACGACGACCTTGGAGTGCGCCACGGCCACTGCCTCGTAGGGAACCGCCCGCGCCAGCACGGCGGCCGATTCGCCGAAGCTCTGCCCGGCCGCCACCAGGCGCACGACACGCCCCAGGCCGGTACGGGCGGGGATGCTCAGCTTGACCACGCCGTAAGCGAGCGCGCATACGCCCGGCAGCCGCTGCTCGCGACGTACCAGCGCCTGGCCGCGCGCGAGCGGGAGCGTCCAGGACTGCGCCGCCACGGCCGCGCTCTGGGACGGGGAGACGCCCCGCAAGAGCTTGAGGTTTCCGATCACCGCTTCGATGAGCCGCTCCTCGCGCCGCATGCCAACAAGCGTAGCTTTTGTGCATCGCGCCATGTTGACCCATGTCAACAGATCACCTGCGCGGCGCTTGCGCTTGATCCAGATCAAACGGCACAAAGAATTCCGGCGCTCAAATGGGAGCGAACAACAAGCTGGACCGGAAGGGAGACCATGAAACTCGGAACCACAAGCCTCGCTGGCCTCGCGCTCGCGCTCGGAAGCATCGCCGCGCACGCGCAGGACGTCTCCGCCGCGCAAGCGCTGATGAAGAAGAGCGGCTGCCTGAAATGCCATGCCGTGTCGGCGAAAAAGGAAGGCCCCCCCTTCCAGGAGACCGCCGCGAAGTACAAGGGCAAGGCCGACGCCGAGGACGCGCTCTTCAAGCACCTCACCAGCAACCCGAAGATCAAGGTCGACGGCAAGGAGGAGCTGCACGATGCGCTGAAGACCAAGAACGAGGCGGACGTGCGCAACGTCGTCAAGTACATCCTAACGCGCTGAGGCGCGCGCCATGCTGCGCCAGTGGTGGCGTGATCTGCAGACCCGGTGCAAGACCTGCTCCCGGGTAACGCTCGGCCTGGGCCTCGTGATCGCCACCATGTTCATCGGCGGCACGCTGCTCGCCGCGGGGGCCGCCGGCCTCGCCTGGACCAACACCGAGTCGTTCTGCATCGGCTGCCACGAGATGCGCGAGAACGTGTACGTCGAGTACAAGGACACCATCCACGACAAGAACCGCTCGGGCGTGCGCGCGGTGTGCTCCGACTGCCACGTGCCGCGCGAGCCCATTCCCATGCTCAAGCGCAAGGTGGCGGCGACCTTCGAGGTGTGGGGCAAGATCACCGGCGAGATCAACACGAAAGAGAAGTTCGAGAAGCACCGCTACGAGATGGCGAAGCGCGAGTGGATGCGCATGAAGGCGAATGACTCGCTCGAGTGCCGCAACTGCCACAAGGCGGAGTCGATGAGCACCGAGCTGCAGTCGGAGAAGGCGCAGGCCCGCCACAAGAAGGCGAAGGCCGAGGGCCTGACCTGCATCGACTGCCACTTCGGCATCGCCCACAACGAGCCGGACGGTCCGGGACCGCGGGAACTCAACATGGTGAAGCAATGAGCGACCTCAGGAAGGCAGGGCTTTTCCACGCACCGATGCTCGCGCTCGTCCTCGTCGGCGTGTTCTTCGCCGGCGACGCGCTGGCGCAGCGCCAGGACAAGGTGCTCAAGGGCGACGCGCAGTGCACGCGCTGCCACGACGAGACCGAGGAGTACCCGGTGCTCGCCATCGCGAAGACCAAGCACGGCACCCTCGCCGATGGGCGCACGCCGACCTGCACGAGCTGCCACGGCGTTTCCGACCTGCACGTGAATCGGCCACCGGACGCCAAGGAGCGGCCCAAACCCGACCGCAGCTTCTCCAAGACCTCGAAGACGCCGATCGCCGAGCGCAACCAGGCCTGCCTTGCCTGCCACCAGGGCGGCAACCGCATTCACTGGCAGATGTCCATGCACGCCGGGCGCGACGTGGCCTGCACGTCCTGCCACGACGTTCACACGCAGCACGACAAGGTGCGCGACAAGGACTACCAGGCCGAGGCCTGTTTCGCCTGCCACAAGGAGGTGCGCGCGCAGGTCAACCGTCCCTCGCGCCATCCGATTCGCGAAGGCAAGGTGGTGTGCGCCGACTGCCACAACCCGCACGGCACCGCGGGCGAGAAGATGCTGCTGCGCGACAGCGTGAACGACACCTGCTACACCTGCCACATGGAGAAGCGCGGGCCGTTCGTGCGCACCCATGCCCCGGTGCAGGAGAACTGCGCGATCTGCCACAACCCGCACGGCACGGCGAACGACAACCTCCTCAAGGTGCGCGCCCCCTGGCTCTGCCAGCAGTGCCACGAGCCGACCAGCCACCGCGGCAACCTCGCCGGCTTCGAGCCGGGCACAGGAAACACCAATCGCACGCGCGGCATCACTCAGGCGCGCTCGTGCCTCAACTGCCACACCAACATCCACGGGACCAACAACGTCTTCAACGACTCGGGCGAGCGCTCGTTCCGGCGCTGATCGGAGACCGACATGAGACCGCATGGCATACCCCTCACCGCGCTGGCCGCAGGGCTGCTCGGCGCATTCCCGCCGGCATTCGCGCAGGAAGACGAGGACCTCCGGATGCTCACCACGCCGCAGAGCACGGTCGAGGCGGGGGTCGGCTACGTCGACAACGACAACCTGCGCTTCGGCATGTTCAACGGCCTGCACGAGCAAGGGGCCTACGGCTTGCTCGGCGTCGACATCAACCGCCGTGATGACGCGACCGGCACCTGGCTCAGGTTTCAGGGGCGCAACCTCGGGCTCGAAAGCCGAGATCTGCGCTTCGAGCACGAGCGCCAAGGTAGCTGGGGCTACTTCATCGACTTCAGCCAGATCCCGCGCATCAGCCCCTACGTCGTCAATACCACCCTGGGCGGCATCGACACGACGGTGCAGCGCGAAGGCGCCGTCCCGGCGCGCGACGTGCGCCTGGAGACGCGCCGCGACCGCATCGGCCTGGGCGGCAGCATGCAGTTCGGCTCCGGCTTCGACGGCGGGGTTAAGGTGCGCAACGAGCGGAAGGAGGGCACGCGGCTGTGGGGTCAGGCCTCTGGCCGCTTCATGGTCGAGCCCATCGACTGGGAAACCAACCAGGTCGACGCGTCGGTCGGCTTCACCGGCGAGCGGCTGCAGCTCGTGGCCGCCTACTACGGCGCCGCGTTCCAGAATGCCAACTCGTTCGTCGACAAGCTCAACGCCGCCGGCACGCCGCAGGCCGTCACGCCGGTTGCGCTGCCGCCGGACAACCAGTCGCACCAGCTCTCGTTCACCGGCGGCTACAGCTTCACGCCGAGCACTCGCGCCACGTTCAAGGTGGCGCACGGCCAGATCAAGCAGGAAGAGCGCTTCAGCGCCGGCATCGCCGGCGCGCTGCCGGGCATCCCCGAGAACCTGGGCGGGCGCATCGACACCACGCTACTGCAGGCGGGCATCTCCTCGCGCCCGCTGCCGAAGCTCGGGCTGCGCGCGGATCTGCGCTACGAGGACCGCGACGACAAGACGCCGGTGTACGTTTATACGGCCCCGGGGGCCACGAGCACGCACGACGGGCGCAATGAGCCGCGCTCCTTCGAGAACGTCAACGGCAAGGCCGAGGCGAGCTACCTGCTGCCCGCGGGCTTCACCGTCACCGGCGGCCTGGAGCAGGAAAATCGCAAGCGCAACACCTCGGCGGTGCGCTCGGTGAGCTTCCGGGACGAGACCGAGGAGACCTCCTACAAGCTCGATTTGCGCCGCTCGCTCTCGGATACGATCAACGGCGCGGTCACGCTCGTGCGCAGCGAGCGCACCGGCTCGGACTGGTACGTCAACACCCGCAACGACGGTAGCGTGGGCAGCAACCTCATCCACCCGCTGCACCTCGCCGACCGCGACCGCGACAAGGTGCGCCTCACGCTCGACTGGGTGCCGACCGAGCCGCTGTCGATCACGCTGGTGGCCGAGGGCGCCAACGACGAGTACAGCGGCCGTACGCTCGGGCCGCGGGAAGGGAAGGCGGAGTTCTACTCGATCGACCTGGCCTATACGTTCTCGGAAAAATGGCAGGCTGTGGCCTGGACCTCGCGCAGCGACACGCGCGCCGAGCAGTCGAGCTGCCTTGGCGCGGCGGCCACCCCACCCGCGATTCCTGTGCCGACGAATATCGGGCTTACCTGCCCGACGACCGGTGGAAACGGGGTGTGGGAGGCACGGCTGCGCAACGTCGGTGAAGCGGTCGGGCTCGGCCTGAAGGGCAAGCCTACCGGCGTGCTCGAGCTCGGCGCGGAGATTTCCTACACCAAGGACCGCGGCGAGTTCCAGCAGGTGGCGATCACCCCGGGAATCATTACGCCGGCGATCCCCGATGCGGTCTACACCTCGACCCGGCTCAAGATCGACGCGCGCTATGCCCTCACCAAGCGCTCGGGCGCGCGCCTGCAGTATATCTACGACCGCTTCGAGGTGGACGACTGGTACTGGACCGGCTGGGTGTACGCCGACAGCGGCACGCCGGCGACCACCGTGCGCCAGGACCCGGTGCAACAGGTGCACTTCATCGGGGCCACGTACTACTACCAGTTCTGAAGCGGGCGGCATGACCAACCCGGTCGTCGCGTGGCACGAGGAGCACGCGTACTTCCGCCGGCTGCTCGGGCTCCTGCGCAAGGAGCTCGATGTCTTCCACGGCGGCGAAAGGCCGAATTACGAGCTCATGGTCGAGGTCGTCTCCTACCTGCGCGATTACGGCGACCAGGTCCACCACCGGCGCGAGGACGAGGCTTTCGCGCGTCTCGCTTCCCGCGTCCCCGAGCTCGAGCTGCCGCTCGTGCGCCTGCAGCAGGAGCACCGCGTGATCGCGCACGCCGGCGAGACGCTGCTCGAAAGAATCAACGCCATACTCGAAGGAGCGATCGTGCCGCGCGAAGAGGTGGAGATGATCCTTGCCACCTATCTCGTCTACTACGACAGCCACATCGCCCGGGAAGAGGACAGTGTCCTCCCACGCGCCGAGAGGGCGCTGGGCGAGGAGGACTGGCGGGCCGTGAAGGATGCCGCGCCGGAGGCCCAGGACACCGACTACGCGAGCTTGCGCCGGCGCATTGCACAGCAGACCTAGAGCCGCGCGCGGTCGCGGCTTCTGCAACAATATTCCGTGCTTGAGGCGCGCAACCTGGAATGCCAGCGCGGCGGACGGGTATTGTTCCGGGGGCTATCGCTCGCCGCCGCGCCGGGCGAGTTGCTGCGCATCGCGGGGCCGAATGGCGCCGGCAAGACGAGCCTTCTGAGGATCCTCTGCGGCCTGCTGACTCCCGCCGCCGGCGAGGTGCGCTGGAGGGGCGCCCCGATCGGCGCGCTGAAGGAGGACTACGCGCGTCATCTCGTCTACCTGGGACATGCGCCGGCGGTGAAAGACGATCTCACCGCTACGGAAAACCTGGACATCGCCTGCCGCCTGGCCGGCGTAGAAACGACCCACCGCTCGCTCGCCGAGGCGCTCGGGCGCTTCGGCGTCCCCGAGGGCCCCCCGCTCAAGCGGCTCTCGCAGGGGCAGCGCCGGCGGGCGGCGCTCGCGCGGCTCGTCCTTTCGGCAGCGGTGCCGCTTTGGCTCCTCGACGAGCCGCTCACCGCGCTGGACACCGGGGCGGCCGAGGGCCTGGAGCGCATGCTCACGGAGCACGCGGCACGCGGCGGCGCGGTCGTCTTCACCAGCCACCAGGATGTGCGGGTCGAGCACGCGCGCATGATCGAGCTTTAGCGTGCTCGCGGCGGCGCGCACCATCGTCTACCGCGACCTGCTGCTCGCCCTGCGCCGGCGCAGCGACGTGGCCACGGCGCTGCTCTTCTTCGTCATCGTGACGAGCCTCTTTCCCCTCGGCATCGGCGCGGAGCCGAACCTGCTGCGCGCCATCGCGCCGGGAGCGATCTGGGTGGCGGCGCTACTTTCCTCCCTGCTCTCGCTCGGGCGCCTCTTCGCCGACGACCACGCCGACGGCACGCTCGAGCAGATGCTGCTCGGGGCGACCCCGCTCGGCGTGGTGGCGGCGGCCAAGGCGCTTGCCCACTGGCTCGTGTCGGGATTGCCGCTGGTCGCCATCGCGCCGCTGATCGCCCTGCAGTACGACCTCCAGCCCGCGCTCTACGGCGTGCTTGCCTTATCATTGGCGCTCGGCACGCCGGTGCTCAGCCTGATCGGCGCGATCGGCGCGGCGCTGACCTTGGGCCTGCGCGCCGGCGGCGTGCTGCTCGCGCTGCTCGTCCTGCCGCTGTACGTGCCGGTGCTGGTCATGGGCGCGGGCGCGGTCGAGATGGCGGCCTCCGGTCTCGGCGCGCAGGGGCAGCTTCTCCTGCTCGGCGCTGGCCTGGTGCTCGCTGCGGCGTTCGCGCCGTGGGCGATCGCGGCCGCCTTGAGGATCTCTTCGGAATGAAATGGTTCTGGTACGCCTCGCCTCAGACGTTCTACCCGCTTGCCGGGAAGATAGTTTATTGGTGTGGAGTTGCAGCCGTCCTTCTTGCCGCTGCGGGGTTGTATGTCGGCTTCTTCGTCGCGCCCACCGACGCGCAGCAGGGCGAGGCCTATCGCATCATCTTCATCCACGTCCCCGCGGCGTGGATGTCCATGTTCCTGTATCTCGTCATGGCCTTCTGGGCGGCGCTCGGTTTCGCCTTCAACACCCGGCTCTCGGGCATGATGGCCCTCGCCATCGCGCCTACCGGGGCGCTCTTCACCTTCATCGCGCTGTGGACCGGGTCGCTCTGGGGCAAGCCCACCTGGGGCACCTACTGGGTGTGGGACGCGCGCCTCACCTCGGAGCTGATCCTGCTGTTCCTGTACTTCGGCTTCCTCGCGCTGCACGCGGCGATCGACGAGCCGCGGCGCGCCGACCGGGCCGCGGCGCTGCTCGCCATCGTCGGCGTGGTGAACATTCCCATCATCTACTACTCGGTGCAATGGTGGAACACCCTGCACCAGGGCGCATCCGTGAGCCTCACGCGCGCGCCCACCATGGCCGCCACCATGCTGACCGGCATGCTGCTCGTCGCGCTCGGCTTCTGGATGTACAGCATCGCCGCCTCGATGGTGCGCCTGCGCTGCATCATCCGCGAGCGAGGCGCGCTGGTCTCGTGAGCATCCTGAGAAAAAGGGGTCAGGACCCTTTTCACGGAGAGTTGGGGCGTAC
>DASRKB010000063.1:0-41744 GCA_035649175.1 Burkholderiales bacterium | reverse complement strand
GCCCGCCTCGGCCTGCATCAGGTAATCGTAGCCGGGCCATGCCCCACGCGAGCCCCCCCGCCCGTACGCCGAAAGGTGCGCGCACACGATCCTCGGGTTCACTTCCTTCAGATGCTCGTAAGTCAGGCCGAGCTTCGCCGGCAAGTCGCCCCGCAGGTTGTCGAACTCGCCGTCCGCGGTGCGCGCGAGATCGCGCAGCACACCCCGCGCGTCCGTCTTGGAGAGGTCGAGGGCGATCGAGCGCTTGTTGCGGTTGAAGGTCTGGAAGAACTGGCTGTCGCCGGGGCCGAAGAAATACGGCCCGACGTGGCGGCCGACATCGCCGCCCTCGCGCAGATTCTCGATCTTGATGACCTCGGCGCCGAGATCCGCGAGGTAGATGCTGCCCGCGGGGCCGGCGCCGTACTGCTCGACCGCGAGGACCCGGATGCCTTCGAGCGGCAGGCTCATGCCGCGCCGAGGGCCGCCTCGAGCTCGCCCGCGGGGGCGCCGGCATCGAGATCGAGGATGGCCCTCGCCAGCCTGGCCGGACCGGAGACCCCGGCGTACGACGCGTTCTCGGCGAACTTGGCCGCGATCTCGGCGTTCGAGAGCGGCCGGTCCGCGCAGCCGCGGTTCACCTGTTCTCGCCGGCGCAGCGCCCGGCCTTCGCTCGTGCGCACGATCACCTCGCCGCAATAGTGCTTCGGGAAGCTCGACTGCGGATCGATCTCGTAGGTGACTTTGCCAGCCAGCTCCAGGATCTCCGGATCCTTCAGGGCGGATTCCTCGAGCTCCGCGAGGCCGAAGCGCCCGCGAATGAGGCTCGCCGCGATGATGAAGGGCAGGCTGAACTTTGCGTCGTAGTCGCTCACCGGGCGCCGCTTGGCCGTTGCCGGCTCGCAGACCGTCTTCACGATCTCTGCCGGAACAAGCGCTCTTATCTCCCGTATTTCTTTCGGGGAAACTTCCTTGTGAAGCGAAAGCGCGGCGTCGGCGAAAGCATGGGCGAAGTGACAGGCCGGAAAGGGCTTCAAGCCTACGTTCATTGTTTCCCAGGTCCCGCCGAGCGCCGCCGTGGCGCGCGGGAGTTCGCATTCCGCGGCGCGCGGGCCTAGGTAGCTCGCATAGAGCCCGAAGCGCCCTTCGTATGCCCCGCCGGGCGCCTTGAAGCCGCCGCGGGCGAGCGCCGCGGCGACGATCCCGCCCACGCCAGCCCAGCCGGGGTGAAAGCGCTTTGTCCACGCGCCGTCCTCGAGGAACTCGAGGCTTCCCGAGGCCACCGACAGCGCCACGCCTTGCGCCTGGGCGAGTCCTTGGGCATCGAGCCCGTAGAGCTTCCCGGCGGCGAGCGCGCAGGCGAAGGCGCCGATGACGCCGGTCGGGTGGAAGCCGACCTGGTGAAACCCGCCTTTGGCCACCGCGCCCAGACGTGCGCCCGCTTCGATGCCCGCCATGTAAGCCGTAAGGAGCTCCTTCATGGAAAGCCCCTCTTGGGAGGCGAGCCCAAGAACCGTAGGGAAAACGCTGACGGTCAGGTGAGCGATGGCCTCGGTGTGGGTGTCGTCGTAATCCAGCCCGTGCGCGAGCAGGCCGTTGGCGAGCACCGCGTCGCGCAGCGGCAGGCGCAAGCGCTGGCCGATGACGGCGCGATCGCCCGGGCCGGCCAGCTCGAGAATGGACTGAAGACTTTGACTTGAAAAAGCGAACTTGCGCGCGGCAAGCGCGCAGCCCACGGCGTCGAGGATCAGGTGCCGCGCGCGCGTGCGGACCTCGGGTGGGATGTCCTCCCACTGGAGCGCCGCGACGAAGGCGCCGAGCTCTCCTGAAACGGTGCGCGGCGAGAGATTCCGGTCCATGCGAATTCGACTACGATTCTAGCCATGAACGACGAGATGTTGGACGCGATCGACCGCTGGCTCGATCGGCAGGTGAGGCCGCACGTCATGAAGCTGGAGCATGACGACGTGTATCCGCAGGAGATGGTGGAGCAGATGAAGGCGCTCGGGCTCTTCGGCGCCACGATCGCCACGCAGTACGGGGGCCTCGGCCTGCCGGCAGCGACCTACGCGCGCATCGTCGCGAGGATTTCGGAGGTGTGGATGTCGCTCACCGGCATCTTCAATTCGCATCTCATGATGGCGCTGCTCGTGGAGAAGTACGGTTCGGCTTCCCTGAAGGAAAGCTACTTGCCGAAGTTCGCGAGCGGGCAGGTCCGCGGCGGGCTTGCGCTGACGGAGCCCAACGCCGGAACCGACCTGCAGGCCATCAGAACGCGGGCGAAGCGGGAGGGCACCGGGTATGTGCTGAATGGCACGAAGACCTGGATCTCCAATGGAATTCACGGCTCGTGCTTCGCGGTGCTGGTGAAGACCGACCCCGAGGCGCAGCCGCGGCACAAGGGCATGAGCATGTTCCTATGCGAGAAAGGGCCGGGCTTCTCGGTGAGCCGAAAGCTCGAGAAGCTCGGCTACAAGGGCATCGACTCCGCCGAGCTCGTGTTCCAGGACTATCGCGTTCCGGCGGCGAACCTGATCGGCGGCGAGGAAGGCAAAGGCTTCCACCAGGCGGTGGGTGGCCTGGAGCTCGGGCGCATCAACGTGGCGGCGCGCGGCGTGGGCGTGGCGAAAGCCGCGTTGGACGAAGCGATCAAATACTCGCAGCAGCGGGAGACGTTCGGCAAGCCGATCTGCGAGCACCAGGCGATCCAGCTCAAGCTCGGGGAGATGGCGACGCGGGTCGAGGCGGCGCGGCTGCTCGTGAAGAACGCGGCGGAAATCTACGACCGCGGCGAGCGCTGTGACCTGGAAGCCGGGATGGCGAAGTATTTCGCCACCGAGGCGGCGTTCGAGAACGCCCACGAAGCGATGCGCATCCACGGCGGTTATGGGTATTCGAAGGAGTTCGCCGTGGAACGTCTTTACCGCGATGCACCATTGCTTTGCATTGGGGAAGGTACCAACGAAATGCAGCGCATCATCATTGCGAAACAGATGGTCAGGCGGCACCCTGCCTGACCTGTCGGCCGCCTGACATTGCGCCGCACGATTGCGGCGACGCCAACGCGGGGACTACAGTTCGAAACCCACCCGGAGGAGGAACCAACGAATGCGCCTGTCCATCAACGGCAAGACCCATGACATCGATGCGGAACCCAATACCCCGCTGCTTTGGGTGATTCGCGAGCAGGTCGGACTGACCGGAACCAAGTACGGCTGCGGCATCGCCCAGTGCGGTGCGTGCACCGTGCACATCGACGGCGCTCCGGTGCGCGCCTGCGCCATGCCGGCGAGCGCGGCGGTCGGCAAGAAGATCACGACGATCGAAGGCCTCGCGCAAGGCAACACGCTGCACAAGGTGCAGAAGGCCTGGGTCGATCACGATGTGCCGCAATGCGGCTACTGCCAGGCGGGCATGATCATGGCCGTCGCGGCGCTGCTGAAGGAGAAGCCCCGCCCGACCGACGCCGATATCGACGCCGCCATCACCAACATCTGCCGCTGCGGCACCTTCCAGCAGGTGCGCGAAGCGATCCACGCCGCCGCGAAGGCCTGAGGAGGACGCCATGACCATGAACCGCCGCACCTTCATCGTCTCCTCCTCCGCCGCCGCCGGCGGCCTCGCTCTCGGCCTCGAAATTCCCTTTGGCGGGCCGCGGGTCGTCCGCGCCGCCGACGGCTCCCCGGAGGTCAACGCCTGGGTGGTGATCCGCCCCGACGACACGGTGGTGATCCGCGTCGCGCGCTCGGAGATGGGTCAGGGCACGATCACCGGCCTCGCGCAGATGGTCGCCGAGGAGCTCGAATGCGATTGGAGCAAGGTCCGCTACGAGCTGCCGACGCCCGGCGAGCAGGTCAAGCGCAAGCGCGTCTGGGGTGACTTCAACACCGGCGGCAGCCGCGGCATCCGCATGTCGCACGATTACGTGCGCATGGGCGGCGCCACCGCGCGCGAGATGCTGATCGCCGCCGCGGCCGCGCAGTGGGACGTGCCCGCTTCGCAATGCCGCGCCGAGAACAGCGTCATCACGCACGTTCCATCGGGACGGAAGACCACCTACGGCAAGGTGGCGGAGCTCGCCGCCCGGCGCGAGCCCCCGAAGGACGTCAAGCTGAAGGACCCGAAGGACTGGAAGCTGATCGGCAAGGGCGTGAAGCGCCTCGACACCGTCGACAAGGTCACGGGCAAGCAGGTCTACGGCGCCGACCTCAGGCTTCCCGGGATGCTGAACGCCGCCATCCGGGAATGCCCGGTATTCGGCGGCAAGCTGAAGAGCTTCGACGCGGGCCGCGTGAGCAGCATGAGGGGCGTGCGCAAGGTCGTGCCGGTGGGAGAAACCGCCGTGGCGGTGATCGCGGACAGCTGGTGGCAGGCGAAGACCGCGCTCGACGCGCTCCCCATCGTGTGGGACGAGGGGGCGAACGCGAAGGTCTCGCAAGCGACCATCTGGGAGCAGTGCAGGCAAGGCCTCGACGCCGAGCAGGCATTCCTCGGCAACAAGGAGGGCGACGCCAGGGCGGCGATCGCATCGGCGGCGAAGAAGGTCGAGGCGGTTTACCAGTATCCGTTCCAGAACCACGCGCCGATGGAGCCGATGAACGCCACTGCGCGCTACACGCCCGACAGGTGCGAGGTGTGGGTGCCGACGCAGGACGGGGAGTCGTCCTTCGCCGCGGTGCTGCGGACCTCCGGCCTGCCTGCGGAGAAGTGCGAGGTCTACAAGATCAACATCGGCGGCGGCTTCGGCCGGAGGAGCGGCCTGCACCAGGATTACGTTGTGCAAGCGGTGCTGATCGCGAAGCAGATGCCCGGCGTCCCGGTGAAGATGCTGTGGTCGCGCGAAGAGGACATGGCGC
This sequence comes from Burkholderiales bacterium, assembly GCA_035649175.1. Classification (GTDB taxonomy): domain Bacteria; phylum Pseudomonadota; class Gammaproteobacteria; order Burkholderiales; family SG8-39; genus SCGC-AG-212-J23. Next base: position 36,909 of record DASRKB010000063.1, on the reverse strand, counting down.
AGGGCCGCTATCACCCGGTCATGATGTGCAAGCTGACCGGCGCCTTCGATGCGCAGAACAACCTCACCGGCGTGCACATGCGCCTTTCGGGCCAGTCGATCCTGAAGGAAGTCCTTCCCGCACTGGTCGAGAAGCAGCAGGGCAAGGATCCGCTGGTCTTCCAGGGTGTGGCGGACGCCGGCGAGCACTCCTTCTGCTACAACTACCCGAACCTGCTCATCGACCACGCCATGCGGCAGAACCACGTGCCGCCGGGAGTGTGGCGCGGCGTCAACATCAACCAGAACGCGGTATTCATCGAGTCCTTCATGGACGAGCTGGCGGATGCGGCGGGCAAGGACCCGCTCGAGTTCCGCCGCCAGTACATGGCCAAGCACCCGAGAGCGCTGGGCGTGATGAACGCGGTGGCCGAGCGCATCGGCTGGAGCAAGCCCCCGCGCGCCGGCGTGCACCGCGGCATCGCGCAGATGAAGGCTTTCAACGCCTTCGTTGCGGCGGCCTGCGAAATCTCGGTGACGGGCAACAAGGTGAAGATCCACCGCATCGTCGCGGCCACCGACCCGGGCTATGCCGTCAACCCGGCGCAGATCGAGCGCCAGGTGGCGGGCTCGTTCGTCTACGGGCTCTCGGCACTTTTCATGCAGGAATGCACGGTGCAGGACGGGAGGATCCAGCAGAGCAACTTCCACGACTACCCGTCGATGCGCATCGCGCAGATGCCGAAGGTCGAGACGATCGTCATGCCTGCCGGCGGCGACGTCTGGGGCGGGATCGGCGAGCCGACGATCTGCGTGGCTGCCCCGGCGGTGCTGAACGCGATCTACCGCGCGACCGGCAAGCGCATCCGCTCGGTGCCGCTCAAGAACCACGGTATCGAGCTGGTTTGAAGGGTCTTGCGTTCGGACTGCTTCTCGCTCTCGCGGGAACGTCGTACCCGAACGACGAAATTCCCGCCTCCCTGACCGGATCGGAGGGCGATCCGGCCAGGGGGCGGGCGATCGTGGTCGACCGCCAGGTCGGCCTTTGCCTGCTCTGTCATAGCGGGCCGTTCCCCGAGCAGCGGTTCATGGGTGACCTCGCGCCCGACCTCGCGGGCGTCGGCGCGCGGTTGTCCGCGGGCGAGATCCGACTCAGAATCGTGGATTCGAGCCGAGTGAATCCCGACACCGTGATGCCCGCCTACTTCAAGACCGAGAGACTGCAGCGCGTCGCGCCCGCGTTCCGCGGCAAGACGGTCCTGACCGCACAGCAGATCGAGGACGTAGTCGCCTTCCTTGTTACTCTGAGATAGATGAATCGAAGGAGCTTTCTTTTCCTCACCGCTGTTTTCGCTGGAACGGCACATGGCACGCCAGCGGAGATGCAGGCGGCGATGCGCAAGATGCTCGGCGGCGCGGTCCCGCGCCCGGGCAAGGTGAAGCTCGATATCGCGCCCCTCGTCGACAACGGCAACGCGGTGCCGCTCACCGTGTCGGTCGACAGCCCGATGACGGCGCAGGACTACGTGAAGGCGATCCACGTCTTCACGGAGAAGAACCCGCAGCCGAACGTGCTCTCGGTGCGCTTCACGCCGCGCGCAGGACGCGCCTCGGTGTCGACGCGCATGCGCCTTGCCGATAGCCAAACGGTGCAGGCGATCGCAGAGCTCTCGGACGGCTCGCTCTGGTCGGGCAGCGCCGAGGTGGTGGTGACGGTCTCCGCCTGCCTGGAGGACGGCACAGAGGCGAGGGGACCGATATGAGCCGCCGCGCCATCGTCACCGTCCCGAAGCAGGCGAAGCGCGGCGAGGTGATCGAGATCAAGACGCTCGCGCAGCATGCGATGGAGACGGGCTTCCGGCGCACGCAGCTCGGCGAGACGATCCCGCGCGACATCATCCGCACATTCGTCTGCACCTACAACGGCGCCGAGGTGTTCCGCATGGAGCTGCACCCCGCGATCGCCGCCAACCCGCTCATCGCCTTCAGCCTGCTCGCCTCGGAGAGCGGCACGCTGGAGTTTCGCTGGTCCGGCGACAACGGTTACGCCGTTACGGAAACGGCGCAGATCACCGTCGTTTGAGGTTTTCCGCGCTACTTCTGCTGCTCGTCACGGGCTTCGTGTCGGCGGAAATCCCCCTGGCCGAGCGCCGCTCGGGCTACGAGTTCATGAGCCGCGAGACGCGCGCCATGCAGGACGACGACGCGGCGAACCCCGGCATGTTCTGGGTGCTGGACGGGGAAGCGCTCTTCCGAAGAAGAGAATCTTCCTCGGGAAGCGCTTGTATGCATTGTCACTCGGACCTCAAAGGCGTCGCGGCGCGCTATCCGGCCCGCGACGTCAAGAGCGGCCGCCTGATGAATCTCGAGCAGCGCATCAACGCCTGTCGCATCGAGCGCATGAATGCAAAGGCCTTCGCCTATGAAAGCCGGGAGCTCCTCTCGCTGACCGTATTCATCGCAAAGCAGTCGCGCGGCGTGCCGATCGAGGTGCAGAAGAGCAACGCCGGAGAGGCGCTCTATCGGCAGCGGCAGGGTCAGCTCAACCTTTCCTGCGCGCAGTGCCACGACGAGCGCTGGGACAGGAAGCTCGCCGGCACGCCGATCGCACAGGGGCACCCGAGCGGCTATCCGGTCTACCGCCTGGAATGGCAGGGTCTCGGCTCATTGCAGCGCCGGCTGCGCAATTGCCTGAGCGGCATGCGCGCCGAGTCGTATCCCTACGGCGCGCCGGAGCTGGTCGAGCTCGAGCAGTACCTGATGTGGCGCGCGCGTGGCATGAAGGTGGAGTCGCCCGGGGTGCGTCCCTAGCCGTACAAGCCGCGGCGCTCGAGCAGGCGCGCCAGCGTATCCATGACGAGCGCGCACACGATGCCGAAGGGCAGATACCCCGCGTAGCCTAGCAACGGCATCTCGAAGAGATGGAAGCGCTGCGCGAAGGGAATGCTGTAGTGCCACTTCGCGAGCGCGCCGAAGTTCCAGAGCTCCCAGAAGAAGCCGCAGACGAGCGCCGCCAGCGCCGGCTGCAGGAGCGATCGAGCATCGCCGGTCGCGAGCGGCGCGAAAAGCGTCTGGCCTAGGATCAGCTTCTGCAAGCCGCCGAGGAGAAGAAGCGGCCCGACCCAGAGTGACCAGAAGAAGGCCTCCGGCCACGGCCCGAGGGCGGCGAGCACAAGCGCGCCGGCGAGCAGCGCCAGCCATCCCAAAGCAGGTCCGCCGCGCATGGGCGGCAAGCGCAGCGCTTCGAGACGGGGATATTCGCGCAGCCAGAACAAGGTCGCCGCGACCGCGGGCAGCACCGTGGAGAACGGCAGCGTGCCTTGCAGGAAATACTCCCAGCTTCCCGGGGCCTCGATACCCTCGTAGGACCAGTTGTCGGCGAACTGGTTGAGGTGCTCGAAAAGCCACCAGAACGCCGCGCTGACGGGGAAAAGCGCGACGAACCACCCGGTCCGATGCGTAAGAAGCGATCTGCCACCGCGTCGATAGGCGAGGGCGCACATGAGCAGCGCATACCCCACCCACAGCGGCGTGAATGCCTGCCGGCGCCACTCGACGGGCAGCACGTCGTTCCACGCGGCGACCCACCCGGCCGCCATCAGTGCGAGGCCGATCCAGCCCCAGCGCGGGAAAGAGCTCCTGGGGGCCGGCGGCGCCTGCGCCGGCCTCAACGAGATGAGGAAAAGCGCTACCGCGCCGAGCGCCGGCAAGGCGAGGAGCGCAAAGGCGGCCGGCGAAAACGGCGCATGGGTGACCGGCTCGGTGCGCGGCGGAAAGCCGAGGAAGGGCGCGAGTGACTCCCCCGCGGCGAGCAGACCGACAAGCGGCGCTATCCAGGCGAGCGCGAAGGCGGCCGTGAGGACGGCAGCCGCGCGCGCTCTCACTGCGGCGTAACGTAGGCCGCCGTGATCCCGCCGTCGACCATGAACTCGGTACCTGTCACGTAGGACGACTCATCCGAGGCGAGCCACAACGCCGCGCGAGCCATCTCTTCTGCCTCGCCGAAGCGGCCCATCGGGATGTGCACCAGGCGCCGCTGCTTCTTCGCTTCGGTATCGAGGAACTTCATGAGGAGTTCGGTCTTGAGCGGCCCGGGGCAGAGCGCGTTGACGCGGATGTTCTCGCGCGCATGGATGACGGCGAGCTCGCGCGTCATGGCGAGCACCGCGCCCTTGCTCGCGGTGTAGGCGATTTGCGGCGTCGCGGCGCCCAGCAGCGCGACGAAGGACGCGGTGTTGATCACCGAGCCGCCGCCGGCGCGCTTCAACGCCGGGATGCCGTACTTGCAGCCGAGGAACACGCCTTTCGCGTTGATGTCGAGCGTCAGGTCCCAGACCGCCTCGTCGGTGGAGACCGCGTCGTCGTCCTTCGCATGCATGATGCCGGCGTTGTTGAAGAGGATATCGAGCTTTCCGAACCGCTTCTCGGCCTCGGCCACCATGCGCTCGCAGTCCTGCGCTTTCGACACATCCGCGGTCACGGCCGCGCATCCCGGGATCTCCTTCGCGGAATGGCGCAGAGCTTCCTCGTTGACGTCCACCGCGACGATCGACGCGCCTTCCTTCGCGAAAAGAAGCGCCGACTGTCGCCCGATGCCGCTGCCGGCGCCGGTGATGAGAGCCACTTTCCCTTTCAGTCTCATATCCGCTCGAAGTAGCGCTTGCGCTCCCAGTCGGTCACCGCTCTGTCGTACGCGGCCACCTCGGTCGCGAAGAAATGGCCGTAGTGCTCGACGACTTCTTCGCCGAACGCCTTCTTCGCGAACTCCGAGGAAGTGAAGGCTTCGTTTGCCTCTTTCAGCGTGTATGGCACCCGCGGCAGGTCCTTCGCCGCATAGATGTCCCCGACGAATGCCTCGGGCGGCTCAATGCGATTGTTCAGCCCTTCCAGCCCTGAGGCGAGCGAGGCAGCCAAAGCGAGGTATGGGTTGCAGTCGGCCCCGGGGATGCGGCACTCGATGCGTGTGCCGGCGCCGCTTCCGACGACGCGGAAGCCGGCCGTGCGGTTGTCCTTGCTCCACGCGATGCGCGTGGGCGCCCAGGAGGCGTCGACATAGCGCTTGTAGGAGTTCACCGTCGGCGCGTAGAACACCATGACGTCCGGAACGTGCGCGAGCCAGCCGCCGAGGAACCAGCGGAAGGCGTCGGAATGCCCCTCGAACGCGTTCTTGCCGTCGCGCCATAGGCTGAAGTGAATGTGGCAGCTCGATCCGGCCTGGTCGGAAGCGATCTTGGCCATGAAGGTGACGCTCATGCCCGCGGCCTCGGCGATCTCCTTCAGGCACTGCTTGAACACGGTGTGCCGGTCGGCCATCTCGAGCACTTCGGCGTAGCGCACGTTGAGCTCATGCTGCCCGGCGCCCCACTCGCCCTTGGAGGTCTCGACTGGAACGCCCGAGTGCTTGAGATGGCGCCGCGCCGCGGCGTGAAAGCTCTCGGTGCGGGTGCCCTGGAGGATGTGGTAGTCCTCGAGGTACCAGCCGGCCGGCTCGAGGTCGCGATATCCCTGCCGCGCCGCGTCGCGGTAGCTCGTGAGGTAGAGGTAGTGCTCGAGCTCGGTCCCGGCAAACGCTTGAAACCCTTTCTCATTCGCACGATCGAGCTGCCGGCGAAGGATCGAGCGCGGCGCCACGGCGATGAGGTCATGCGTCTTCTCGCTCTTCACGTCGCAGAGCACGAGCGCCGTCTTCTCCAGCCAGCTCGCCACGCGCAGGGTGGCGAGGTCCGGCACCATGTGGAAGTCGCCGTATCCCAGCTCCCAGTTGGCGAAGCGGTACCCGGGCACCGGATCCATCTCCATGTCCACCGTAAGGAGATAGTCGCAGGCATGTCCGCCGTACTTGACGATGTCCTCGACGAACATCTCCGCGTCGAAGCGCTTGCCCATGAGCCTTCCGTAGTGATCGGTGAATCCGACCACCACGGTCTCGATCTCGCCCTTGCCGACGAGCTCCCGGAGCTGCTCGAGCTTGAGCATCCCCCTCATAGCTTCTCGCATGTGAATCCCGGAATCTAATGTCAAAATCTTCGCCTTGCTACCCCTGGACTTTCATCCCGTCATCCGCCAATGGTGGGCCGGCCGCTTCGGCGCGCCCACCGAGGCGCAGCTCGAGGGCTGGCGCGCCATCCGCTCGGGCGCGCACACGCTCATCGCCGCTCCGACCGGGTCCGGGAAGACGCTCGCTGCCTTCCTCACCTCGATCGACCAGCTCTTTCGCGAAGGCCTCGAGCGCAGCCTGCCCGACGAGGTGCGCGTCATCTACGTCTCGCCGCTCAAGGCGCTTTCGGCCGACATTCACAAGAACCTGGCGGAGCCCCGTAGGGAAATTAGGGGGGTAACGAGGGAAGCCGGCTTACAGGAGATCCATGTTACCGCCGCGGTGCGCTCCAGCGACACGCCGCAGAGTGAGCGCGCGGCGATGCTGAAGACGCCGCCGCACATCCTGGTTACCACGCCGGAGTCGCTGTACCTCCTTCTGACCGCCGAGCGCTCGCGCGCCATGCTGAAGACGGCGCGAGTGGTAATCGTCGACGAGATCCATGCGGTGCTGCAGTCGCGCCGCGGCGCGCATCTCGCGCTGTCGCTCGAGCGTCTCGACCACCTCTGCGGCCGGACGCTGCAGCGCATTGGCCTTTCCGCCACGCAAAAGCCGATCGAGGAGGTGGGAAGATTCCTGACTCGGGAACCTTTGTCCATCGTGAACAAGGGCCACAAGCGGGCGATCGATCTCGCGGTGGAGGTGCCACCGTCGCCGCTCGAGGCGGTGATGTCGGGCGAGGTGTGGAAAGAGATCTACGCCCGCCTGGTCGAGCTCATCGAGCAGCACCGCACGACGCTCATCACCGTGAACACGCGCCGCCTGGCGGAGCGCATGGCGCACCAGCTCTCCGAGCGGCTCGGAAGCGAGGGGGTCGCCGCGCACCACGGCAGCCTCGCCAAGGAGGCGCGCCTCGATGCAGAGCAGCGCCTCAAGGAGGGGCGGCTCAAGGTCCTTGTCGCTACGGCCTCCCTCGAGCTCGGCATCGACATCGGGCACGTCGACCTCGTGTGCCAGATCTCCTCGCCGCACCGTATCTCGACGCTTCTTCAGCGCGTCGGCCGCTCGGGCCACACGGTAGGCGGGCTGCCGAAGGGCCGCATTTTCCCGCTCACGCGCGATGATCTCGTCGAGTGCGCCGCCATGGTGCGCGCGGTGTACGACGGCGAGCTTGACCGCGTCTGCGTCCCGGACAAGCCGCTCGATGTGCTCGCACAGCAGATCGTCGCCGAGACGGCGGCGCAGGGCGAGTGGGATGAGGATGCGCTTTACCGCCTTTTCCGGAATTCTCACCCTTATCGATCTCTGGAGAAGGAGCAGTTCCTGGACGTCGTCGAGATGCTCGCGCGCGGTTACGCCACGCGCCGAGGCCGGCGTGCAGCGCTGATTCACCGCGATTCGCTGAACGGCAAGCTGAGAGCACGCAAGGGCTCGCGCATGACTGCCATCGTCAATGGCGGCGCGATCCCCGAGGTTTTCGACTACCGCGTGCTGCTCGAGCCCGAAGGCCACTTCATCGGCACGCTGAACGAGGACTTCGCCATCGAGTCGCTGCCGGGCGACGTGTTCCAGCTCGGCAACGCTTCCTGGCGCATCCTGCGCGTCGGCAACGGCGTGGTGCGCGTCGCCGACGCCGAGGGCCAGCCGCCCTCGATGCCCTTCTGGCTCGGCGAGGCGCCGGCGCGCAGCGACGAGATGAGCGCGGCGGTGTCCAGACTTCGATCCGAAGCCACACTCGAAATACTCCTGGAGAAGTACAGACTATCCCGGCCAGCGGCGGAGCAGATCCTGGAGTACCTTGACCTAGGCCGACGCGCCCTCGGCGTCGTGCCTACCACGCACACCATCGCACTCGAGCGCTTCTTCGACGAGTCGGGCGGCATGCAGCTCGTGCTGCACGCGCCCTTCGGCAGCCGCATCAACCGCGCCTGGGGGCTCGCGCTGCGCAAGAAGTTCTGCCAGGGCTTCAACTTCGAGCTGCAGGCGGCGGCGACGGAGGAGGGCGTGATCCTCTCGCTCGGCGCGGCGCACTCGTTTGCGCTGGAGGAGGTGCTGCGCTACCTCCATCCGACCACCGTGCGCGAGACGCTGCTGCAGGCGGTGCTTGCCTCCCCGATCTTCGAGACGCGCTGGCGCTGGAGCGCGACGCTCTCGCTCGCCGTGCCGCGCAACCGCGGCGGCGCGAAGGTACCGAATCAGCTCCAGCGCATGTACGCCGAAGACCTCTTGCAGGCCGCGTTCCCGGACGCCGTGGCCTGCCAGGACAATCTGCAGGGCGCTCGCGAAATCCCGAGCCACCCGCTGGTAGAGCAGGCGCTGCGCGACTGTCTCGAAGAGGCCCTGGATGTCTCCTCCCTGGAATCCATATTGAAAAGGCTCTTCGACGGCGACATTCACTTCGTCTGCCGCGACACGCCCGAGCCGTCGGTCTTCAGCCACGAGCTGCTCAACTCCGCGGTGTACACGTTCCTCGATGACGCGCCGTTGGAGGAGCGCCGAACGCGCGCCGTCTACACGCGCCGCGCCACCGAAGTGCGCAGCGCCGCGGACCTCGGCGCCCTCGATCCGGCTGCGATCGAGCGCGTGCGAAAGGAAGCCTGGCCGGTCGCGGACACCGCGGACGAGATGTACGACGCGCTGATGGTCGCCGGATACTTGGAGGAGCGCGAGCTGAGTCCTGGGTGGAAGAATCTCATTCAGGATCTCGGGGAGCGAGCGGTGCTGCGCGAGGAAAGGTGCTTCGCGCTGGAGCGCGTGAACGACGATCCGGTCGAGCTGCTCGCCAGCCGGCTCGAGGTGCTCGGGCCGATCACGTCGCCGGAGACGCCGGGGCTGCTTGCGCTGGAGAGCCAGGGGCGGGTGCTGAGGGGCAGGTTCTCCTCGAGCGACCTGCAATGGTGCGACCGCCGCCTGCTCGCGCGCATCCATCGCTACACGCTGAGCAAGCTGAGAGCCGAGATCGAGCCCGTCAACGCGGTCGAGTTCCTCCGCTTCCTCACGCACTGGCAGCACATCGCGGGCGAGGACATGGTGCGCGGCGCCGAAGGCCTTGCCGCGGTGGTCGAGCAGCTGCAAGGCTTCGAGATTGCCGCTGCGGCATGGGAGCACGATGTGCTCCCCGCCCGGGTCGCGGACTATGCGCCGGAGCAGCTCGACGGCCTTTGCACCAGCGGTCGCGTCGCCTGGGGCAGGCTCACGCCCGGCGCGAAGGCGCCGCTTCGCACTTCGCCGGTCGCGCTGCTCCTGCGCGAGCATCTCGGTGCCTGGCAGGTTTCAACGGAATCCAAGGACTTGTCATCGGAAGCCGAAGTCGTGCGCCAAGCGCTCGAAAAGCGCGGCGCGCTGTTCTTTCGCGAGCTTGCGGTGGCCACGGGCCTGCTGCCGGCGTTCCTAGAGCGCGCGCTCGCCGAGCTCGCCGCCGCGGGACAAGTGACGGCGGACAGCTTCGCCGGCCTGCGCGCGCTGCTCGCGCCGCCGGAGAAGCGCAAGGGCAAGGTGGAGCAGGCGGGAAGATGGTCGCTTTTCGCTGCTTCCCTTCAGGATTCTTTCGTGGAGACGATTGCGAGGACCCTGCTAAAGCGCTACGGCGTGGTGTTCCGCGCGCTGCTCGCGCGCGAGTCGCAACTGCCGCCCTGGCGGGAGCTCGTGCGCGTCTACCGGCGGCTCGAAGCGCGCGGGGAAATCCGCGGCGGGCGATTCGTCGCCGGCTTCGGTGGCGAGCAGTTTGCGCTTCCCGACGCCGTGGGCCGCCTGCGCGCGGTGCGCAAGCTCGAGAAGGCGGGCGAGCTCCTGCTCGTGGGCGCTGCCGATCCCCTCAACCTTGTGGGAATTCTGACGCCCGAAGCCCGCGTCGCGTCCATCTACCGCAACAGGGTGTTGTTGCTGGATGGGCTGCCGATCGCCGCGCTAGAGGGGGGCGAGGTGCGAAGGCTGGCGGATTCCCGGCTGGGAGATCAGGAACTGAAAAGCTTGCTTTCCCGTCGTTCCCTGCGCCATCCGCTGCTTCCTTATCTGCGCCAGCCCACGGCGCGCGAAGCCGCGACGCTCGCGAAGGCGGGCCGTTGAGGCGCGCGAGAGCAGTAGCCGAGACGCCGCGCTAGCGCACGCCCTCGGCCAGCTGCGAGAACTGCGTGGAGAGCGACTTCACCAATCGCTTAGGGTGTGACCCCGATTTTCGGCGCCTCGCGCGCGAGCGCTTGCGAGAGCAAATCGAAGAACCTGGCGTACACCTCGGGCTCGGCGATCTCCTCGGCCCACACGAGGATCGGCTCGCCGGTCGGCCGGCTGACGAAGCGGTGCAGGGTGACGCGCACTTCGGCTCCGGCGCCTGCCGGCGTAATCGAGACCGCGGCGCGCAGGCCCGCCGGCCCGACCATCTTCTCCGGATTCGGGCCACGGCTGTGCCACTGGAAGGTGAAGGTGTTGCGCATCGACTGCCAGTAGCCTCGCCAGAACTCCGAGTGGTATTCGCCGAAGCTCTTCTTTAAGCCGCGCTCGGCGACGATCAAGCCGACCGCAACGTCCGACTTCATCACCTGGAAGCCGAAGTCCTGCAGCGCGGCCACGGCGACCGGCAGCACGTCCTCGGGGCGTGCGCCCTCGTAGCGCCGCGTTTGCAGCTCGACTGTGGCGCGGGACGCGGACGCGAATTGCTCGGGGACCGAGGGCGCGCCGACGCAGCCCGTTAACGCCAGGCACGCCACCACGAGCTTGCGCATCACTCCGCCTTCTGAGCAACCAGAAAGAGCGAGCGGCCGAGGGCGGTGAAGAAATTCTGGTATGCCGTCGGGTCCTCGACGGGCTTGTTGTTGAACTCGGCGTTCGCGCGCACCAGCATCTGGCGCTCGTCGCGCGGCCGCACCGTGACGGTGACGCGCAGCTCGTAGATCTGGCCGGTGGCATCGGCGGTGAACTTGCGCCCGCTCACCGTGCCGAGCGCGGCGTCGGCGCCTGTCACCATGAAGCCGAGGTCCTGCAGCGTCGCGACCACGCCGCGCATCACCCGGTTGCGATCCGCGGTCTCGAAGCTGCGCGTCTGCGCCGAGCGCAGCTTGAGCATGCTCTCGCCGCCAGAGAGCACGTCGCCGGCGCCCGGTTTCGCGCATGAAGCGAGGAAGGCGATCAGAAACGCCGCCAGGACCCGCTTCATAGCTTGTGAGCCTCGAGGAACAGCGCCTTGGAAAGGAGCTCGAAGAACGACTGGTAGATCACCGGGTCGCGCAGCGGGCCCGCGGTGCGCACGAGCGGCTGGCGCACGTGGTTGTGGAAGCTCACCAGCACGATGTGGCTGCGCTCGTCGGCCTCGCGCACCGGGCGCACGGTGAGCAGCGCGCTGATCGTCTGGTCCTGGCGCATCTGGCCCGCGGGCATGCTCGATCCCTGGCTCGCCGCCAGCGCGGCGATGATCAGCAGGACGAGCGTCTGATCGGGCGCTTTCGCCTCGCGCTCCTTGGCGCCCTGGACGAAGCCGAGCTCGACGCTGGTGACGTCGACCGTGAAGCCGAGGTCCTGCAGCACGCCGACTGCGGCGTCGAGGAGCTGCTTCTCTTCGATGCCGTCGAAGCGACGGCCCTGCATCTCGCGGTCGGCGGCGTCGCTCGGCTTGGCCGCGATGTAGTCAGGCGGCATCTCCACCGCACAGCCCGCGAGCGCCAAGGCGCAGATCAGCAGAGCCCTCTCAAAACTGCGACGCATGGTAGGAGAAATCGCGCACGCGGCTCTCCTTGTCGAACTTCACGATCACCGTCAGCGTGCGCTGCGTGGTCGAGCGCGCGCCCGCGCTGCCCGAGTAGACCGGCGCCGCGGCGCCGGCGGCGCTGCCGCTCGTCGCGAGGACGAGCGCGGCGACGCCGCCGCGGCTCTCCGAGTAAACCGTCTCGGTCGAGACGCGGTCGTAGACCCAGACCTCGCGCCGCTCCTCGTCGGTGGTGACGATGTTGGGCGAGCCGAGCACGCCGGCAACCTCGGCTCCGGTCATCCCGACCCTGATCTCGCGCTGCACTTTGCCGACGGTGAGGCGATCGCCTTGGCCCTCCACCGCGTCGCGGTGCTCGCCTGCCGACATGCAGCCCGACATCAGAGTGACCACCGCGAGCACTGCGGCTTGCATTTTCATTGACGGTTCTCCACGAGTTCCACACTAGGCGGCCCCGGCGGGTCTTGTCTTGATCTAGCGCAAAGGAGCGCTTCCTGCGCAAAGCTGCCATCTCGGCTCCTAAGCGGGTACCCCTCGACGGGGTCTTGATCTGCGTCAAGCCGCGCCGCTAGGCGCGGTGTAGGTGTAGCGCCATGGTCCTCGCGGTCCCGGTCAGCACCCCGAGCGAGCTCTACGCGCACGCGCTCGCCATCGAGCGCGAGGCGGCCGAGCGTTACGCCGAGTTCGCGCAGCGCATGGCGGACGAGGGTAACGACCAGGTGGCGACGCTGTTCCGCACGCTCGCCGTGTTCGAGGCGGAGCACCTCGAGACGCTCGAGGCGCGCACCAAGGGCGTGGACTTGCCGAGGATCGCGCCCGGCGAATACGCCTGGCTCGACGCGGGCGCGCCCGAGACGGCGGCGCACGACCTGGTGTTCCGCCTGCTCACGCCGCACCAGGCGCTCGAGATTGCGCTCGAGGCCGAGCGGCGCGCAAAGCAATTCTTCACCGAGGTGAAAGAGACCGCCACCGACCCGGCGCTGCGCGCGTTGGCACAGGAAATGGCGATGGAAGAGCAGGGCCACATCGCCATGGTGCAGCTCACCCTCGAGCGCACGCCCGCGGGCAAGGTGGACTGGGGTCGCGTCTTCGGCGACTAGCCAGCCACGGCATCGCGCACTGATACCTCCGCCGTACGGGAGGTTGCGCCCGGCCCGCACTCGCTGACGCCGTGGTCGCGCCAGGTGAATGTAGGCGCTCTCGGCGCTGGCGCTCCAGTGAATTGCCAGCTATGGCACCCGTTCGCCGAGGACGGACGGTTCGGTCGAGTTTCGCGCCGTTGACCGATGCTCCTGCACGGCCGACGCGCTGGCGAGGAACGGCCCCGCCCGCAGGCCCCAGGCAGCCGGGGCCGTGCGCCCAAGGCGGACTTCGGCTGCAGATCAGGCGATGATCCGGCTAACCGGGAGGCCGTTTGGCCTGCCGCTGCGATGCGGCGCGCAGCCTGCTGCGCTAGCCGCACTTGTTGTTGAAGGGACCGTTGGCGACGATATCAAGAGCCGCGAAATAGGCTGCGTCGGGTGCGTCGCTCGTACCTTGAAGCCAGCCGGCGAGCGCATAGACATTCACGCCGAGAACCTGTGCGAGCGCCTGCTCGCCACCGAGGGTTTCGGCCGCCTTCGCAAAGGTGCGCCTTCTAGGCGTTGCCATACCCGCTGCGCAACTCATCTCGACGTTTGTCTCCTTTGATGCACGTCAAATGCGAACACGCGGCCGTCCTTTCGCTAAGTCGGACGGACCCGGCGCCAAACCGTGCGTCGTATACCGTAGGGAAGGAGGTTGCGGCGCTTCGGCGCCCGGGTCCGAATTCGCACGCTATGCCGGACAAAGGGGTGCCGTATGCACGGCACCGCGCATAACAGCCAAAATCACCAATCCGACGACACGGCTTGTCGAGCTATCACTACGCCTTCACCGAACATGGTGGGTGGGGGGATGGAGTCTTGAAAGAATGTAGATCCTTTCTTATTCTATGAGCGGCTCACGATGCCTACTTCTTGGGACTGCATTGTGACTCGATCCGATCGCTCCTCTCGGGGTAATCGACTGCTCGAAGCTCTCCCGCCTGAGACGCTTCAGACACTGCATGGCTACTTTGAACCCGTCGCGTTGCCGCTCGGCTCCACCGTGTATGAAGCCGGCTCGGAGACGTCGCACCTGTATTTCCCCACCGAGGGAATCATTTCCATGCTCGAGGTGACTGAAGACGGATCGACTGCGGAAATTGCTGTTGTCGGCAACGAGGGTGTAGTGGGAATTTCCTTGTTCATGGGTGGCAAGACCACGCCGTCTCGCGCGGTGGTGCAAAGCGCAGGCCGCGCCGAGCGCCTTAGAGCGCAAATCCTTCAGCGGGAATTCAAGCGCGGCGGAGAGCTGCAAGTTCTGCTCTTGCGTTACACCATGGCCCTCATCACGCAGATGTCGCAGACCGCGGTTTGCTATCGGCATCATTCGGCCGAGCAGCAGCTTTGCCGTTGGCTGCTAATGAGCCTGGACCGCTTGCCTGGAGACGAGCTGGTGATGACGCAAGAGTTGATCGCCGACATGTTGGGGGTGCGCCGCCAAAGCGTCACGGAAGCCGCCAGCAAGCTGCAGGCACATGGGTTGATCCGGTATGCGCGAGGACGCATAACTACGCTGGATCGGCCCGGGCTAGAGCAACGGGCCTGCGAATGCTATGCGGTGGTCAAGAAGGAATACGAGCGACTTCTAGAAGTAACGGCCGCTAGAGATCTTGTGTAGCCCGCCTTCTTGGCGCGCGATCGAAGACAGGGTCAGGGACTTCGTCCAAGGCCATGCGGATTCACGGTATCGCGCTGAAAGCCGCATGTACCTCAACCGCAGGATGCCGCCCACACCGCGCAAAGGCACCGGCTCTTGGGCACCGTCGAGCGTGCGGCAAATTATGGGTAGGAATTTCGTTCGCACCCGTCCGCCGAAGGACGGGCGGTCCGGTCGAGTTTCGCGCCGTTGACCGATACTCCTGCTTCACAATGCGCAGGCTCGGGGACTGTGAGAGTGCCGCACAAGCGGGGGTTATGGCAATAAACGGCCTGTTTGCGAGCGATCGATGCGCTCTGGCCCCGATGAAAGCCGCACGCCCGGACCTCTCTAGTTAGTCGGTCTTGATAGAGCGGCTGTCGCGTTTTGCAGGTACGCCGGGCGTGGGCCTGACCGTTACGTCATTTCTTATTCGCAGCCGACCAGGCAAGCACCGTCCCGGGGTGTCTCGTACGCTACCTATGAGCCCGTCGAGCATATCGGCGGGCACCGTTCAGGACAAACACTGGCCCTAAACATCAGCCGAGAACGGCTCGGGGGGCTTAGCGCTTTTTTCCTGCGCGCAAAATGAAAACGGCCGCGGGGTACAGCACCGCGGCCGCTTAGGTGCGCTTGTTCAGCTTACTTGTTGGCGCCTGCGCATCGCGAACCCGAAGAGCCCGAGACCAACGCCCAAGAGCGCAAGCGTCCCCGGCTCCGGCACCACGCTGACTTCAAAATCCCCGGAGAAGTTGGCGAGACCGTTTGTCGTCAGGAACAACACCGCAGTGACGGAGTAAAGCCCGTCTGGTGCATCTCCGCCGCTACACGAACCTGAAAAGGCGCCCGCTCCGAAAGGCCCGATCCCGCAGACTTCCGAACCCCCGAAAAGGGCATTGCCAGCGTCGGCGAACACGCCGGAGTCGATAGTCGCCCCCTCCCCACTGAGCGTTCCACCGAAGAGGGCTGAAAAGGCGCCGTCGATGTCGAAGTCGACGTCGGAAAAGGCCAGGACCAGAGTATGCGCGCCGCCTCCCGCCACGGTATCGATATTGACCGAGTTGAGATCCATCAGGGGGTCACCACTCGGGAAAACCGGCTTCGTTATCCCCGTGGTGACGTTCACGGTGAAGTCGCCCTCAGCGAAGCTCCAAGTAACCACGCCCGCAGCAGCGTTCAGGTCGCAAGCGTCGCCATCTGCGCAAAAGATCGGCGCTGCCCCGTCCACAGAGTAACCGAGGGTCGCGACAGCCTGTGCGCCCGGCGCGGCACCGAGCAAAAGTGCTGCCACCGCAACCGTTTGGATAAAGCGTTCTTTCATGTTGAAACTCCCTAATCAGTAGTCGGGCTACCCCGACTGTAGTGGACACCAAAGCAAACTGCGCGCCAGGATTTGTAAGTCACACAGAATCAATGACATAACATATCAGGACGTTTGTTTGCTGCAGGCGCTGTAAAGCGGGCCGACAGCGCGTCAAGCGCCAGTGGACCCTTACGCGGAACGTTGCGTTGCCGACCTCGAGGACGCGCGTTACAGGCTTGCGAGGTTGGGGGCTGCGGCTTGGCCGCCGCTTCCGTTGCCAGTTGACGACAATGGCTTCGCCGAACTCCTCCGAGAGCTCGCTGATCACGCGTCCGACCTCCCCCGCGCCGACGGCGTACTTTTCCGCGAGAAGGCTGCGAGCAGGATGCGCGTGCAGAGCGTATTGATCCGCCGGGGGCTTCGCCCGTGTGCGCGTAAGTGACGGGAAATGCGTTGTCTTCGAGGTGCGGGTTATCTTGCCAGCCGATGCTTGATGCGGTGCTCGATGTAGGGGCGCGTCTCGCGCTCATCGAGCGCCCCAAGTAGTAGGCGGCGACGACCCGCTGGCGGAGTTTCTGCATGCTCGCGCTGCGGGTTCTTCCACTGCTTCGGGCCAAAGGTTCCGCGCCTCATCCATGATGAGCAACGCCTTGCGGTTCTGCTGGACAAGCGAGAGAAGGTAGGCCTCGATCTGCGCAAGCTACGATGAAGCCTTCATTCTGGGACATGCCGTACTGCAGCTACGCGTGTGCGCGCTTGTGGCCGTGGCTTCTGTAAAAGAAACTCGGGTGAGGCTGAGTTGAAATGTGCAGCCGATAATCCGAAAGGGTTCGAACACGGTCTCAGAAGCGGTGCTACGTGCCTACTAGACATCGCGTCCTGGTTTTGCGGGCCAATTTCGTCGGAGTCGAACCAGGTCACCGAGACGCCTGGACGATCTTCTCTTTCGCGAGCCAAATTTAAGAGGGAGCATTACGCTCGTACCCAGCGCGTATCATCGCCAGCCCGATGGCAAAGTCGAGCAGGCAGTGGATGCGGCGGCACGTCACGGACGCCTACGTGAAGAAGGCGCGCGACGAGGGCTACCGCTCGCGCGCGGCGTACAAGCTGCTGGAGATCGACGCTAAGGAGAAACTGCTGCGGCCCGGCGCCGTGGTGCTCGACCTCGGTGCGGCGCCCGGCGGATGGTCGCAGGTGGCGGCGAAGAAGGGCGCGAAGGTGGTTGCGATCGACCTGCTGCCGATGGCCCCGATCCCTGGCGTCGAGGTGAGAAGGGGCGATTTCCGCGGCGCACTGCAGGACTTGCCGGCATTCGATGTGGTTCTTTCCGACCTGTCGCCGAATCTGTCGGGCATCCGCAACGTAGACCAGGCGATGGCCCTCGAGCTCCTCCTGGCGGCGATCGACGTATGCCGCAGTAACCTCAAGCCCACAGGGGCCTTCGTAACCAAGGCGTTCCACGGAGAAGCGTTCCCAGAGGCTCTAGCCAATCTGCAGGCGGCCTTCTCCCAGGTAAAAGTGATCAAGCCCGCCGCCTCGCGCGGCGAGTCGCGGGAGACGTACTTCTTGGCGCGCGGCTTGCGCGCATAGCCGAATAACATCGGCGATATAAAGATTTACGATTGCAACGGCGAAACTTGCCCTCATACTGAAGGTCTAGGACTCGGGGGGAAAGCCTTCCGGACCCAGGGTGGCGCGCCAATTGCCCGCCAAGTAAGATGCCGCAGGGCAGCGCGGCCTATTTAGGAGCAAGTCCTTGAACAACATGCTGAAGAACCTGGTCATCTGGCTGGTCATCGGACTGGTGCTGATGACCGTGTTCAACCAGTTCAACACCCGCCAGACCGCCCAGGCGCCGATGGAGTACTCGCAGTTCCTGGAGGAGGTGAAGTCCGGAAAGATCTCCAAGGTCACGATCGAGGGGCGCCAGCTCAAGGCGCAGACCTCCGACGGCAAGCGCGTCACGAGCTACTCGCCGGGCGACATCTGGCTCGTCTCCGACCTGCTCAAGTACGGCGTGAAGATCGAGGCCAAGCCCGAGGAGGAGCCTTCGCTCCTCATGAATATCTTCGTGTCGTGGTTTCCGATGCTGCTCCTCATCGGCGTGTGGATCTTCTTCATGCGCCAGATGCAGGGCGGCGGCCGCGGGGGCGCCTTCTCGTTCGGCAAGTCGCGCGCGCGCATGCTGGACGAGTCCACCAACACCGTTACTTTCGCCGACGTCGCGGGCTGCGAGGAGGCGAAGGAGGACGTGGCGGAGCTTGTCGACTTCTTGCGCGACCCGTCCAAGTTCCAGAAGCTCGGCGGGCGTATCCCGCGCGGCGTGCTGATGGTCGGCAATCCCGGCACCGGCAAGACGCTGCTCGCGCGCGCGATCGCGGGCGAGGCCAAGGTGCCCTTCTTCTCGATCTCGGGCTCCGACTTCGTCGAGATGTTCGTCGGCGTCGGCGCCGCGCGCGTGCGCGACATGTTCGAGCAAGCGAAGAAGCACGCGCCCTGCATCGTGTTCATCGACGAGATCGACGCGGTCGGCCGCCAGCGCGGCGCCGGCCTGGGCGGTGGCAACGACGAGCGCGAGCAGACGCTGAATCAGCTCCTGGTCGAGATGGACGGCTTCGAGTCGACGATGGGCGTGATCGTCATCGCCGCCACCAACCGCCCCGACGTGCTCGACCCGGCGCTCCTGCGCCCCGGGCGCTTCGACCGGCAGGTCGTCGTTCCGCTTCCCGATATTCGCGGGCGCGAGGAGATCCTCAAGGTCCACATGCGCAAGGTGCCACTCGCGCCCGACGTGAAACCGGATATTTTGGCCAGAGGAACCCCTGGCTTTTCGGGGGCCGACCTCGCAAACCTGGTGAACGAGGCGGCGCTCTTCGCGGCGCGGGGAAACAAGCGCCTCGTCGACATGGACGACTTCGAGCGCGCCAAGGACAAGATCATCATGGGCGCCGAGCGCCGCTCGATGGTCATGCCCGAGGAAGAGCGCAGGAATACCGCCTACCACGAGTCGGGCCACGCCATCGTGGCGCGGCTGCTGCCCAAGACCGACCCCGTGCACAAGGTGACGATCATCCCGCGCGGGCGCGCGCTCGGCGTGACGATGCAGCTCCCCGAGCAGGACCGCTACAGCCAGGACCGTGATCGCCTCCTCAACATGATCGCGGTGCTCTTCGGCGGACGTATCGCGGAGGAGCTCTTCATGAACCAGATGACCACCGGCGCGGCGAATGACTTCGAGCGAGCGACGGAGGTCGCGCGCCGGATGGTGACGCAGTGGGGCATGTCCGACGAGCTCGGACCGATGGTCTACGGCGAGAACGAGGGCGAAATCTTCCTCGGCCGTGCCGTGACCACGCACAAGAACGTGTCGGAAGCGACCATGCAGAAGGTCGACGCCGAGATCCGCCGCATCATCGACCAGCAGTACCACCTCGCGCGCCGCCTGCTTGAGGAGAACCGCGACAAGGTGGAGGCGATGGCGAAGGCGCTGCTCGAGTTCGAGACGCTGGACGCCGACCAGATCGGCGACATCATGTCGGGCAAGCCGCCTCGGCCGCCCAAGCCTACCGGCGGCACGCCCGCGCCGCGGCCGGCGAGCGAAGGCGGCGCGCAAGGCGAGACGGCGCCGCACCCCGCCGCCTGATGCTCCGCTGCGGCAGGTTCGTCCTGCCGCTCGACCGCCCGCTGGTGATGGGGGTGGTCAACGTGACGCCTGACTCCTTCTCCGACGGCGGCCGCTTCCTCGAGCCGGAAGCGGCCGCTTCGCATGCGCGCCGCCTGGTCGAGCAAGGCGCCGATCTCGTCGACATCGGCGGCGAGTCCACGCGCCCGGGGGCCGAGCCCGTGAGCGAGCAGGAGGAAATCGCCAGGATCGTTCCCGTCCTCGATTCGCTGAAGGATCTGGACAAGCCGGTCTCGGTCGATACCCGGCGCCCGAACGTCATGAGAGCCGCCATCGCGGCCGGCGCCTCGATGATCAACGATATCCAGGCGCTCGCCGAGCCCTGGGCGCACCAGGTGATCGCCAATGCGAGGTGCGCGGTGTGCCTCATGCACATGCAGGGGGAGCCGCGCACGATGCAGCATTCGCCGCACTACGACGACGTGACCAAGGAAGTGAAGGCCTTCCTCAAGAGCGCGGTGCGCAGGGCCATGTTCGCCGGCATTGGCAAGGACCGCATCGTGGTCGATCCGGGCTTCGGCTTCGGCAAGACGGCGGCGCATAACCTCGAGCTCCTGCGCAATCTTTCGGCGCTCAAGGATCTCGGCGTGCCCCTCCTGGCCGGCCTGTCGCGCAAGTCGACGATCGGCGCGGTGACCGGCCGCCCGGTCGAAGAGCGGCTGGCGGGCAGCCTGGCAATGGCTTTGCTCGCGCTTCAGGGCGGCGCGACAATACTGCGCGTGCACGATGTGAAAGAGACGAAGGACGTGGTCGCCGTGTGGGAGGCGTTCCGAGGATGAAGCGGAGGTATTTCGGCACCGACGGCGTGCGCGGCACGGTTGGCTCGAGCCCGATGACGCCGGATTTCGTGCTCAGGCTGGGCTATGCGGCGGGGAAGATCCTGGCCGCGGACATCGGTCAACCGGCGGTGCTCATCGGCAAGGATACGCGCATCTCCGGCTACATGATCGAGGCGGCGCTCGAGGCCGGGTTCTCGGCGGCTGGAGTGGACGTGCACATGTGCGGCCCGGTGCCGACACCGGCCGTCGCCTACCTCACGCGGGCGCTGCGCCTGTCCGCGGGGGTGGTGATCAGCGCCTCGCACAATCCCTACCCGGACAACGGCATCAAGTTCTTCTCCAGCGACGGCTTCAAGCTGCCCGACGTCACCGAGAAGGCGATCGAGGCGCAGATGGAAGAGCCAATGGGCTGCAACGACGCCTCCAAGCTCGGCCGGGTCTGGCGCGTCGACGATGCCGGCGGGCGCTACATCGAGTTCTGCAAGTCGACCTTCCCCGCCGATCTCGACCTCAAGGGCATGAGGATCGTCGTGGACTGCGCGAACGGCGCCGACTACGACATCGCGCCGCACGTCTTCCACGAGCTCGGCGCCGACGTCGTGTCGATCGGCGTACAGCCCGACGGCTTCAACATCAACGAGAAGGTAGGGGCGACTTCGCCAAGAGCATTGACCGAAAAGGTTCTTCAGGAGAAAGCAGAGCTCGGCGTCGCTCTGGATGGCGACGGCGACCGGGTGCTGATGGTCGACGGCGCCGGGAAAAGCTACGACGGCGACCAGCTCCTCTACGCCGTCGCCCGCCACCGCGCCGGCAAGAAACGGATCGCCGGGGTCGCGGGAACCCTGATGACCAACTTCGCGCTCGAGAAGGCGCTCGGCGCCATGGGCATCGACTTCGCGCGCGCGCCCGTGGGCGATCGCTACGTGCTGGAGCTGATGCGCGAGAAAGGCTGGGAGATCGGCGGCGAGAACTCCGGCCACATCATCTGTCTGGACAAGCACACCACCGGCGACGGCATCGTCTCGGCGCTGCAGGTGCTGCATGCCATGCGCGAGTCGCGCCGCTCTCTCGCCGATCTCACCGCCGACTTGGTCATGTACCCGCAAGTGCTCGTCAATGTCTCCGTGCCGCGCGGCTTCGACTGGCAGAAGCATGGCTCCATCGTCCAGGCGAAGACCGAGGCCGAGCATTCGCTCGACGGCCGCGGCCGCGTGCTGCTGCGCCCCTCGGGCACGGAGCCCGTCCTGCGGGTGATGGTCGAGGGGGAGCCAAAGGAAGCGATCCAGTCGGCGGCGGATTCGATCGCCGCAGCGGTGCGCCGCGCGGCGGCCGTCTGACCCGGCGCGGCTAGAGCGCGGCGAGGGCGTAGTACCACAGCGGCAAGGTGAGGAAGGAGAGGGGAATGCCGATGCCCAGCATCAGCGTGCCGAGCTCCGGGTCGAGCTTGTGCTGCGCGGCGACGATCGCGCCGCCGATCATCGGTGCCATGGCGGCCTCGAAGACCGCGACGCGAAGGGCGGGGCTGTCGAGGTCCGACACCAGGGCGAACGCCCCGAGCACCAGCAGCGGGCCGGCGAGCAGCTTGTAGCCCAGACCGGCAGTGAGCGGACGCCAGCGCTCGCGTATCGCGGCCAGGCGAAGCTGGAAGCCGACCGAGAGCAGGGCAAGCGGGGCCAGGGTATCGCCCAGGCGCAGGAACACCGCGTCGACCCATTGCGGGAGGGGCAGCGGCGCACTGGCGAGCGCCACCAGCACGGCGAGGAACGGAGGAAACGTGAATATCCGCTGCGCCACCGAGCGCGCGGTCAGCGTCCCGGCGGAAAGCATGGCGGCGACGAGCAGGCCCACCGTGGAGAGCACGACATAGGTCCCAAGCTGGTCGATGAGTATCCCGAGGCCCACGTGCTCGCGGCCGAAGAAGCACTCGATCATCGGCAGGCCGACGAAAGACGTATTACCCAGCGCGCCCGTCAGGATGAGTGCCCCGGTGGTGGCCGCGGGCCAGCGGAACAGGCGCTGCGCGGCGAGGAAGAAAGCCACGCCCGCCGCGAAGAGCAGCCACGCCATGAGGAGCGGCGCTGCGAGACTCGGCTCGATATCGATGTGGCGCAGGTGGTGCAGGGTCAGCGCCGGCAGCGACACGTGCACGATGAAGCCGTTCAGCGCCGCGGGCGTCGCCTCGGGCAGGCGCCCCGTGCGCCGGAGCACCATCCCGAGGACGAAGCAGAGGGCGAGCAGGACGAAGTTCTGCATGTGCGCCTCGCTCGAGCGGCCGCGCGCTAGTAGAAGATCTCGACGTCGCCGGGCTGCGCGTCGGCGGAGATGCTGAGCCCGAACAGGCTCGGGTCGGATGTGGGGGCGGTCGCGGTCGCGGGAGCTTCCGGCGCCGCCCGCTGCGCGGCAAGCGTCGACTCCGAAGGACCGCTGAAAGTCACGAGGGCGATGACGGTGCCGGCGCCGAGTACGGCGGCGCGCAGTGCCCACTTCCTCTTTGTGCTGGTCTCCATGATCGATCCTTTGCGGTTGCGCCTGCGCCGCACGATGCGGTACGGGCTGGATCGATCCTACGAAGCGCAAGCGGGAGCGAAAATCCCGCGAGGATGCAATGGCGCCGCGGCGCGCGTCCCGCGATCGCGGGATGCTGGCTTTCAGACGCGCGTCGCGAGCGGGTACTCGAGCGAGATACGGGTGCCCTGAGCGCCGGAGGCCACGTCGAGCGCTGCGCCGATCGCCTCGGCGCGGCGGCGCATTCCCGAGAGCCCTCGACCCCTGGCGGGCCCGAGCGCGTCGAAACCGCCTCCATCATCGCGTACGACAAGCACGAATCGCTCGGGGTCGCGAACGAACGATATCTCGACGGCGACACGCTTGGCGCGCGCATGCTTCAGGACGTTGGTGAGGGACTCCTGCAACACGCGCAGGATCTGCAGTGCGTCGTCGGCGGGAACCTCAAGGCCGTCCGGCAGATCGCGATAGCCGAAGGCGAGCGCGATGCCGGCGGCCCGGAAACGGGGCTCGAGCCGGTAGCGCAGGTTGCCGAGCGCTTCCAGGAGTCCCTCGCGACCCGGCGAAAGGGTGTCGATGGCAAGGCGCATCTCGTCCATGGCGTCGCGCAGGACCTGCGCCACGCCCTTCGGATCCAGCGCGCCGCGCTCGACGGCGGCGAGCGAGGTCAGGAGTTGCGAGCCCAGGCCGTCGTGCATGTCCTGCATGATGCGCTGGCGCTCGGTCGAAACCGCCCGCTCGCGTTCCATGGCGCGTAGCTTCTCGTAGTTGGCGGCGAGCTCCTTCTCCTTCTGCGCCACCTGCTCGGCGAGCGTGACGTTCATGCGCTCCACGGCGCCCAGGCTGCGCGCGAAGCGATCCACGAGCTGCACGCCTGCGACCGTCAGCAGGGCGGCAGCGGCGAAGTACAGCAGATAGGGTCCCTCGGGATCGACGACCACGCCCTGCGAAAGGAGGTAGTCGTGCACCGACCCGGTCAGCCCGAACAGCGCGCAGGCGAGGAAGGCCGCGGACAGCAGCGAGCGCTGTCGCCACACGGCATAGACCGCCGCGGCGATCATCACGATGCCCAGGAGGAGCAGCCCGCCCTGATAGTAGCGGTCCACGAATCCGTGCAGCGCCTGGCCACCGAGCGCGAGGGCGATCGGACCCGAGAGCCAATATGCGGCGAACGCGCGCGTCATGCCGCGCGGCCGGATACCGGCGAAGCGCAGGTAGAAGAGGGTGATGGCCACGGCGAACCCGCCGGTCGCGGCGTAGCGCAGCACGCGCCAGGTCATGAACCAGGGCTCGGGCACCTCCTCGATCACGTAGTTGAGCGTGTGTACGCCCCAGAACAGGCAGGCGAGGCCGAACAGGCCGTAGTCGAGCTCCATGCGCCGGCGCAGCCAGAGGGCGATGACGAACGCCGCTACGGCGAGCGTCACGGCGCTGATGATCTGCGCGAGGGTATAGGTGAGGAAGAAGCGCGACTCGTATAGCGGCCGCACCGCCTCGTCGGGGCCGATGTGGATCGAGCTGATGATGCGATCACGGTTCGCCGGATTGACGCGCACGTGCAGCGTGTTTTCCCCGACACGCAGCTCGTCCGGCGGAACGGGAAACGCGTGCGGGCGCATCCACCGCACCCAGGTCTTCGCGTCGGGCTCCGGCACGCGTGCGAGCAGACGTCCATTCATGTAGAGGACGCCGCCCTCGCGCAGACGCGGCAGGTAGACCATCCAGGGCTCGCCCTTGGGCTCCCGGACCGAGAAGGTGACGCGGTACCAGCCCGGCGTCGATCCCGGCTGGTCGGCCTTCCACTGGTTGGGCAGCACGACGTGCTGCCACTGAGCGTCCCGCGGTGGCGCGGTCGCGTCACCGTGAACCGCGAAATCCGCCTCGCGATGCAGCGTCTGCGCGTGCACTGCGACCGCGGCCATCGCGGCCATAGCCAGGAGCGCGCGCGCCGCGCCCGCCGCGCCCATGGCGCCTATTTCAGCAGCCCGAGCTGCGCAGCCTCGAACACGGCTTCTCCGCGCGAGTGGACCGAGAGCTTGCGGTAGATCTTCTTGACGTGCGCGACGACGGTATGCGCCGAGATGCCGAGCGCGGCGCCGACCTCGGCGAAGGAAAGCCCTTTGGCGATGAGCTTCAAGATCTCGGCTTCCCGCTCCGACAGCGGTGAATGCTCCGGCGAGGAGGCCTTGTCCGCCGGGGAGCGCATGCGCGCAAGCAGGCGCCGGGCGATGCTGGGGCTGATGGGCGCGCCGCCGGCGCGCATCTGGCGGATGCACTGCGCAAGCTCGCCCACGGGGCTGTCCTTGAGGATGTAGCCGGTCGCGCCGGCGGCGATCGCGTCGATGACGTGCTGGTCGTCGCCGAAGACGGTGACCACAAGGCAATCGCAATCGGCGCGCAGGCCGACAGCGTGGCGTATCAGGTCGGTGCCGTTTCCGTCCGGCAGGCCGAGGTCCACTACGAGCACGTCGGGAACGGATTGGGAAACCACCGCCAGTGCCGCTGCCAGCGTGCTCACGGCGCCGACCATGCGCAGATCCGGCTCCCGCGTGATCGCCTCGCAGTAGGCGCGAAGGAATTCCGGCTCGTCCTCGACTACCAAGACGCTCGTCGTGTCCATGGCCCCCTCGGAGAGACCAGCGGCGATTATGCGCCGAAAACTATCACGGTTCGCTAGTGCCGGTGCCGTACCAGGGGCTGCACGCCCGACTCGGGCTGCAGGGTCACGTGGTCGATGCCAAACCGGTCGTGCAGCCGCCGCTGCAGCTCGCGCAGCGTGAAGTCCCAGTTCGTCATGCTACGCACCACCACGTGGGCGGAGAGCGCGCTGCGGCTCCCGGAGAGCGTCCATACGTGCAAGTCGTGCACCGACACCACGCCTTCCACGCGCGCCATCTCGCCGCCGATCGCCTCCACCGATAGGCCGGCCGGCACCCCCTCCATCAGCGCGTGCAGGCTCTCGCGCAGCAGCCGCACGCTCGAGGCGCCGATCAACCCGCAGATGAGCAGGGAGGCAAGCGGATCGGCGGGCGTCCACTGCGTAAGCGTGATGATTGCACCGGAGGCAAGGGCGGCGATCGATCCAAGCAGATCGCCGAGCACGTGCAGCTTCGCGCCGCGCGCGTTGAGGTCGTGGCTGTGCGGCGCAATCCAGCGCAGCACGACGATGTTGAGGGCAAGGCCGACGGTGGCGATGAGCGCCGCGCCCAGGCCGTTGACCGGCGTCGGCTCGCGAAATCGCGCGAGGGCCTCGAAGGCGATCGCCGCGACGATGACGAGCATCGTCGCGGCGTTGAAGAACGATGCGAAGATCTCCATGCGTCCAAGGCCGTAGGAGTGGCGCGCCGAGGGCGGCCGGCGCGCCATCCACGCCGCCAGCGCTGCGAGGCCAAGGGCGATTCCGTCGGTCAGCATGTGGCCCGCGTCAGAGAGCAGGGCGAGCGACCCGGTCCACCACCCGCCGAGCGCCTCCAGCGCGGCGAAGCCGACTGTCAGCGCCGCGGCGGCGCGCAGCGCGCCGCCGGCGCCATGCCCGTGGTGGTGATGCGCAGGCTCAGCCATGGGGTCGATTTTGCTTCAGTGCGAGCAGGGCAAGAAACCCCGCGCAACCGATGGCGGCGGTTACCGCAAGCGCGTGCTGGGCATACCGCTCGAGCAGGAACGCGAAGGCGAGCGGCGCGAGCGCCTGGCAGAAGCGCGCCGGCGCCATGATCATCCCCTGGCGAAAGCCGTACCCCGAGGCGCCGAAAAGTGCGAGCGGCAGCGTGCCGCTCGCGATCGTCATGATGCCGTTGCCGGCGCCGTGCAGGAGGGCGAACACCGCCGCCACCGGGCTGCCGAGCGCGAGCAGCGCCGCGGCGCCCAGCGGATGCGCGAGCGAGGCAATGCGCGCCGAGACGAGCGGATGGAAACGACGCAGAAGCGCGAACTCCAGCATCCGCGCCGCGACCTGGGCCGGTCCAACGAGGCCCCCGACGGCAATGGCCGCCACGACCGAAAGTCCGGCCATCTGGAGCAGGCGAGGCAAGTGCGCGGCGAGCGACGTGCTGATGAACCACGCGGCGGCGAAGACGAACGCGAGGAGCAGCATTCGGGGATCGAAGCCCTTCGCGCTCGCCGGCTGCGCGGCCGTGCTTGCGGGTCTGGGCTTCGGTCGGCCGGGAATGGCGAACCGGTTGATCGGCCAACCGACGGCGAGGTGGATCGCGGCCCAGGTGAAGCAGGTCTGCCGCCAGCCCAGTTCGACCTCGAGGAACGCCGTGAGCGGCCAGCACAGCGTGCTCGCGAACCCGGCGATGAGCGTGATGCCGGTGATCGAGCTGCGGGCACTGGCGCCGAGGTGCGCGGCAAGTGTGGAGAACGCGGCCTCGTAGAGCCCCATCGCCATGCCAGCGCCGATCACGAGCCATGCGGCGAAGATCAGCGCGAGGCTGTCCGCCGCGCCGAGCAGGGAGAGGCCGCCCGCGAACACGAGGCTCGAGGTGGCGAGCACGCTGCGACCACCGGTGAGGTCGATCCATCGTCCGGCGAGCGGACCGAGGAGCGCGGCAACGGCCAGCGCCACCGACAGCGCGCCGAAGATCCACGGCGTGCCGACGCCGAGCTCGCGCGCCTGCGGCTCGGCGAGGATCGCCGGCAGGTAGTAGGTCGACCCCCAGGAAAGCACCTGCGCGCTGCCCAGCGCCACGACGAGCTTGACGTTCATCTGTTGATTCGATTATTCTGGAAACGTGGAAACGAAGCAAGCGATCGACGCACTGTCCGGCCTCGCGCAGGAGTCGCGCCTCGCAGCGTTCCGGCTCCTCGTGCAGGCCGGGCCGCAGGGCCTGCCGGCGGGAGCCATCGGCGAGAAGCTCGGCCTTCCACCGGCGACGCTGTCCTTCCATCTCGCGCACCTCGCACGCGCCGGCCTGGTGCGCAGCCGGCAGGAGGGCCGCTTCGTCATTTACAGCGCCGATTATCGATCGATGGACCAGCTCGTCGGCTTTCTCACCGAGAACTGCTGCGGCGGGCAATCTTGCAAAGGAGAACCGCATGAAGCGCCTGCACGTGCACGTCGCCGTGCATGACCTGGAGAAGAGCATCCGTTTCTACTCGGCCCTGTTTGCCGCGCAGCCGGTGGTAAGGAAAGACGACTACGCGAAGTGGATGCTCGAGGACCCGCGCGTCAACTTCGCCATCTCGACGCGCGGCAAGAAGGCCGGCCTCGACCATCTCGGCATCCAGGCGGAGAACGCCGCGGAGCTCGAGGAGATCGGCTCACGCCTTGCGCAGGCCGACGTCTCGGTCCTGCCGCAAAAGGAGGCGGCGTGCTGCTATGCGAAGAGCGACAAATACTGGACCATCGACCCGCAAGGGATCGCGTGGGAATCCTTCCACACGCTCGACTCGATCCCGATGTACGGCGGGGACACCGGCACGATCCCGAAAAACGAGAAAAGCGCCGCCTGCTGCGCGCCGGGCGCCGATGAAGTCATGCCACGTCCTGTTTCTCTGCACCGGTAAAAGAAGCTCGACGCCATCGGCAGCGCATGAGCCTTTTCGAGCGCTGGCTGACGCTGTGGGTCTTCCTGTGCATCGCGGGCGGCGTGGCGCTTGGACAGACATTCCCCGGCGCCTTCGAAGCGCTCGGCCGCCTGGAGGTCGCCCGCGTGAACCTGCCGGTCGGCATCCTGATCTGGGTGATGATCATCCCGATGCTGCTGCGGATCGACTTCGCCGCGATGGGGCAGGTCCGCCGCCACTGGCGCGGGATCGCCGTGACCCTCGGCGTGAACTGGCTGGTGAAGCCGTTCTCGATGGCGGTCCTGGCGTGGATCTTCCTCCGGCATGCCTTCGCGCCGTACCTGCCGGCGGAGCAGGTGGACGCCTATATCGCCGGACTGATCCTCCTCGCGGCGGCGCCCTGCACGGCGATGGTCTTCGTGTGGAGCCGACTCACGAGCGGAGATCCGTATTTCACGCTGAGCCAGGTGGCGCTGAACGACGCGATCATGGTGGTCGCCTTCGCGCCTCTCGTGGCACTGCTGCTCGGCCTTTCGTCGATCGTCGTCCCCTGGGAAACGCTGCTCGTCTCGGTGCTCGTCTACATCGTCATCCCGGTCGCCATCGCGCAGGCTTGGCGCCGGGCGCTCCTGCGCGGCGGCGAAGCGCGCCTGCAGCGGGCGCTCTCGGCGATCCAGCCGTGGTCGACCGCGGCACTGCTGGCGACGATCGTGCTCCTCTTCGCTTTCCAGGGCCGGCAGCTACTGGCCCAGCCGCTCATCATCGCGATGCTCGCCGTTCCCATCCTCGTCCAGGTCTATTTCAACTCCGGGCTCGCGTATCTCCTGAACCGGCGCCTCAAAGTCGCCCACGCGGTCGCCGGTCCTTCGGCGCTGATCGGCGCGAGCAACTTCTTCGAGCTCGCGGTGGCGGCCGCCATCACGCTCTTCGGCTTCGAGTCGGGCGCGGCGCTCGCCACGGTGGTGGGCGTGCTGGTCGAGGTACCGGTCATGCTCTCGGTCGTGGCGATCGTCAACCGCAGCCGCCGCTGGTACGAGGCCGCCGCCGCATGATCGACAAGCTGAACAGCGACTGCTTCTGCATCAGCCTGGACCACGGCGCCCTGCGCCAGGCCCTGGACGCGGATCCCGTGTCCGGGGGCCTGTCCGCGCTCATCGAGGAGCGCTGCCCGCACCTCTTCGCTTCGCTCCCGGTATTTGTTTCCCGCCCGCACGTGGACGAGATGGCAAAGGTCGTCGCCGCCGTCGAGAAGGTGGTCGCGCTGCCGGCGTACCGTGAAGAGGTGCTCGCGCGCGCCCCGGAAATCGCGCGCCTCGATCCGGGCGCGCGGGGCGCGTTCATCGGCTACGACTTCCATATCGCCGCCGAAGGGCCCAGGCTCATCGAGATCAATACCAACGCCGGCGGCGCTCTGCTGAACGGCCTGCTCGGCCGCGCACAGCGCGCCTGCTGCGAGGAGGTTGCCCGCCTGATGGGCGGGCCGGTGCCGGCGGGGCGCCTCGAGCAGACGATCTTCGACATGTTCGTCCGGGAGTGGCAGCTCGCCGGCCGAGAAGGCGCTTCTTCGCGCATCGCCATCGTCGACGACTCGCCCGAGGAGCAGTACCTCTATCCCGAGTTCCTGCTTTTCGAGCGGCTGTTCCGGCGACTCGGGGTGCAGGCCGACGTACTGGCGCCGGAAGATCTCCAGTATGACGGCGAGCTGCGTGATGCGCGCGGACGCATCGACCTCGTCTACAACCGGCTGACCGACTTTTCCCTGGCGGAGGAAGCGCACGCTGCCTTGCGCGCGGCGTACCTCTCCGGCGCCGCCATTGTCACTCCGCACCCACGCGCACATGCCCTGTACGCCGACAAGCGCAACCTCGCGCTTCTAAGCGACGCGTCGCGCCTCGCCGCCCTCGGCGCTCGCGACGAGACTATCTCGGTGCTCATGCGCGGCGTGCCGCGCACCCAGCTGGTTTCCACCGCCGATGCCGAAGCGCTCTGGAGCGCGCGCCGGAGGCTGTTCTTCAAGCCGGCGACGGGGTACGGCAGCAAGGCCGCATACCGCGGCGACAAGCTGACGCGCCGGGTGTGGTCGGAGATCCTCGCCGGCGAGTACGTCGCGCAGGAGCTCGTCGAGCCCGGACGGCGGCGCGTCGGCCCCGACGCCATCCTCAAGGCCGACGTGCGGAACTACGTCTACGACGGGAAGGTGCAGCTCCTCGCCGCCAGGCTGTACCAGGGCCAGACGACCAACTTCCGCACGGCCGGCGGCGGCTTCGCCCCCGTGCTCACCGCGCTCGCGACCATTTGCTAGACTCGCGCCACCTTTGAAAGGCGCGCGCCCGCATTCCTCGTCCAGCGAGCGCATCGCGACGCTCTACCGCGCGATGGCGCGCATACGCGCCTTCGAGAATGCGGCGGAGCAGGCTTCGCAGGGCGGCGTCGCCGCCTTTGGCGCGAGTGTGGCAGAGGCGAAGGTCCGGGGGCCACTGCATCTGTCCACCGGCCAGGAAGCGGTCGCCGCCGGCGTCTGCCTGAATCTCGCGCCCGCCGATTACCTCACTTCGACGCACCGCGGCCACGGCCACACGCTCGCCAAGGGCGCGTCGATGGAGCGCATGATGTGCGAGCTCTTCGGCCGCGCCAGCGGTTTCAACGGCGGCAAGGGCGGCTCGATGCACATCGCGGATTTCTCGGTCGGCATCCTCGGCGCCAATGGCGTCGTGGCCGCGGGCATCCCGATCGCCGTGGGCGCGGCGCATGCCGTGAAGATTCTCCGCGAGGACAGGGTCGTCGCCTGTTTCTTCGGCGATGGCGCGGTCAACCGCGGACCCTTCCTCGAGGGTCTGAACTGGGCGAAGGTGCACGAGCTGCCGGTGCTCTTCGTCTGCGAGGACAACCGCTGGTCGGCCACCACGGCGACCGGCGCCATGACCGCAGGCGAGGGCGCGCTCGCGCGCGCGAGAGCGATCGGCTTGCCGGGTGTGGAGGTGGATGGCAACGATGTCCTCGCCGTGGACCTCGCCTCGAGGGAATTGCTTTCCAAGATCAGAGGCGGGCAGGGGCCGCAGTTCCTCCACGCCGTGACCTACCGCTTCAAGGGGCACGTCTCGGTGGATGCCGCGGCCTACCGCGATGGCGAGGAAGTCTCGCGCGCGCTGACGAACGATCCGCTCCTCCTGCTCGAAAAGCGCATGGAGGCAGGGGCCGCCGCGGCCATTCGCGCCGAGGCGGGGGAAGAGGTCGACAGGGCGCTCGAGCTCGCATCGAAGGCGCCCTGGCCGGACGCGGCGAGCGCCTATACCGATATCCAGGACACGGGGGCCGGGCAGTGGCGGTAATGTCCTATGCGGCAGCGGCCTGCGAAGCGCTGCGCGGAGCGATGCAGGCGGATGAGCGCGTGGTCGTGCTCGGCGAGGACGTGGGCCGCGGGGGCGTCTTCCAGCAGTACCGGGGCCTGCAGCAAGCGTTCGGTGCCGCGCGCGTGATCGACACGCCGATCTCCGAGTCGACCATCATGGGCGCCGCGGTCGGCATGGCGCTCGCCGGCTTGCGGCCGGTCGTTGAGATGCGCGTCGTCGATTTTGCGCTCTGCGCGATGGACGAGCTCGTGAACCAGGCGGCGAAGGCCCGGTACATGCTCGGCGGTCAGGGCCGCGTGTCGCTCGTGGCGCGCATGCCGGTCGGGCTCTGGAGCGGGTCGGCCGCGCAGCACTCCCAGAGCCTCGAGGCCTGGTTCGCGCACGTGCCCGGGCTGGTCGTGGTCGCGCCCGCCACGCCGCAGGACAACCGCTCGCTGCTCGAAGCGGCGATCGGCTGCGGCGATCCGGTCGCGTTCCTGGAGCACAAGGAGCTTTGGAGCCTCGAGGGCGAGGTCCTCCCGCGCAAGGTCGCCCTGGGGAAGGCGCAGGTGCTCAAGGAAGGAAAGGACATCACCCTCGTCACCTGGTCGCGTACGGTGCACGAGGGGCTCGCTGCGGCGGCGAAAGCGGGGCCCTCGGTGGAGGTGATCGACCTGCGCACGCTCTGGCCCTGGGACCGCGACACCGTCCTTGCATCTGCCGGCAAGACCGGCCGCCTGCTCGTCGTTCACGAAGCGGTGCAGGCCGCCGGCTTCGGCGCCGAGATCGCCGCCGCGGCCGCAGAAGCGCTCGGCGTGCCGGTCAGGCGGCTGGGGGCGCCGCGCATCCCGGTCGGCTATTCGCTGCCGCTCGAGGACGAATCGCGCATCAGCGCCGCGCGCATACTCGCCGCGCTGAACGCCTTTGCCTAAGTGTGTGCGAAGGCCGCGCCGCCTAGGGCAGTGTCACGGCAGTGATGTCGCCTTTCGTTCCGATGCCGAGCTTGAGCGGGAATGAGACGTGGTGCGCGCGCGTCGTGACGTTATCGTCGTGGATCGCGATCCCCACTGTGACCGGCGCCCCGACCTTCAGCGCCTTGTCGTCCGCGTTCGCCAGGTTGAGCGGGCGGGCCCAGACCACGGTCCACTTGCCGTCTTTCCATTCGCCGCGCACGGTGGCGTTGTCCGCGGCCGAGCCCGAGGCGGCGCTGCGCGACACGTAGTACTGGGGCAGCATGTCGCCTTCCTTCCAGCCGGCCTTCGGGTCGAAGGGGACGGCGGTTTCGCCGGGAACCAGAACCTGCTGCACTCCTGCCTTGCCGATGTCCGCGGCGGCATGCGCCTTCTTGCCGACCTTCTTGGCATCGAACATCATCTTCGGCTGCTTGAGCTCCTGGTCGTTGTTGGAGACAAACGGGTTCTTGCCGGCGTCGAAGAGGCGATACTCGAGCACGTAGCCGTCGTCGGCCATGCCGACGGGGTTGGAGCGGTGCGCGCGCCACTGGATGAGGTCGACGAAGGCGCCGTCGGCCTTCAGCTTGGCGATTTCTTCGGCGGACTTCGTCTTGTCCCAGGTGCCGTCTTCCACGCGAGTGGCGGGGAGGTACTTGCGCACGTCCGAGCGCTTCTGCAGCAGGGGGTGCGCGGCGAGCTGCTCCTTGGTGGCCTCGGCCGGCATGTCGCGCATGCCGTTGTGGCAGGTGATCCAGCAGCCCTGCTTGTCGAAATTCTTCACCTTGCCGTCGTCGATCATCAAGGTCAGGCGATCCTCGTAGACCGCCTGCGTCTTGCCCTCGCGCACCGCCTTGTTGAGCCTCTGCGCGCCGTACGGCTTCCACTCCTTGCCGTCGAAGCGCAGGTGCGGGTAGGCGTCCCCCGGGCCTTTGGCCTGTGTCGCCCACTGGAAGCGCAGGTACAGGTTCTTGTCGTCGTGCGCCGCCTGGACGGCGAGATCGAGCGTTCCGGCCTTGCCGGGAATCGGCGTCGGTTCGAGCGGTCCCGCCTTGACGAGCTTATTGCCCATGTTGGCTTCGTCGTCCTCGTGGCACGTGAGGCAGGCGCGGCCGTTGGGCACCGCCTTGTTGCCTTTCTTGTGCTCCGGCGAGAGCAGCCAGTTATAGCTCGACTGCCCGGGGTAGAAGAGCTTCACCGACTTAGAGGGAACCTTCGACCAGTCGATCGTCGCCGGATCGGCTGCGAGAACGGGTTGGGCGGCAAACGCGGCGAACCCGAGAAAGAGCAAGCTTCTTTTCATGGTGCCTCCACAAGCGAGGGATTTTCGCAATGTCACTTTAGGCGTCCTGGTTGACCCCGGTTTGACCCACGTCAAATCAGACGCCGGAATTCCGGCCGATAAAGGCGCGGATGCGAACCGTCGACACGGACGTGGCCATCATTGGGGCTGGCGGCGCCGGCCTGCGCGCCGCGATCGCGCTTGCCGAGAGCGCGCCGAAGCTGCGCATCGCGCTCGTTTCCAAGGTGTATCCGATGCGCAGCCATACCTGCGCCGCCGAAGGCGGGGCGGCCGGGGTCATCAAGTCCGATGACAGCCTCGCGCTTCACTTCGACGACACCGTGCATGGCGGGGACTGGCTCTCCGACCAGGACGCGGTGGACTACTTCATTGCCGAGGCGCCGCGCGAGCTTGTCCAGCTCGAGCACTGGGGCTGCCCGTGGAGCCGCGAGGCGGACGGCTCGGTCGCGGTGCGCCCGTTCGGCGGCATGAAGAAGCAGCGCACCTGGTTCGCCGCCGACAAGTCGGGCTTCCACATCCTGCACACGCTGTTCCAGACCTCGCTGCGCTTTGAATCGATCGTGCGCTTCGACGAGTACTACGCGACCGAGCTGCTGGTCGACGAGGGGCGCTGCGTCGGCCTGACGGCGATCGAGATGCGCAGCGGCCAACTGTGCAGGTTCGACGCAGGCGCGGTGATCATCGCCGGCGGCGGCGCGGGACGGATGTTCCCGTTCACCACCAACGGCGCGATCAAGACCGGCGACGGCATGGCGCTCGCCTACCGCGCCGGCGTGGCGCTGAAGGACATGGAGTTCGTGCAGTACCACCCGACCGGGCTGCCGAGCACCGGCACCCTGCTCACGGAAGCCTGCCGCGGCGAAGGCGGCGTGCTGCTCAACCGCAACGGCCGGCGCTTCCTGCAGGACTACGGCATGGGCCCGGAGACGCCGCTCGGGCATCCGGTGTTCAAGACCATGGAGCTCGGCCCGCGCGACCGCGTCAGCCAGGCGTTCTGGCAGGAGCAGAAGAAGGGCAACATGGTGCCGACGCAATGGGGCGAGTGCATGCTGCTCGACATGCGCCACCTGGGCGAGCAAACCATCGACGAGCGCCTGCCGCTCGTGCGCGACATGTCCATCAGCTACATGGGCGTCGACCCGGTGCGCGACCCGGTGCCGGTGCGCCCGGTGGTGCATTACATGATGGGCGGCATCCACACCGATATCCGGGCGGCGACGGCGCTGCCGGGGCTCTTCGCCGCGGGCGAATGCGCCTGCGTCAGCATCAACGGCGCGAACCGGCTCGGCTCGAACTCGCTTACCGAGCTGCTGGTGTTCGGCCGCCGCGCGGGCCTGAGCGCCATGGAGTACCTCCAGTCGGAGGCGCGCGCGCCGGGCGAGGCGGCGCGCAGCGCGCTCGCAGCCGCGGCACAGGCGCGCCTGCGCGAGCTGATGCAAAGGAGCAGCGGCACCGAGACCGTGGCAGGCTTGCGCAGGGAGATGATGCAGACGATGGAGCAGCATGCCGGCATCTACCGCAGCGGCGAGGGGCTCGCCGAAGCCTGCGTCAAGCTCGGCGAGCTGCGCCAGCGCTACCGCCGCATCGAGCTGCACGACAAGACCAACGTGTACAACACCGACCTGCTGCAGGCGCTCGAGCTGGGCTCGATGCTCGACTGCGCGGAGGCGGTGGTGCAGAGCGCCCTGGCGCGCAAGGAGTCGCGCGGCGCACACCAGCGGCTCGACTACGTCGAGCGCGATGACCAGCGCTATCTCAAGCATTCTCTCGCGCATTGGCGGGGCGCGGAGGTGCCACGCGTGGACTACCTCGACGTCGTGATCACCCGCTCGCAGCCTGGCGTGCGCGATTACTCCGGGGCGCACGCATGACCGAGCTTTCCGTCCTGCGGTACAACCCCGAAACGGACAGCGAGCCGCGATTCCAGAGTTACGAAGTGCCCTATCGGGAGGACTGGGTCGTCCTCGACGCGCTCAACTACATCAAGGAGAACCTCGACCCGACGCTGAGCTACCGCTGGTCCTGCCACATGGCGGTGTGCGGCAGCTGCGGCATGATGATCAACCAGGAGCCCAAGCTCGCCTGCAAGGCTTTCCTACGCGACTACCAGGGTGTGATCCGCGTCGAGCCTCTGCGGCACTTTCCGATCGAGCGCGACCTGGTGACGGTGATCGACGACTTCATGGCCAAGCTCTCGCGCGTCAGGCCCTACCTGATCCCGAAGGACCTCAAGGCGCTCGAGGCGGGCGAGTACCGCCAGACGCCGGCGGAGCTCAAGCGCTTCAAGCAGTACAGCATGTGCATCAACTGCATGCTGTGCTATGCGGCCTGCCCGGAGTACGGCCTGATTCCCAAGTACATCGGGCCGGCGGCGATCGCGCTCGCGCACCGCTGGAACCAGGATTCGCGCGACGCCGGCCGCGAGGAGCGCCAGGAGGCGCTCGCCGCCAAGGAAGGGGCGTGGGAGTGCTCGTTCGTCGGCGCCTGCTCGGAAGTCTGCCCCGAGCACGTCGACCCCGCGGGCGCGATCCAGCAGGTCAAGATCCGCAGCACCGTGGACTGGTACCAGGAGCACCTGATGCCGTGGCTGAAGAAATGAGCCGCCGCCCTTACGAGCGCCCGATCACCTCGGAATGGATCTTCCGCCACCCGCGCTACGTGCGTTACATGTTGCGCGAATTCAGCTGCCTGTTCATCGGCGGCTACGCGCTGCTGATGGTCGTGGGGCTCGAGCGGCTCTCGCAGGGTCCGGCCGCCTGGCAGGGCTTCCTGCAGGCGCTGCAGTCGCCGGCGAGCATCGCCTTCCATCTCGTGGCGCTGGCGTTCTCGCTCTATCACTCGGTGACTTGGTTCAACCTGACGCCGCAGGCGATTCCCCTGCCGTTGATCTCGGCGGCGCACTACGCCGGCTGGTTGGCCGTATCGATCGCGGTGCTGTGGCTGGGGGGGGTCTTCTGACATGGCGAAATCGAACAAGCCGATTGTTTGGGGTCCCTTCGCCGCCGGCGGCACGCTGACCGCTTTCTTCACCCCGGCCCTCATCGCGCTGACGCTGCTCGCCGGCCTGGGCCAGGTGCCGGAGG
>DASRKB010000062.1:0-2062 GCA_035649175.1 Burkholderiales bacterium | reverse complement strand
GGTGGCCGGCCGTTTCGAGAAGCTCGCCAAACCGGCTTCTGAGGATCGCCTCGTCGCGTTCATCCGAAACGAATATGAAGATCTGGCCGCGATACCTCTCATCCTAAATCCGTGAGTTGACCGCTTTCGCGGCCTCGGATTTTCGGGGGTTTTCAACCAGAGCGAGCGCCGTCATACCGGCGCCAAGCGAGGCGGCGGCTTCAACTGCCGGCCCCTGAGCCACTTTTTGAGGGCTTCGCTGAGGATGCGGTACCATTTCTGCTCACGCGTCAACTGCTCCGCAGTTTTCCTCAAGCTGTCGAGAAAGGCGGCTGCCTTGCCGAGTTTTTGCGTGGCCCACAGGGCGTTGCCATGCGGCGTCGTGAGCTTCAGCGTGATCTGGCCGGCGTGCCGGGTCTTGCGCGCGATGGCATTGAGGAACAGCGGCCGCGAGGTGATCGCCTCCATATGGCGCTCGGGATTGACCAGGCGGACGTAGATGTTCCACCAATTGTAGGCCAGCGCCACGGTGCGGGCCATCAGCCGGCAACGGTGCAAGTCATGCGTCGTAAAACCGCCCCAGCCCCAATGATTTTTCAATTCGTCGAAGGTATTTTCACAATCCGCGCGGTCCCGGTAGAGCTGGCCGAGGGTGAGGATTTCGCTGTCGAGCGAGGTCACCAGCACGACGTATTCGTAGACCTCCTTGTTCGGCCCGACCTCGGCGAAGCCCAGCGACAGTTGCCCGGTCGCATTGCGTTCGGCTATGGCCAGGTGCTTCTGGGTCCGCCGCCGCAAGACAATGATCCGGCGCTCATGGCTCCAGCCGCTCAGACGAAGCTCGTCTTCCTTGCCCTCAAAGCCGCAGCCGGCGCGGGTCCAGCCGCTGCTCCCCATCGCCTTGGCAATCGCCCGCTTCACCTTGGCCGTCAGCCGCAGCTTGAACAGGTAAGGCAGCCCGCGGCGCTCGGCTTCGACCATGATCGGCTCGTTGCCGAAGCCGGCATCGCCGCGCAGCACCGCCGGCCAGCGATCGCGGCCCAAGCGCTCCAGCAGCGCCCACAGGCCGGGCGCCGTGTGGTTCGAGGTGTGCTCGTCGCCAGGCCGGATCTCGACGTCCATGACCAGCCGCAGATTCGCCGCCATATAGGTGTGGTAGACATGCGACGGGCGGCCCGGCTTGTGCGGATTGAAGCTCACCACCGCCCCTTCCTGATGGCCGAAGAGCGGCTTGATCGTCGTGTCGACATCCAGGACCCACGGCTCGACCATCGCCGGAAAGGAGGTGAAGTCGAGATGGTTTCGACACCAGCCCACGCCCGCCGCCGCGTCGATCTTGCCCATCGCCCGACGCACCGCATCCTCGCTGACGACGCCTTTCATCCCGAGCAGCTCGGGCAGAACGACATCGCCGCGCAACGCCGTCATGTGCGCATAGCGCCAATGCCCAGAAAGAACCGACAGCAGAACCGTGCCGAGCACGTCCCGCTTCGCCGGTGCGTTCGGGCTGCGGTAGTCGAGCGGGCAATCCGCTACCCAGGCATCGAACAAGCCTGCCGTCTTCAGATATTCGACGAAGAACGGCACATGGCCGAGCGCCGTGGCAGCGCCCTCCGTGTCCCACTCGACATGCACCCGGCCGGCGTAAGTGTCGACCTCGACCGCCGTCGGATGGACCCATGGATCAACCGGCGGTTGCTCACCCGGAAGGTTCGCGACGATTTGCTCGAGTTGCGTGTCCATGTCCCTGAGAATGGCCGATTCTCGAGCCTTCGGCGACAATCCAA
Source organism: Burkholderiales bacterium (assembly GCA_035649175.1). Taxonomy (GTDB): domain Bacteria; phylum Pseudomonadota; class Gammaproteobacteria; order Burkholderiales; family SG8-39; genus SCGC-AG-212-J23. The sequence goes on along the minus strand of DASRKB010000062.1, from coordinate 296 downwards.
CTCACGGATTTAGGATAACACGTCCCAGTGTTTCAAGAGGTCGTGCTCCGCAACTGTTCATTGCTGCCCTACAGCGAACGGCCGGCCACCAGTTGTGGTCAAGCGATGCGGTGGACGACGGCGGCATTCATGGTTCGTCGCAACTTGAACCCTATTGCCTCATACAGTCCGATCGCGGCGGTGTTCGTGGCATAGGCGTGAAGATAGGGCTTCTCGCCCCGCCCGATGATCTGGTTTGCCACGAACAGAGACAGCAGCCTGGCCAGTCCGCTGCCGCGGAACTCCGGATGCGAGCA
>DASRKB010000061.1:0-24669 GCA_035649175.1 Burkholderiales bacterium | reverse complement strand
GCCGAAGCCGTCGGCGACGCGGATATCGAGCAGGTTGGGTTTTCCGAGTCGGAATGATTCTTTGAGGGCGGAAGAAATATCCTGCGAATCGGTGATGCGCTTCGCGGAAAGACCCATCGACGCAGCAAGCGCGACGAAGTCGATCTCGGGGTCGCGCAGGTCCATGCCGGTGAAGCGCTCGGACTTGCGGAAGGAGACCAGGCGCTCCTTGATGATCCGGTAGCTGCGGTTGTTCGCGATCACGTAGGTGATGGGCAGCTTGAGGTGCGCCGCGGTCCACAGCCCCTGAATGCCGTACATCGCGCTGCCGTCGCCGACCACGACCGCGACCGGCCGGCCGGGAAGCGCGAGTGAGATTCCGACAGCGCCCGGGACGGCGAAGCCCAGGCCGCCGCTCGCGAGCCCGTAGTAGGACTGCCGCTCGCGTAACGGCAGGACCTTGAGCAGCGAGTTGCTGCTGATGAGCCCCTCGTCCACGACGACCGCGTCCTTCGGCAGCGCCTCGGCGAAGCGCAGCATCAGGGTGCGCGGATCGATGGGCGTCGACTCGGCGGCGAGCATCGCTTCCATCCGCGCCTGGTCGCGCTGCGCGGTCCAATTGCTCTTCTTCATTTCTGAAATCCGCTGAGAGGCGTGCGCGGAGGGATCGAGCTTTTGTAGAAGAGCCTTCAAGGTCTCCTTCACGTCGGCCTGGATGGCGAGGTCGGTGCGGTAGTTCTTGCCGAGCTCGGCGCCGCGCTCGGAGATGTGCACGACCGGCAGGTCCTCGGGCAGCGGCTCGATCGGGCTGTAGACCGACATGCGCAGGAGGTCGGCGCCGAGGCAGACGAGGAGATCGTAGGGCGCGAGCGTGTCGCGCACCTGCTTCTGCACGCGCGTGAGATGGCCCATGAAGGCGGCGTGCTCGCTCGGGAACTGCGCGCAGTAAGGGATGGACGAGGCGTACACCGCGGCGCCGAGCCGCTCGGCGAGCTCGGCGGCCTCCTGGAACGCGTCGCGGGTGGCGAGTTCCTGGCCGGCCAGGATGGCGGGTTTCTTCGCCGAACGGAGAGCGTCGGCGAGCTTATTTAATGTTTCTTCTGAAGGGCGAACAGCGGCATCCACCCTCACCGGCCGGCCCATGTCCATCTCGACGGTCTCGTCGAGCACGTCGCCGGGCAGGCTGAGAAACACCGGGCCGGTGGGCGGGGTGAGGGCGATCTTGGCGGCACGGTGGAGGATGCGCGGCAGGTCTGCGGCGCGCGTCACCTCGACCGCCCACTTCACCAGTGGGCTCGCCACCGGCACGAGCGGCTCGTAGAGGAGGGGCTCGAGCAGGCCGTGTCCCTGCTCCTGCTGCCCTGCGGTGAGGATGACGGGGGAGCCGGAGAACCTGGCGTTGTAGAGCGCTCCCATGGCGTTCCCGAGGCCCGGCATGACGTGGACGTTGGCGGCGGCGAGGCGTCCGGACGCGCGGCAGAACCCGTCGGCCATTCCCAACACCACCGACTCCTGCAGCCCTAGCACGAAGCGCAGCCGCGGGAAATCGGGCACCACCTCCATGATGGCGAGCTCGGTGGTGCCCGGGTTGCCGAAGAGATGAGTGACGCCCTCGTCGGCGAGAAGCTGCAGAAAAGCCGCGCGGCCGGTAGTTCGGGTCATATCCGGGTAATTATCATGGAAGCATGAACGGCTCCGACGCGTTCGTCCCCCGCACGCCGACGGCCGGCCAGTTGCGCAGCTTCGCGCTGCTCTCGCTCGCTTACGTCGTGGTCACTGCGGCGGTGATCCCCTGGGCGAGCACTCCGGGACCCGCGGACCCGCAGATCGTGGTGGTGTACGGCATCGCCATCCTGGTGGCCGATCTGTGCACCGCGGTGATCCTCGCGGCGCTCTACCGCGCGAATGGGCGCGTGGGCCTGCTCCTGCTCGGCTGCGCGTATCTGTACGGCGTGCTGATGGCGCTCGCGCACATGGCGACCTTCCCGGGTGCGCTCTTCCCGCAGCCGCTCTTCGGCGACGACGAGGCGGTGGCGTGGCTCTTTCTCGCATGGCGCGTCGGCGACGGCGCGCTGATGCTGGTCGCCGTACTCGGCGCGCGCCTCACCACCGTGACGCAGGCCGGGCGCGAAGTGCGGCTGCTCGCCGCCTGGCTGCTGACGGCCGCCATGGTTGCGCTCTTCGCGACCGCGGCGGCGCGCTGGCGCATCCAAGGCCTGCTCGTGGACGAGAGCTTCACCGAGCTCGCCAGGCTGGTCCAGTGGGGGGCGGCGGCGCTCTGCGCCGGCGCGTTCGTGCTCATCTGGCGCGGCCGCGCATTCGGCGACGTGCTCTGGCTCTGGGTGGGCCTCGCGCTGGTCGCCACGATGGCCGACCTCGCGCTCGCCAACCTCGCCGGCGGGCGCTACACGATCGGCTGGCACGCCTCGCGCGCGAGCTTTCTCGTTTCGGCGTGCCTGCTGCTCGCGTTCCTGCTCGGCGACCTCGCGAGCGACGACCGCCGCCGCTCGAAGCTTTCCATGCTCGCCGCGTACGGCGGCGCGGTGGCGGTGACGCTCGCCGCGCTCTTCCTGCGCTGGTTCCTCGATCCCTGGCTGGGCAACTCGCTGCCCTACGTCACCCTCTACGGCGCGGTCGCCATCGCGGTGTGGTTCGGCGGGCTCGGGCCCGCGGTGCTCGCCATGCTGCTCGGCTACGCGGTGGTCAACGTGCGCTACGTCTCGCCCTATGGCGACCTGGCGCTCGACGACGCCTCGGACATGATCGGCCTCGCGCTCTACGCGCTCTCCGCGTCGCTCGTCGTGGTGCTGGGCGAGGCGATGCGCAAGGCGCGCGACCGTGCGCGCGCCTCGGAGCTTGAGCTGACCGAGCGCGCGCGGCAGCTGCAGCGCGCCGACGAGCAGAAGCGGGAGTTCCTCGCGGTGCTGTCGCACGAACTGCGCAATCCGCTCGCGCCGCTGCGCACCGGGCTCGCGCTGCTGCGCATGCGCAACGCCGACCCGGGCAGCGCGGAGACGCACGGGATGATGGAGCGGCAGATCGCCCAGCTCTCGCGTCTCATCGACGATCTCCTCGACGTGAGCCGCGTCGACCGCGGCAAGCTCGAGATGCGCCGGGAGCGCGTGGAGCTGGGCGCGATCGTGCGCACCGCGCTCGACACGGCGAGGCCGAACATCGCCGCGAAGGGCCACTCGCTGCGCGTGCGCTATCCGCCCGAGTCGCTGTACGTCGACGGCGACCCGGTGCGCCTCGCGCAGGTGCTGTCGAACCTCCTCAACAACGCGGCGAAGTTCACGCCCCCGGGCGGCCAGATCGATCTCGGCCTCGGGGCAGAGGACGCTGCCGCGGCCATCAGCGTCACCGACAGCGGCATCGGCATCGCGCCGGAGCGGCTGCACGAGGTGTTCGACATGTTCGTGCAGCTCGACCAGAGCCATTCCACCGCGGCGGGCGGCCTGGGCCTGGGTCTGACGCTCGCGCGCTCCATCGTCGAGCGCCACGGCGGCAGCATCGAGGCGCGCAGCGAGGGACGCGGCCGGGGCGCGACGTTCATCATCCGGCTTCCGCGCACCGCGCCGCCTGCGCCCGGGGAGGCGCCCGCGGCCCCCGAGCCGGAAGCCCCGGCTGCGCGCCGGCGCGTGCTCGTCGTGGACGACAACGTCGACGCGGCGCAAACGCTGGCCGAGTACCTGAGAACCGAGGGACACCGGGTGGAAAGCGCGGTGGACGGCGAGGCGGCGCTGCGCATCGCCGAGGTGCTGCATCCGGAGGTGGCCTTCATCGATCTCAACATGCCGCGCATGGACGGCGCCGAGGTGGCGCGGCGTCTGCGCCTTACGCCCTGGGGGCGCGAGGCGCGGCTCGTCGCGCTCACCGGCATGGGGCAGGAATCCGACGTCGAGCGCACGCGCGAGGCCGGGTTCGACGAGCACCTCACCAAGCCCGCCGACCTCGTGCACGTCTCGCGCCTTGCGGCCGCGTCGTATCATCCGCAGCCATGAGCCGGGAAAAGCGCGCGGCCTTCGCGCGCCGCATGAGGGAGAAAGAGCCGAATCGCTCCTTGGTCGTCGCGCCGGGCGTGTTCGACATGATCTCGGCGAAGATCGCCGACCGCATGGGCTTCGAGTGCCTGTACGTCACCGGCTACGGGGTCAGCGCCTCGCACCTCGGCCTGCCCGACGCGGGGCTCGCGACCTACAGCGACATGGTCGGGCGCATCGCGCAAATGGCGAAGCTCACCCGCACGCCGCTCATCGCCGACGCCGACACCGGCTACGGTGGCCTGCTCAACGTGCGCCACACCGTGCAGGGCTACGAGGCGGCGGGCGCCGGCGGCATCCAGCTCGAGGACCAGGAGTTCCCGAAGAAGTGCGGCCACATGCTCGGCCGGCGCGTCATCGACGCCGCCGAGATGGCGCAGAAGGTGAGGGTCGCAGTCGAGAGCCGCTCGGATCCGGACTTCCTCGTGGTGGCGCGCACCGACGCGCGCACCACGCTCGGGTTGGACGAGGCGCTGCGCCGCGCCGAGCGCTATCTCGAGGCGGGTGCCGACGTGCTCTTCGTCGAGTCCCCCGAATCGGTGGAGGAAATGCGAGCGATCGGCGAGCGCTTCCGCGGCGTGCCGCTCCTCGCCAACATGGTCGAGGGCGGTCGCACGCCGCTTCTCGATGCGCACACGCTGCAGGAGCTTGGCTACCGCATCGCCATCTTCCCGGGCCTGGGCTTCCTCGCCGCCGGCGGCGCACTCGAGCGCGCCTACGGCGAGCTCAAGGCCAGGGGCTCGAGCAAGCAACTGTCCGTGCCGCTCTACGACTTCCAGAAGTTCAGCGCCCTCATGGGCTTCGAAGAAGTCGCCGCCTTCGACCGGCGCTGGAGATCGGGGTCAGACCCCGAATAGATGCTGGACATCGTCATCCGCAACGGCACCGTCATCGACGGCACCGGTGCGCCTGCCCGCAGGGCCGATGTGGGCATCGCCGGCGGAAAGATCGTTGCCCTTGGAGAAAGAGTTTCCGACCAGGCCACAAAGAGCATCGACGCCGAGGGGCGGGTCGTCGCGCCTGGATTCATCGACCCGCACACACACTACGACGCGCAGATTTGCTGGGACCGTGCGCTCACGCCCTCGAGCTGGCACGGCGTGACTACGGTCGTGATGGGCAACTGTGGCGTGGGCATCGCGCCCTGCCGGCCGCTGGCGCGGGAGATCGCGATGCGCGACCTCGTGAACGTCGAGGCGATCCCCTTTGAGGTGCTCGACGCCGGCATCACCTGGGACTGGGAGAGCTTTCCCGAGTACATGGACGCCGCGGCGCGGCGCAAGCCCGCGCTCAACCTCGCCTTCCTCGTGCCGCTCACGCCGCTGCGGCACTACGTGATGGGCGAAGCGTCGATGGAGCGGGCCGCCGACCCGAACGAGATCCAAGAACTGAAGGCCATTCTTGGAAAGGCCATCGACGCGGGGGCCTTCGGCTTCTCGAGCACGCTCCTCAACCAGCACCTCGGCTACCAGGGTCGGCCGCTCGCCTGCCGCAACGCGAGCCGCGAAGAGCTGAGGGCGTACTGCAACGCGCTGCGCGAGCGGGGCAAGGGTGCGATCGAGTTCGCCATGACGCGCCAGCTCGGCGTGATGGACGACCCGGAGCTCGAGCTCCTCGATTTCATGCTCGAGGAAAGCCGCCGCCCGGTGACCTTCATCGCCATGTTCGACCGCGACGACATCTCGGAAGCGGTACGCACCTCGCTCAGGAAGGCCGCGCCGATGATCGCGAAGGGCGCGCGGCCGCAGACTTCGCCGCTGCCGCTCACGCGCGAGATCAACATGCGCAACCCGTTCTCCTTCGCTGCCTTCCCTTCCTGGAAGCGCGTGTTCGAGGACAAGTCGAAAGCTGCCCAGGCCGCCGTCTACGGCGATGTCGCCTTCAGGAACGCCTTTCGCGACGATCTCAAACGCCCGGCTTCGTTCGGCAACTGGGAACGCATCACGGTTCACGAGGTCCACAACGAAAAGCTCAAGTCTTTGGAAGGTCGCAGCATCGCGGACATCGCGCGGGAGCAGGGGAAGGATGGCGTCGACGCCATGCTGGATATTGTCTTGTTGGATGATCTTGAAACCGAGCTGACCATGCAGTCCTTCAACACGCGCGCGGACCGCATGGCGGAGCTACTGAACAACCGAGACATCCTGCTTGGGCTGGGCGACGGCGGCGCGCATCTCGACATGCTCTGCGACGCGGGCTACCCGACCTACGTGCTCGGGACCTGGGTGAGGGAAAGGAACGCCCTGTCGATCGAGGAGGCGGTGCGGCGCATGACTTCGGACCCGGCTCGCTTCTTCGGAATCAGGGATCGGGGAACCCTCGAGAAAGCCATGGCCGCGGACATCGTCATCTTCGATGCCGCGACGATCGGCTCGGGCGGGCCCCCGGAGCGCATCCGCGACCTCCCGGGCGGCGGCAAGCGCATGGTGATGCGCTCCCGCGGCGTCGAGGTGACGCTCGTCAACGGCGAGGTGACCTGGGAAAAGGGGGATCTGACCGGAGCTTCGGCGGGCAAGGTCCTGAGATCCTAGCTCAGGCGCGCAACTCCTTGAGGGCGGCTCCCTCCAGGAACACGTTCACCTTGCGCTCGATGGCGTCGGCGTGTGCGGCGCGCGCCGCGGCGTCGAGGTCCGACTGCGGCCGGCGCTCGAGATCGAAGTGGCCATACCGGTCGGCGCCGCGTATCAGCATCGCGGAGTCGCGGCCCTTGGTCTGTCGCACGTAGGTCGGGATGTAGCGGATGGCGAAGCCGATGCGCCGGTCGCGCGACCGATTGGCGGCCGAGCCATGGACGAGCTTGATGTGATGCAGCGACATCTCGCCGGGCTGGAGCATCACGTCCACGGCTTTCGACTCGTCGACCTCGACGGCGATCTCCTGCCCGCGCGTCAGAAGGTTGTCCTTATGGAAGGTGTCGACGTGGCTGATCAGCGCCCCTTCGTGCGTTCCCGGGATCACCCTCATGCAACCGCTCTCGACGCTGCTTTCGGAGAGGGCCACCCACGCCGTGACGACGTCGTGGGGCTCGAGGCCCCAGTACGCCGCATCCTGGTGCCACGAGACGAACCCCGGGCTGCCGGGCTCCTTGAGGAAGAAATTGCTTCCCCAGCACAGGATGTCGGGACCGATGACGTCTTCCACCGCGTCGACGATGGCGGGGTGGCTGACGATCTCGCACGCCCAGGTGAAAAGCAGGTGCGTCTTGACCCGCCACCTTCCCTGCAGCGGCTTTCCGGCGGCGGACTCGTGCGCCTCCAGGCGCCGGCGAAGGCGCGCCGCCTCTTCCGGCGGGAAGGCGGTCAGCGGAAAGCAGAAGCCCTCGCGGCGGTAGGAATCGAGCGCTTCCTGCGACAGTCGTTTCGGCATCGCTGGGCTCCATTGTAATAATCATGGCGTCGGGGCTCACAACGCGGGAGGAAACGATGGAGGTTCGCGCTGCGGTAGCGCACAAGGCGGGCGCGCCGCTCACGATCGAGAAGGTGCGGCTGGATGGCCCGAAGGCGGGCGAGGTGCTGGTCGAGGTGAAGGCCACGGGCGTGTGCCACACCGACGAGTTCACGCTCTCCGGGGCCGATCCCGAGGGACTCTTCCCGGCAATCCTTGGGCATGAGGGCGCCGGCGTTGTGGTCGAGGTCGGTCCCGGCGTGGGCTCGGTGAAGAAGGGCGACCACGTCATTCCGCTCTATACGCCCGAGTGCCGGCAGTGCAAGTCCTGCCTCTCGCGCAAGACCAACCTCTGCACCGCGATACGGGCCACGCAGGGAAAGGGGGTCATGCCCGACGGAACCAGCAGATTTTCTTCAGGAAACCAGAAAATCCACCACTACATGGGCTGCTCGACTTTCGCGAGCTTCACCGTGCTGCCCGAGATTGCGGTGGCGAAGATCCGCGACGATGCGCCCTTCGACAAGGTCTGCTACATCGGCTGTGGCGTGACAACCGGCATCGGCGCGGTGATCAATACCGCGAAGGTCGAGCCCGGCGCCAACGTGGTGGTGTTCGGCCTGGGCGGCATCGGGCTCAACGTGGTGCAGGGCGCGCGCATGGTGGGCGCAAACATGATCGTCGGTGTGGACCTCAACCCGAAGCGGGAGGCGTTGGCGCGCAAGTTCGGCCTGACGCACTTCGTAAATCCGAAGGACGTCAAGACGGATCTCGTTCCCTTCCTTGTCGATCTGACCGGCGGGGGCGCCGACTTCAGCTTCGAGTGCATCGGCAACGTCGAGGTGATGCGCCAGGCGCTCGAGTGCTGCCACCGCGGCTGGGGCGTCTCGGTGATCATCGGCGTCGCCGGCGCCGGACAGGAGATCCGCACGCGCCCCTTCCAGCTCGTCACCGGGCGCGTGTGGAAAGGCACCGCCTTCGGCGGCGCCAGGGGGCGTAGCGACGTGCCGCGCATCGTCGACTGGTACATGGAAGGCAAGATCAACATCGACGACCTCATCACCCACACCATGCCGCTCGAGCGCATCAACGACGCGTTCGACCTGATGCGGCGCGGGGAGTCGATCCGCAGCGTCGTGGTGTTCTAGGAAAAGAGATCGGGGTCTGACCCCGATCTCTCAGCGAAGCTCGAGCTTGCCGTCCCTAAGGCGCCCGCGGTACTCGCGCTTGCCGGCGGTGAACGAGATTTCCTCGCCGCGCACCTGGCCCTCGAGCGGCACGAGGCGGCCGTCGGTGCTGACGACACCGGAGAGCTTCTGGTATTCCTGGCGCAGGAGGACCTCGCCGTGCGGCGTCTGCCAGGTGCCTTCGACCTTCGCTGGCACGATCCACATGAGAGCGGTGCACCATCCGTCGCAGCCCGGGATGTCGCGGCCCTCGGTCGAATCGTCAGGCTGCCAGTCGCCCATGGTGAAACTGTTCGACACCACGCGCGTGCCGGGCTTCATGGCGAGGATCTGCGGGCGCAGTTTCAGGTTGAGCTGCGGCAGGAGGAAAAGCGTGAGCACGGTCGCGTGCGAGAAGTTCGTCTCGAAGACGTCGCCGTGCACGAACTGCGCGCGCCCCGAGACGCCCTCGCGCTCGGCGGCGCGCCTCGCGTGGTCGACCATCTGCCGGTTGTACTCGATGCCGATCGCGCGCGCGCCGCGCTTGGCGGCCGTGATCACGGTGCGCCCGTCGCCCGAGCCGAGGTCGATCACGGTGTCGGCGGGCGTGACGCCGGCCATGTCGAGCATCGTGTCGACCAAGGCCTGCGGCGTGGGGACCCAGACGACGTCCTTGCCGGCCTGGCCAACCTGGGGCTCATAGTCGGTCGCGCACGCGCCCGATGCGGCGAGGACGAGAACGAGCGAGGCTCTCGCTAGGCGGCCCATGGCGCTCATTTCAGCTCCAGCCTGCCGTCGACCAGCCTGCCGCGGTACTCCCTGCCGCCCGCGGCGAAGCGCGCCTCCTCGCCCACGACCTTGCCGTTCAGCGCGTAGGCCTTGCCGTCGGCGCGCAGCCTGCCGGTGAGCATCTGGTATTCCTGCCGCAGCGTCACATCGCCTTGCGGCGTCTTCCACCGGCCCCCGACCTTCGCCGGCACGATCCAGAGGAGCGCCGTGCACCAGGAGCCCTCGCATCCGGGGATCGGATCGGATACCTCGTCGGGCTTCCAGTCGCCCATGTCGAAGGTGTTCGACACGACGCGCGTGCCCGGCTTGAGGTCCAGGATGCGCGGCCGCAGCTTCAGGTTGATCTCGGGAAGCAGGAACATGGTGATCACCGTAGCCTGCGAGAGGTCGGTCTCGAACAGATCCGCCTTGCGGAACTCGGCATTACCCACGCCCGCCTTCTTTGCGTTCTCGCGCGCGAGCTGCACCATGTCGGGGTTGTACTCGATGCCGAGCGCCTTCGCGCCCCGCTTGGCGGCGGCGATCACGGTGCGCCCGTCGCCCGAGCCCAGGTCCATCACGAAGTCGCGCGAGGTGACCTCCGCCATGTCGAGCATCTTCTCGACCAGATCGTCCGGGCTGGGCACCCACACGACGTCCTTGCCCTTCTGGCCGACCTTCGGCTTGTAGGTGGAGGGCGCCGTCTGCGCCTGCGCCGCGGCGAGGGCGCAGTAAAGCGCGAAGAGGAAGGCGAGCCCGGCGCGGGGAATCAAGGTCAACATTTCCTTGCGTCCAATGGAGGGAGGGAACAGGAATGATAGCTGCTTGATCGCTTGCATGAGGCTTACGCTGTCGAAAGCACTGGCGCTGGCGCTCGTCGCAAGCGTGCTGCCCGCCCGCAAGCTAGCCGCGGTACCGCTCCAGAGCCCGCCGGTGGAGGACTATGCCGTGCCCCGGGCGCTCGGGCAGGGCGATGGTTCCATCGCGGCACGCGGGAATGTCCTCGAAAAGGTCACCGGGCATCCAGTCCATCAGCTCGACCAGGAAGCTGTTGGAGATCGCGGCGGCGACCTGGATGGAGATCTCGTAGACGACGTGCGGTGAGACCGCCACGCCGTGCGCCGCAGCGAGGTGCGCGATCTTCAGCGTCTCGCTGAAGCCGTTGGCGCGGCAAACGTCGGGCATGAGGTAGCGCGCCGCCTTCTTGTCGATCAGGTCCCGGAACTCGTAGCGGGTGTAATGATTCTCGCCGGTCGCCACCGGGATGTTGATTTTTTCTGCAACCAGAGAACATAGATTGACGTCGTCGGCGAGCACGGGTTCCTCGTACCAGACCAGGTCGAACTCCTCGAGCAGCCGCGCCTGCGCGACGTTGCCCGCGAGGTCGAGCTTCTGGTTCACGTCGACCATCATGCGCATGCCGGGGCCGAGCGCCTTGCGCACCGCCGCGACGCGCCTCGCGTTCACCGCGGGATCCGGGTCGTGCACCTTCATCTTGTAGTAGCGGCAGCCCATGCCGGCGTAGCGCTCGGCTTCCGCGACCAGGTCCTTCTCGGCGTACTTGCCCCAGCCGCCGGAGCCGTAGCAGGCGACGCGGCTCGCGGCGCCGCCCCAAAGCCGGTAGAGCGGCAGACCCGCCGCCTTGCCCACGAGGTCCCACAGGCCGATGTCGAGCGCGGAGAGCGCCATGCCGGCGACGCCGACGCGACGGACCCCGCGGTCCCCGCGGTACATCTTGTCCCACAGGCGCTCGACCGCGAGCGCGTCCTCGCCGAGGAGGAGCGGCTTGAGGCGATCGTCGAGATAGGCGAGAACGGACGCGGCGCCGCCGCCGCCGAAGACCAGGCTGTAGCCCAGGCCGGTCAGTCCCTGGTCGGTGCGGATCTCCGCGACCACGAGCCGGTGGTGCGGAAACTCGAGCGCCATCTGCTTCGACGTCGGGACGGTGAGAACACAGGTGTCGATCGAGGTGATCTTCATGGAGGGCATGGTCCTTGCATTGGCGGAGGGCTCAGAGAAAGGAGGCAGCACATGAAGCGCACCCTAGCCACCATCCTCGCCCTCGCGTTCACCGGCGGGCTGCTCGCCGCATGCGACAACGCCGGCCAGACCGGCGCCGGCAGCACCGCCGACCCCGACCGCACCAAGCGGACGACGCCGGGCGCGCCCGCCTCGCCGGGCGGCGCGGGCAGCGGAAGCACCTCGCGCGGCACAACCAAGTAGGCGCCCGACTTACCTCGGCCTGGTCCAGGTCTCGGACCAGGCGAGGCAGCAGCTCGACGAGGCACGGCCGGAGCGCTCCTGGGGAAACACCTTCCCGGGAGCCGCTTCGCCGTTCACCGCGAGTTGCGCGCTCTTCGCCGGCAAGAAAGTGCTGTACACGCCGAGCGGGCGCCCCATCGCGCCCGGCGGCATGGTGAGCACGAAGGGCGCCATCAGGTCCCACCACGCGAGGACGATGTCGTCCTTGCGCGACAACACGCGCTCCTCGCACGTGCTGAGCGAGTTGCCCGAGCGCGAGAACTTCGCCTCGACGACCGGCAGCGACTCGTCGGCGAAGGGCTTGTGCAGAAGGACTTCGATCGTGCGCTGGAGATATCGCGCGACGCCCGGGTTGTCGGAGTAGACGCGCGGGCCCTTGCCGGTCAGGCTCGACTCGATGAAGAGCGCGTGCCCTTGCCCCGCCGGGCACCACAGCACGCGCCAGTGGCTCACGCGCTGTGTGATCGTCTTGCCGCCGTCGTCCGACAGGCGGATGAAGGAATTTTCCCCGGTCATCACGGGGTCGTGCGGATCGACCAACTGCGGCTCTGCCATCAAAGTGTTCCTTTCCCGGATATGAAATCCTAACTGCGAAACGCCCGGGACCCGCGCCGTTCCGCATTCCAAAATACCGCCATGCCCGGTGCAAATCCCAGAATGGTGCTGCTCATCGTGCTGAGCGGCCTGATCATCTCCATCTGCATGGGGATGCGCCAGAGCCTCGGCCTCTTCATGGGCCCGATGGCGGCGGACGTCGGCATCTCCGCGGCGACCTTCGGCCTCGCCATCGCGCTGCAGAATATCGTGCTCGGCGCGGTGCAGCCCTTCGTCGGTGCGATCGCCGACCGTCACGGCGCGAGACCGGTGCTGATCGTCTGCGCACTCCTCTATGCCTGCGGCCTCGTGCTCATGGCGTATCCGCGCGCGGTGCCCGCCGGGCTCGAGCTCGGCGGCTTGCTCATCGGCGTGGGCACCTCGGGATGCGCCTTCGGTGTCCTCATCGGCACCGTCACCCGGGCTACGCCGCCAGAGCGGCGCAGCCAGACCGTCGGCATCGTCGCCGCCGCCGGGTCGCTCGGCACCTTCGTGCTCGCCCCGACCGGCCAGGCGCTCATCGATTCGCTCGGCTGGCAAGGGGCGCTCTTCGGCTTCGCCCTGCTCGCCTCTTCGATGGCGGTTCTGGCACTGCCCATCCGGGAAGCGAGCGTATCGAGTTCTCATGAAAAACCCCAGGGCCTCGGCGACGCGCTCGTCGAAGCCACCTCGCACCGCGGCTACCTGTTCATGACGATCGCGTTCTTCGCCTGCGGCTTCCAGCTCGTCTTCCTCACCACGCACCTGCCGAAGTACCTGCAGCTCTGCGGCGTTGCGCCGGGCGTGGGCGCGACCGCGCTCGGGCTGATCGGGCTCTTCAACGCCATCGGCACCTACTGCTTCGGGCTGCTCGGCGCGCGCTACAGCCAGAAGCACCTGCTCGCGATGATCTATCTGCTGCGCACCCTTTTCATCGTGCTCTTCCTCCTCGCGCCGGTGAGCGCCGCCTCAACGCTCGTCTTCGCCTCGGCGATGGGCTTCCTGTGGCTGGGCGTCGCGCCGCTCGTCTCCGGCATCATCGGGCGCGTCTTCGGCCTCACCCACTTCAACACACTCTACGGCATCGTTTTCTTCAGCCACCAGGTTGGCTCGTTCATGGGCGCCTGGATGGGCGGCGTCGTCTTCGACTGGAGCGGCAGCTACGACTTCGCCTGGGGCGCGCTGATAGCGATCGGCCTGGCTGCCTTCACCTTGCAGTGGCTGATGGACGAGCGCCCGCCGCAGCGGCCGGCGCCAGTGCCGGGGGCGGTGCCGGCTTAGGAAACTCCAAGACCCGCGATCCGTGTCCCCGCGTAGGCGGGGACCCATGTTGCTTCTGGCAGAAAGCAAAACGAGGCCCCCGCCTCCGCGGGGGCGACGATTTCGGTCCTTCCCTATCCTGGCTGGCCGGGGTGCTTCGTCGCGGCCGGGTCGATGTGCGACCAGGGCCGCGCGCGGGCGGTCCAGATGTGCGCAGTAAGCTTCATGTCGCCGGCGTTGTCGATCGTGCCGGCGCGCACCACCACCGTCTCGGGGGTGGTCTGGCGCTGGCTGTAGATCGGCGAGCCGCAGTCGCCGCAGAAGAAGCGGTACAGTGTCCGGCCGCTCGCCGCCTTGGCGTCGAAGCGCCTAGGCGTGCCCTTGGTGATCTTGAACGAGGCGCTCGGCAGCACCGCGTTCACGCTCCCGCCCGCGCCCGAGGCCTTCTGGCAGTCGAGGCAATGGCAGGCGCGCAGCTCGGTGACGGGTTGGGTGAGCTCGTACTGGATGGCGCCGCACAGGCAGCCGCCGGTCAGGTTTGCCATATTCTCTCCTCCTGTTCGCTGAGAAATTCTAAACTGCAGCGGAAAATTCTAAACTGGCCGCATGAAGATCGCGATCCTCGACGACTACCACGACACGCTGCGCACGCTCGCGTGCTTCCGCAGGCTGGACGGCCACGAGGTGCGCGTGTGGAACGACCACGTGCAGGACACCGGCGCGCTCGCCGCGCGCATGGCGGACGCCGAAGCGATCGTGCTTATCCGGGAGCGCACGAAGATCCGCGCGCCGCTCCTCGAGCGGCTGCCGAAGCTACGGCTCATCAGCCAGAGGAGCGTCTGGCCGCATATCGACATCGAGGCGTGCACGCGCCTGGGCGTCGTGGTGTGCTCGAGCATGCATCCCGGCACGCCCTCGTACTCGACCGCGGAGATGACCTGGGCGCTCATTCTCGCCTCGGTGCGCGAGATCCCGCAGCAGGCAAACGCGCTGAAGGCCGGGAAGTGGCAGATCGGCGTCGGCACCACGCTGCGGGGCAAGACGCTGGGCGTGTTCGGCTACGGCCGGATCGGCGAGGTGGTGGCGGGCTTCGGCCGCGCCTTCGGCATGAAGGTGCTGGTGTGGGCGCGCGAGCCCGCGCGGCGCAAGGCGGCCGCCGACGGCCACACGCCGGCGGCGAGCAAGGAAGCGTTCTTCGAGGAGGCCGACGTCGTCACGCTGCACATGCGGCTCGTGGATGCGACGCGCAGCATCGTCACGGCGGCGGACCTCGCGCGCATGAAGCCCACGGCGCTCTTCGTGAACACGAGCCGCGCGGGACTGGTCGCTCCCGGCGCGCTCGTTGAAGCGCTGCGGGCCGGGCGACCGGGCAAGGCGGCGGTGGACGTCTACGAGGAAGAGCCGGTCGTGGGTGGCAAGCACCCGCTGCTCGCCATGGAGAACGTGATTTGCACCCCGCACCTTGGCTACGTGACGCGCGAGGAGTACGAGATCCAGTTCGCCGACATCTTCGACCAGATCGTCGCCTACGCCGCCGGCAAGCCGATCAACGTCGTGAATCCCGACGCCCTCCGGCGACGGCGCTAGAACTCCAGCCTGACCCCGATCCCGGCGCGCAAGGCGTAGCGCGCCGTCTCTGGCAGGGCCGGATTCGCCCGCCATTCCACCAGCGCCGCCTCGATCAGCACGAAAGTCGAATCGCCGAGCGGCAGCCGCAGCCCCTTCTCCGAGAGGAACGGCTCGCCGGGCGGGTCCAGGCGCAGGCGCTCGGCGGCTTCATCGCCGCCGCAGGCGAGCATCGCCGTAATGAGAAGTGGAGCACACACGTCCATGACGCCTGCTCCGCGACGAGCAAGCAGCGTGCGTGCGTCGCCGCGCTGCTACGTTCCGAACCACCTCTCGCGGCCCGGCCAGCGTTCCACGAGGTCGATGAAGAGCGGATCGATCCCCTTCGGGTTCGCGTGCACCTCGCGCGCGAGCGGCCCGGGCTCCTCGTTGTACGCAAGGAGCGACAGGTCGGTCATCCGCATCGGGTAAACGATGCCGTCCAGGTGGTCGCACTCGTGCTGCAGCAGCGCTGCCCAGGAGGAGTGGGCGTCGTACGAGTGGGTCTGGCCCTCCAGATCCTGATAGGAGATATGGATCTGCATGAAGCGGGGAACCTTGCCGTGCAATCCCGGAATCGACAGGCAGCGCTCCCACACCGGCGTCTTCCCCTCGGCCTTCGGCGTGATCACCGGGTTCACCATCACGGTCCACGGCCGCGGCGGGATGCCCGAGCCCGGCGGGATGCGCGCGGCGATCATGCGGTAGACCACCACCCGCTTCGAGACGAACACCTGCGGTGCGGCGAGGCCGCTCGCGCCGATGTCTTCCAGCGTCTCCTGCATGTCGGCGGCGAGCTGGCGGATCTCCGGCGCGGTGGGATCGACGACCGGCTCGGCCTTCTTGAGCAGGACGGGGTTGCCCATCTTGGCGATTCGCAGGACGGCCACGGCTTCAGGTCCCCTCGCAGATGCGGAAGTCGCGCTCGACGCCGTCGCCGAGGGCGCGAAGGGCTTCCTGGTAGGCCGGGCCGTCGTGCACTGCGTGCGCCTTGGCGAGGCTCTCGAACTCGACCACCACGGTGCGCTCCTTGAGACCCTGCTCGTAGGCCTTGTCGGCCGGGCCGCGCACGAGGAAGCGACCGCCCGCGCCCTGGATCGCGGGCGCGGCGAGCTTGGCGTAGGCGGCGAGCTTCTCGGGGTTCTTGATCGAGCGGTAGCAGGAAATCCAGTAGCCCTTGGGCATGCGGGGAGCCCTCTCTTGTAATATGTCAGTCGAATATTAAGCCGGACGAGGCCATGACCGAGCGCAAGAAGCGAACCATCACCGAGATCCGCGATTCGAAGAGGACCGGCGAGAAGATGGTCTACACGTCGGTGCTCGACTATACCTCGGCGAAGTGGGCGGAGGCGGCCGGCGTGGACGTATGCGTGGTCGGCGACTCGCTCGCGATGACCTGCCACGGGCACCCGAACACCATTCCCGCGACGATGGACATGATGGTGCTGCACTCGCAGGCGGTGCGCCGCGGCGCGGCGAACACCTTCGTGCTGGGCTGCATGCCCTACCAGAGCTACAACACGGTGGACCGCGCATTGGTGAACGCCACGCGCTTCATGCAGGAAGCGGGCTGCGACGCGGTGAAGCCGCAGGGCGGTAAATCGCAGGCGCACATCCTGAAGGCGCTGGTCGACGCGGGCATTCCCACCGCCTCGCACATCGGCCTCACGCCGCACACGGTCGCCATGTTCGGCGGCTTCCGCATCCAGGGCCGCACCGCGGAGTCGGCGATGAAGATCCTCGAGGACGCGCTTGCCATCCAGGACGCGGGCTGCTTCATGCTCGAATTCGAGGCGGTGCCCTGGAAGATCGCCAAGGTGATCTCCGAGCAACTCGAGATCCCGACCATCGGCATCGGCGCGGGCGCCGGCACCGACGGGCAGATCCTGCTTTCCTACGATCTGCTAGGCGTGTTCACCGATTTCAAGCCCAAGTTCACCAAGCGCTTCGCGAACCTTACCGAGGTGGCGGTGAACGGCCTGAAGCAGTACGTCGCCGAAGTGAAGGGCGGAAAGTTTCCCGACGAGGACCACAGCTATGCCGTCGACGAGAAGGAGTACGACCGCTTCCTCTCGCTCGTCGAGAAGCGCAAACAGCACTGAAAGTCTCACCGACCGGGCCTACACCGAGATCGAGGAGCTGATCGTCACGCTCCAGCTCGCGCCGGGCGAGGCGGTTTCCGAGCAGAGGCTCGCCGAGCGCCTGAAGATCGGGCGCACGCCGATCCGCGAGGCGCTGCAGCGGCTTGCGCGCGAGCGGCTGGTCACCATCCTGCCGAGGCGCGGGGTGGTGGTGTCGGCGATCGACGTCGCGGCGCAGCTTAGGCTGCTGGAGGTGCGCCGCGAGCTCGAGCGTCTGGTCGCGCGCGGCGCGGCGCGGCGCGCCATTGAGGCGGAGCGCGCGCGCTTCGCCGAGCTCGCGCGGGCTTTCGAGAAGGCCGGGCGCACCGGCGACGACAAGACCTTCATGAGGATCGACCGCGAGTTCAACGAGCTGTGCCTCGCGGCGGTGAAGAACGAGTTCGCCGCCGGCGCCATGGGCCTCATGAACTCGCTCTCGCGCCGCTTCTGGTTCCACCACTACAAGCAGGCCGCCGACATGCCGGAGACGGCCAAGCTCCACGCCGACATCGCCCGGGCGATCGCCGAGTGCGACGAGAAGGGGGCGGGGCAGGCGCTCGACCGGCTGCTCGACAACATCCAGAGCTTTACGCGCGCCACCGTGGACGTCTAACATATCAGTCGTGTGTCAGCGAAGGAGGCCATCCCATGGCTGAGCTAGTCGAGCGCCATTCCATCACCGAGCGCCAGCGCAAGTTCCGCGAGCAGTACCAGGCGCAGATCCATCCCCTCTACTCCGGGCCCCTGCACATCGGCGTGATCTACGCGGTCGGCCTGGGCGTCATCGCCTGGTGCGTGAGCCGCATGGAGAACGCCACCTGGGAGTGGTTGCTCGTGGTTCCGGTGTTCTTCTTCTCGAATCTCTTCGAGTGGTGGATCCACAAGTACGTGATGCACCGCCTGGTGGACGTCTGGGCGCTGCGCGCGATCTACGACCGGCACACCCGCCAGCACCACCAGTACTTCACCGACAACGAGATGACCGTCGACTCCACGCGCGAGTGGCGCATCATCTTCTTCCCCTGGCGCGCGCTCTTCACCTTCATGGCGATGGGCACGCCGTTCGCGCTCGCGCTCGGCTGGGCGGTGAACCCCAACGCCGGCTACATCCTGATGGTGACGATCATCGGGCAGTACCTCATCTACGAGACCTTCCACTACTGCTGCCACGTGCGCGACAACTGGTTTGTGCGCAACGTGCCGTTCGTCAATACCATCCGGCGCCACCACACCGCGCACCACAACTACGGGATCATGATGAACGTGAACATGAACCTCACGTTCCCGATCGCCGACTGGTTCATGGGCACGAGCGACCTGAAGCGCGGCCTGCTTGGGCACATCTTCAACGGCTACAACGAGGACCACGTCAAGCCCGAGCTGAAGCCGCAGATCGAGAAGTTCCGCCGTCCCGACGCACCTGTCACCATCGATGGACCTGTCACCGCAAACTCCTGAGGAGGAGAGACCATGAAGAAGCGTGATTTCCTGAAAGCCGGCGCCGGCGCCGCCGCAACCCTGGCGGCGCTGCCGGCCGTAGCGCAGACCAAGGGCCCGTCCTACAGCTGGAAGATGACCACCGCATGGCCGGGCGGGCCGCTCATGGACATCGGTGCCAAGGCCTTCGCCGAGCGCCTGGCGTTCTTCTCCGGCGGCCGCATGAAGATCCAGGTGTTCCCCGGAGGCGCGCTGGGCAACGCGCTCAAGGTCTCCGAGACGGTGAAGAACGGCGTCGCGGAGATGGGCCACACCTGGATGGGCTACGACTGGGGCGCCGACCCCACGACGGTGCTCTTCGGCGGCTACGCCGGCAGCTTCAACTCCGAGTACATGCTGCACTGGCTCTACGAGGCGGGCGGCGCGGAGATGCAGAAGCAATACCGCGACGAGAAGGCCGGCGTGATGTCCATTCCGCTGTTCATCCGCACCGCCGAGGTCTTCCTGCACTCGAGGAAGCCGGTGAAGACCATGGCGGACCTGAAGGGCCTGAAGCTGCGCACCGCGGGCGCGTGGATCGAGATGTCCAAGGAGCTCGGCGCAGCGCCCGTGACCACGCCCGGCGGCGAGATCTATCCCGCGCTCGAGCGCGGCGTGATCGACGCGACCGAGTGGGGCACGCTGTGGGAGAACATCTCGCCGGGATTCTGGAAGGTCGCCAAGTACCTCATCATCCCCGGCGTGCACCAGCCCACGGCGCCCTTCGAGCTGTGCATCAACAAGGACGTGTGGGGCAAGCTCTCCGCCGACGACCGGAAGCTGATCGAGCTTACCGCGAAGCTCGTCACCTTCGAGACCTTCACCCGCATCGGCCAGGAGGACGCCAAGGCGCTCGACTTCTTCCGCAAGAACGGCAACGAGATCGTCGAGCTCGACACCGAGGTGCAGTACGCGGCGCGCGAGCAGGGCGCGCGCTGGGCGGACAAGACGCGCGCCGGCAACGCCTGGTTCGGCAAGGTGCTCGACAGCCAGCGCGGGTTCGAGAAGCTCTGGGCCGAGGCGCCACGCTATCGCAACGTCAAGGTGAAGCCGGTCTGATCCGCTTCCTCGACCGCGTCAGCGGGACCGCCGGGGCGATCGTCGCCTGGCTGGTGATCCCGCTGATCGTGGCGAGCTGCTACGAGGTCTTCTCGCGCTACGTGCTGGGCGCGCCCACGCTGTGGGCCTACGAGGTGGGCTACATGGCCATGGGAACGCACTTCCTCATCGGGCTCGCCTACACGCTGCGCGAGCGCGAGCACGTGCGGGTGGATTTCCTCTACGCGCAGGTCTCGCCGAGGAAGCGCGCGCTCATCGACGCCTTGACCTATCTGGTGCTCGTCCTGCCGCTCGCCGGCTGGCTCGCCGTGGGCTTCTGGCACAAGGTCGGGAAGGCCTACGAGAGCCAGGAGCGCAGCGGCATGTCCGCCTTCAACCCCGTGATCTGGCCCTTCCGCCTGGTGATGTGCGCGGCCTTCGCGCTGTTGTTTCTCCAGGCGATCGCTGAACTCCTCAGATGCTATGAAGTGTTTCGAAAACCCCGGTGAGCGAGTACCTGCCGCTTTTCATGCTGCTGGCGATGTTCGTGCTCGTGTTCCTGGGCGTGCATGTCGCCTTCGCGCTCGCGGGCACGGCGCTCGTCTTCGGCTACCTCGTCTTCCAGGACGCGGTGATTTTCCAGTTCATGGACAAGGTGGAGGACATCGCCTCCAACTCGGTGCTCGCCGCGGTGCCGCTCTTCGTCTTCATGGGAACGATGCTCGAGCGCTCGGGGATCGCCGAGGAGCTCTTCGAGGCGGTGCACCTGTGGACGCGCCGGCTGCCCGGGGGGCTCGCGCTGGGCACGGTGATCATGTGCGTGCTCTTCGCCGCCTCGACCGGTGTGATCGGCGCCACGGAGACCGTGGTCGGCATGCTCGCCATTCCGGCGATGCTGAAGTACGCCTACAACAAGCCGCTCATCTGCGGCACGATCTGCGCGGGCGGGTCGCTGGGCACCATCATCCCGCCTTCGGTGGTCGTGGTGGTGCTCGGCCCGGTGGCCGATGTCTCGGTCGGCGACCTGCTCGTGGGCATGATCTTTCCCGGCCTCATCATGGCGGGGCTCTATCTCATCTACATCTTCACGCTGTGCGTGATCCAGCCGTCGTTCGGCCCGCGCGTGCCGCCGTCGCCCGACGATCCGCCGCTCTCGCGGCGGCTCGCGGTCACCGCGCACGCGCTCCTGCCGCCGGTCTTCATGATCTTCGCCGTGCTGGGCTCGATCATGCTGGGCTGGGCGGCTCCCACCGAAGCCGCGGCGCTGGGCGCGGCCGGCGCGTTCCTGCTCACCTTCTTCTACCGCAGGTTCAGCCTCGGCATGCTCTCGGAGTCCGTGCTGAAGACGCTACGCATCACGTCGATGATCATGGCGATCCTGCTGGGCGGCACGATCTTCACCGGCGTGTTCTTCGCCGCGGGGGGTATCGGCCTCACCAACCAGGCGGTGAGCTACTTCGATCTGCACTCCTGGGCGTTGCTCGCGCTGCTCCTCGGCATGGTGTTCTTCGCCGGGTTCGTGCTCGACTGGATCTCCATCCTGCTCATCTTCATCCCGATCTTCATGCCGCTGGTAAAGGCGGCGGGCTTCAACCCGGTGTGGTTCTGCATCCTCTTCCTCATCGTCATCCAGACGAGCTATCTCACGCCGCCGCTCGCGCCGGCGATCTTCTACCTGCGCGGCATCGCGCCGCCCTCGATCACGCTCCTCGACGCCTACAAGGGCGTAGTGCCGTTCATCTTCCTGCAGATCATCACCATGGCGATCGTCATTGCCTTCCCGCAGACGGTGCTGTGGCTGCCGACCAAGCTCTTGGGTTTCTAGATGGGCATCGATAGGCGGCCCGGCTTTTCGATCGATACCGACCTTGTCGTGGCGGGCGCCGGGGCGGCGGGCGTGGCGGCCGCGGTCACCGCCGCGCGCTGCCTTTCCGCGCAGCACGAGGCGGTCGCCTCGGCGCGCGTCACCGCGCAGTGCTTCTCGTACGGCCATGCCATTGGCCACGCCGCCGCCATGTGCATCGAGGCCGAATGCGAGCCGCGCGAGCTCCGGGGCGCCGACGTGCGCGCACGCGTCAACGAATCCGTGAAGGAGGCCGTCCTATGACACCCGAGCAGGTCCTGTCGCACAAGCCGCGCGTGCTTACGCAGAAGCAGCGCGAGCTCTACTTCTCCGAAGGGTATTTGCTGCTGGAAAAAATAATTCCGCAGGAATGGGTGGACCGGCTGCGCGCCGCGACCGACGAGCTGATCGAGAGGAGCCGCAAGGTGACGAAGTCCGACGCGGTGTGGGACCTCGAGCCCGGCCATCGCCCGGACGCGCCGCGGCTGCGCCGCGTGTCGGCGCCGGTCGACCAGCACCCGGCCTACTGGGAGTACGTCTCGCAATCGCTCGTAGGCGACATCGTCGCCGACCTCGTGGGCCCCGACGTGAAATTCCACCACTCGAAGCTCAACTTCAAATGGGCGCACGGCGGCGAGGAGGTCAAGTGGCACTACGACATCTCGTTCTGGCCGCACACCAACTACTCGCCGCTCACCGTGGGCACGTACCTCTACGACTGCGGCATGGACCAGGGCCCGCTGCAGGTGCTTCCCGGCTCTCACCGGATCGAGCCGATGCTCACGCAGTACGACCACGACGGGAAGTGGATCGGCTGCCTGCGCGACGAGGATGCGGCGAAGCTCGACCGCTCGAAGGCGGTGGTATTGCCCGGGCCCGCGGGCTCGCTCACGATCCACAACTGCCGCACGCTGCACTACTCGGCGAAGAACCTCTCGGACCTCGGGCGGCCGCTGCTTCTCAATACGCTCTCGTCCGCGGACGCGTTCCCGTACACCGTGAATCCGATCCGCTCGACCAAGGACCAGATGATCATCCGCGGCAAGCGCGCGGCGTTCGCGCACCACGACCCGAGCCCCTGCCTCATGCCGCCCGACTGGTCGGCGGGCTACACCTCAATCTTCGCGCTGCAGCAAAAGGAAGAGCGCGCCGCCGCCTAGCCCCGGCGGAACTGTTCCCAGGCGCTTTCCTGCTCCTCGAGGAAGCGCGCGATGCGACCGCGCTCCATGCTCGGCACCACGAACTCGAGCCAGCCGAGCGCGGGATGGCGGAACTCGAAGACCGTGCCGCCCGAGAAGCGGTGAAGCTCCGTGACGTAGCGCGGGTCGTGGAGGGGCTCCAGCGTTTCAGGAGGGTTCTCCGGAACCGGCGGCGACATCTCCGCACGGATCTCGCAGAGAACGTGGATGAGGTCGCTGACGTTCTGCGCGTTCCATTCGTGCCGACCCGGGAGCTGGAACCGCGCGCGGGTCCGCTCCTCGTCCAGCCATTCGACGACGATCTTGTGCATGCGACAAAAATACCCCCGCTCGCCGGCCAGTTCAATCGTTGCTTCTGGCACTCGGTTGTCGCGAGTGCTGCGAGGTGCCGGGGCGGTGTAAGCTGGCGCGATGACATCCAACAATACTGACGCCATCTCGCTCACCCGCTCGCTGCTCGCCTTCCAGACCGTGATGGGAAGCGAGGGCGACTGCGCCCGCATGGCGGGTGCGATGCTGCAGGACTGGGGCTACTCGGTGGAGTACTTCGAGTACGAGGAAGGGCGCACGAGCGTCGTGGCCCGAGGCGGCGGCTCGGACCGGAAGGCGCCGCTCTGCCTGACCGGCCATCTCGACGTGGTGCCGCTCGGCTCGCGCAAGTGGTCGAAGGACCCGTTCCAGGGAGAGACCGACGGCGACCGGCTCTACGGGCGCGGCAGCTCGGACATGAAGTCCGGGGTGGCGGCGATGCTTCTCGCCGCGCGCGCTTTTTCGAAGAAACTGTCTTCCACGCCGGGCATCGTTCTCGTGCTCACCGCAGCGGAGGAGGGCGGCTGCATCGGCTCGCGGCACCTCGCCGCGCAGAAGAAGCTCATGGGCCGTGCGGGCGCGATGGTGGTGGGCGAGCCCACCTCGAACTACCCCATGGTCGGCCACAAGGGCTCGATCAAGTTCCATGTGCGCTTCCGCGGCGTGTCGGCGCACGGCTCGATGCCCGAGCTCGGCGTGAACGCCGTGTACAAGGCCGCCCGCGCGGTTTGCGCCCTGGAGAAGTTCGATTTCAAGGTCTCTCCTCATGCGGTGATGGGCAAGCCGACGCTCAACGTCGGCACGATCTCCGGCGGCAGCGGCGTCAACCTCGTGCCCGACGAGGCCACGGTCGGCGTCGACATGCGCACCGTGCCGGGCGTCGACCACAAGGCGGTTCTCTCGAAGATAAAGGCCCTAGTCGGAGAAGAAGCCGAGCTCGACGTCTTCTCCGATCTGAGCAACGTGTGGACGGCGCCCGACGACGAGTGGGTGAGACGGGTCTTCGAGATCTGCAAGCCCTATGTCGGAGAGCCGCCCGAGGCGCGCACTGCGCCCTACATGACCGACGCCGCCAATCTCCTGAAGGTCTATGCCGGCGCCCCGACCGTCGTGCTCGGGCCGGGCGAAGCCGCGCAGGCGCACCAGACCGACGAGTACTGCAGCATGGAGCGCACGCGCCAGGCGGTCGCCGTCTACGAGGCGCTGGTCGCCGACTGGGTCGACAGGTAAGTTCGGGGTCTGACCCCGAATTCTTCTATCTCGGGTTCTGGGGCGGGGGCGCCATGGCTGGGTCGCGCACGCTGGGCGCGACCCGCTCGCCGGTCCCGCCCACGCCCGCGCCAAGAACCTCCCTGAGGCACTGCTCGCGCAGTGTTCCGGTCAGCTCATGGCAGCGGACGGCGGCCGAGGGCGGTGTGCTGGGCGGCGCGGCGTCCGGTGTGACGCTGCTCGGGATCCTCTATTCTCGGGCCGAACGGGTCGCTGTGCTTGCCCCGACCGGAAGCCGGACATCGGTTCGCGTGGCCGAGGGCGACGACTATCGAGGATGGCGACTCGTGGAGGTGCGGCCGAGCAGCGTCGTCTTTAGCCAGAACGGCGAGACGGTCGAGCTCGAGCTTGTATACAAGGGCTCGCTCCCAACCGCTC
>DASRKB010000060.1:0-4256 GCA_035649175.1 Burkholderiales bacterium | reverse complement strand
GCGATCTCTAGAGATGGGGCGGCGCCTCGCGGTGCCGCCCCATTTTGTTGAACCCCGTGCGCGTCCCGGCAGATGCTCAACCGATTCGTCTACGGCATTGACCAGCTGAGCAAGACGGTCGGCCATGCTTTCGCGTGGCTGATCATCGTGCTCATGCTCGGCACGTGCTACGAAGTGTTCGTGCGCTACGTGCTGAACAACCCGACCAGCTGGGCGTTCGACATGAGCTACATTGTGTACGGCGGCCTGTTCCTCATGGCCGGCGCCTACACCCTGTCGCGCAACGGCCACGTGCGCGGCGACGTGCTCTACCGGCTGTGGCCGCCGCGCGTGCAGGCGGGCGTCGAGGTCACGCTGTACGTGCTGTTCTACTTTCCCGGGGTCATCGCGCTGATGGTCGCCGGCTGGGCCTACGGCTATGACGCCTTCAAGCTGCGCGAGGTGAGCGTCAACAGCCCGGTCGGCGTGCCGGTCTGGCAGCTGAAGATCCTCATCCCGTTCGCCGGATTCTTCCTCACCCTGCAGGGCATCGCCGAGTCGCTGCGCTGCGTGCAGTGCCTGCGCGAGGGCCGCTGGGCGCCGCGCCTGCACGACGTCGAGGAGCTGGAGGACGCGATCACGGCAGAGCACGCGGCGAAGACCGCCGGGGAGGCGCGATGAGCGACCCGGTCCTCGCCCTGGTGATGCTCGGCCTGTTCATCTTCATCATCATGCTGGGCTTCCCGATCGCCTTCACGCTGATCGCAATGGGCGTGATGTTCGGCTACTACGCCTACTTCCAGCCCGAGCAGGCGTTCTTCGACAACCGCGTCTTCTACCTGCTCACGCAGAACACATTCAGCGTGATGAACAACGACGTGCTGATCGCGGTGCCCCTGTTCCTGTTCATGGGCTACATGATCGAGCGCTCCAACATCCTCGACCGCCTGTTCTACAGCCTGCAGGTGGCGCTGCGACACGTGCCGGGCGCGATGGCGGTGGCGGCGCTCGTCACCTGCGCGCTGTTCGCGACCGCCACCGGCATCGTCGGCGCCGTGGTGACCCTCATGGGCCTGCTCGCCTTCCCGGCGATGCTCAAGGCGGGCTACGACCAGCGTCTTTCCGCGGGCGTGATCTGCGCGGGCGGCACGCTGGGCATCCTGATCCCGCCGTCGATCATGCTGATCGTGTACGCGGCGACCTCGGCGGTGTCGGTCGTCAAGCTCTATGCCGCCGCGCTCATCCCCGGTTTCATGCTCTCCGGCCTGTACATGGTGTACGTGATCCTGCGTGTGGTCATCAACCCCAAGCTCGCGCCCAAGCTGCCCGAGAGCGAGACGAACGTGGGCTGGGTCAAGGTGCTCCTGCTGCTGCTGCAGGCTTTCGTGCCGCTGGCGGTCCTGATCCTCTCGGTGCTCGGCTCCATCCTCTTCGGCCTCGCCACGCCGAGCGAGGCGGCAGCGGTCGGCGCCCTCGGCGCGGTGGTGCTCGCCGCGGCCTACCGCGCGCTTACCTGGGGACGCCTGCAGGAGGCGGTATACCTCACGGCGCGCACCACGGCGATGGTGTGCTTCCTCTTCATCGGCTCGTGGACCTTCTCCTCGGTGTTCTCGTACCTGGGCGGCGAGGGGCTGATCAAGACGTTCGTGCTCGGGCTCGACCTGAACACGGTGACCTTCCTCATCCTCGCCCAGCTCATCATCTTCCTGCTCGGCTGGCCGCTCGAGTGGAGCGAGATCATCATCATCTTCGTGCCGATCTTCCTTCCGCTGCTTCCGCACTTCCAGGTGGACCCGATGATGTTCGGCATCCTGATCGCGCTCAACCTGCAGACCTCCTTCCTCACGCCGCCGATGGCGATGTCGGCGTACTACCTGAAGGGCATCGCACCGCCGTTCGTGCAGCTTTGGACCATCTTCAAAGGCTGCCTGCCGTTCGTCTTCATGGTGTTCATGGCCATGGCGATGGTGTACATCTTTCCGCAGACCATTTTCTGGCTGCCGGAGCTGATCTACGGGTTGCGCTAGGGAATCGGCCGTGGACGCCTCGCAGCCCAACTGGCTTTCGGCGACCGACGCGGCGCGCGCGATACGGGACGGGGCGATCAGCGCGGAGCAACTGGTCGAGGCCTGCCTCGCGCGCATACGCGAGGCGGACAGCGCGGTGCAGGCCTGGGCGCACCTGGATCCGGAGCACGCGCTGGCGCAGGCCCGCGCGCGCGATCTCGACCGCCGCGAAGGGCGGGCCACCGGCCCGCTGCACGGCGTTCCGGTCGGCGTGAAGGACATCATCGACACGCTCGACTATCCCACCGAAGACGGCACGGTCCTGCACGCGGGCCGCACGCCGTCGAACGACGCGACCGTGGTCGCAATGCTGCGCGCGGCAGGCGCCGTGATCCTCGGCAAGACCGTGACCACGGAGTGCGCCTATTTTTCGCCGGGAAAGACGCGCAACCCCCACAACCCCGAGCACACCCCGGGCGGCTCCTCGAGCGGCTCGGCGGCGGCGGTCGCCGCCGGCATGGTGCCGCTCGCGCTCGGCAGCCAGACCAACGGCTCGACCATACGGCCGGCCTCGTTCTGCGGCGTCTATGGTTTCAAGCCTACGCACGGCCTGGTACCGCGCGGCGGTATGCTGCAGCTCTCGCGTACGCTGGATCACGTCGGGCTGTTCGCGCGCTCTATCGAGGACTTGGCGTTGCTCGGCGAGCAGCTGGCCGGGTACGACCCGCGCGACCCCGATACGCGGGTGCGCGCCCGCCCGCCGCTCGTGTCAGTCAGCGGCGAGGAACCGCCCATGCCACCGCTGCTGGCGTTCATCAAGACGCCCGTATGGGATCGGGCCGCCGAGGACACGAAAGAGGGCTTCGCGGAGCTCGTGAACGCACTCGGCGAACGCGTCGTGGAAATCGAGCTGCCGGAGTCCGCGCGCCAGGCCTGGGACTGGCAGGGCACGATCATGGCGGCGGAGATGGCGATGAACCTCTCCACCGAATGGGAGCGCGGACGGGACAAGCTATCGCCGCAGTTGCGCGCCCTCCTGGAGCGCGGCCGCGAGGCCCGTGCGCTCGATTATCAGGCGGCAGTGGCGCGCATCCCGCAGCTGAACGGCGGCTTCGGGGAGATCTTCGAGCGCTGTGACGCCATCCTCACGCCCGCCGCGACGGGCAGCGCGCCGCGGGGCCTGGAGTCCACTGGCGACCCGGCCTTCTGCACATTGTGGACGCTCACCGGCATGCCGGCGGTCAGCCTGCCGCTGATGAAGGGGGAGAACGGCCTGCCGATCGGCGTACAACTCGTCGGGCCGCGCGAGGGAGATGCGCGGCTGCTGCGTACGGCGCGCTGGCTGCAGGCCAGGCTTGCACAAGACTGAAGGGTAGTATCGGAGGCGACATGGCGTTCAAGATCCTGGCCGGAATCATCGCAGTGGTCGTGCTCGGCGCATTTCTCGCTCCGCCGGTGATCAAGCTGCAGGATGCCGCTCTTACCGGCGTCATCCTGGTCGGCTTCGCGATGATGCTGGTCGACCTCTGGCAGTCGCTGCAGTCGAAAGACGACTAAGGGGCCGAAGCGAGGCTCTTCAGCGCCGTGAGCTCGGCGCGCAGCCGCTCGATCTCGCTGCGATCGGTGAACGCGGCGACCCAGTGGGTTAGCCGGCCTTCGGCACTCCGCACCGCGCCCAGCGAAAGCTCGACGAGGCGTGCTCCGCCGTCCTTGTCCCACGTCTTGAGCTCCCAGCGCGACGCCGGCTCGGCGAGCAGCCGGTGAAGCAGTGCGTCGTCGCCGCGGAAGACGAGCGCGGCGAGCGGCCTCCCGATCGCTTCCGCCGGGCGGTAACCGAAGAAGGCCTCGAACGCCGGGTTGACGAAGGTCACGGGGCGGGAGGTCGCAGAGGCCTCGAGGATCGCCAGGGGAAAGCCGCAGGCGCCAAGCGAGGCGCGCGAGAGCGCGCTCTCGGCGAGTAGCCGGAAAAGAGCCGGCGCGGCATTGGGTTTGGTGACTTTGTTAAGAACTGCCATGAACCTGCTTTTGCCACGAGTCGCGGCGAGCCACAAGTGTCGATTCCCGGCGACGTCCGACGATGGGCGTCCGGCGTGACAAAACCCACAGTTAGGCCGCGCGCCGGGTACGTTCGGAAAGCGAATAACAGAAGCGCCGCAGGCGGTTGAGGTCCGCCGTCTCGATGCTCTGACGCAGGAACTGCATATTGCGATCGATCTCGGATTGGTAGGGGTTCTGCCCGTCGAAGTGCGAGGCGGCGAAGCGGTCTACCCC
>DASRKB010000059.1:0-41991 GCA_035649175.1 Burkholderiales bacterium | reverse complement strand
CCGAGGCGATCGCGCGGGAGTCGCAGGAGCGGCTCCTCGCCATCGAGCTCGCCCGCAAAGCGGAGCAGGCGAGGCGTCTGGAGGCGACCGAGGAGCTCGCCGCCGGCGTGCGCCGGCTCGAGTCCCAGGTGCCCGAGCTGCGCGCGCGCGAAGGGCAGAGCGGCTGGGTGCTCACCGTCGCGAGCGACACGCTCTTCGACCGGGGCGAGGCGAGCCTGCGCCCCGAGGGCCGACGGGCGCTCGAAGAGGTGGCGCAGGTGCTGCGCCAGCACCCCGAGCGCGATGTCCTGATCGAGGGCTTCACGGACGAGGCCGGCGGCGAGGTGCTCAACCGCCGGCTCGCCGAGCGCCGCTCCAACGCGGTGCGAAATGCGCTCGTGCTCTCGGGCGTCGACGGCACGCGGCTGATGGCGCGCGGCATGGGCGGCAGCTTCCCCAGGAGCAACGCAGGCAACCGCGTCGAGATCGTGATTGCCGCCGAGCAGCGTCGCAGCGCCGCCGGCATCGGAGGGACGCGCTGACGAGGCTCGCGCCGGCGCTGAACGCTCAGATCGCCGGCTTGGGTGCCTCGAAGGCGATGCGGTGGCGCCCGAGGAAATCCTCGACCGCCGGGACCCAGGCGCGGGCGCCCGCCGGATCGCTGAAGAGATAGTGGCCGTCGCGGCCGAAGGCGGGCCACAGCACGTACTCCGCCTTCGCGCCGCCCGCCTTGAAGCTGAGGAACCAGGCGCGCGAGGTCGCGGGCCCGAAGAACCCGTCGTTCTCGGCATAATAGAGAAGCACCGGCGCCTTCACCGAGCGGCCCATCTCCGCGAACACCTCCCCGAGGCGCTCGGCGCCGCAGGGTTGGCCGGGCCGCAGGCCGGGGTTGCCGCCGCGCCCGGCGGCGAAGGCGAGCACCGCGACCAGCCCCTCGGGCTTCTGCGCAGCCGCGTAGAGCGAAGCCACGCCGCCCGCCGACTGACCGGCGAGGATGATGCGCGCACCGTCGACGTAAGGCAGTCGACGCGCGAAGCGAACCACCTCCAGGATGTCGGACGCCGCCTCAGCCTCCGCCCGACGGAAATCCGGCGCCGCGCAGGAGCCCGGATCCTCGGCGAAGCGCCCGCCGGTTGCGCCGAAACCGCGCCGCAAGGGCATGAGCACCGCGTAGCCGCGCCGCGCGAACTCGGCCGCGGTGTGGGCGAGCTGCGCGGGCGACTCGACCCGTCGCGACTCGGCGTCGAGGCCGACGCCGTGATTGAGGATCACCGCGCCGAACGGCCCGTTGCCGCGTGGGCGCACGATGCCGACCGCGAGCGCGTAGCGCCCGTCGTGCGCGATGACGCGGATGTCCTGGTGCACGAAGCGCGAAGGCGCCGGGGGCTCCACGAGCGCGCCCGCGCCCCACGCGCAGATTGACAGCAAGGCGAGCAGCCGCAGGCTCATGGAGCCATGCTGCCGCTCGCCGGATTAAGAAAGGCTTAAAGCCTAGCGGAACGTGTACTGCGCGCCGATGAGGAGCGCATCGACCGTCTCCTCGCTGCCGCCGGGCATCGCGAGTTCGTAGCGGTCGAGGTCCGCGCGGATGGCCCAGTTCTGCGTGAGTCCCATCTGCAGGCCCACGCCGGCACGCCAGCCCCAGCCGTTCTCGCCGCCGCTCGCAAGCCCCGGCGCACTGCCAGAGACGTCGACGTTCGAGTAGATCGCGCCGAGCTTGCCGAACACGGACCAGTTGTTGGCGAAGGGCACGCCGGCGATGAGCGTGAGGTCGAGCGCGTCCGCGTCGGTCTTGCCGCCGCCGCGCTCGAACTCGCCGAAGTTCACGTAGGCCAACTCGCCGCCGATGATGTTGTTGAAGCGCCCGCCGGCGAAGACGCGGAACGCCTGATCTTCCTGGTCGCAGGGATCGCCCGCCGGACAACTCGCGTCGATCTGCGAGCCGCCGAGGCTAACGCCCGCGTGGCCCCAGAACCCGCTCTGGTGAGGCATGGTCCATCCGGTGCCCGCGTCGGTGCTCGTCGACTGCGCGAGCGAGAGTGCGGGAAGCGCCGCGAGCGCGAGCGCCGCGGCAGCGGCTTGGATTCTGATCTTCATGTCGTAACGCCCTTCCAAGAGAATGATTCGGATGGCCCATCCTAGTTGCCGCCTCTCGCCAGCGCATGTCGCTCCACGAGGCGAGTTTCTGTAGCGCAGACGGCGATGGCGCGCGGGAACGGCGATTGCAGCGGGCTTCGTTTTCTGGAGGACGCGATGCTAGCGAGAGACGTGATGACCACCCCGGTGCTCGCGGTGAGCCCGGACACCGACGTGCAGGCCGTGGCCGCTCTCCTGCTCGAGTGCCGCATCAGCGCCGTGCCGGTCGTGGACGACGACGGCCGCGTGCAGGGCATCGTCAGCGAGGGCGACCTCATCAACCGGGAGGACGCGGGCACGCGCCATCGCCGCTCCTGGTGGCTCGAGATGCTGCAGGGCGAGGAGGCGCGCGCGAGAGAGTTCCTGCGCGCGCGCGGCCGGCGCGCCGACGACGTGATGACGCGCGACGTGGTCGTGGCCGAAGAGGACACGCCGCTTCCCGAGATCGCCGCGCTGCTCGAGAAGCACCACGTGAAGCGCGTCCCGGTGCTGCGCGACGGAAAGCTGGTGGGCATCGTGAGCCGCGCGAACCTGCTGCAGGGCTTCGCGCTCAGCGAGCCGGCGTGGCCGCAAGTCGAGGACGACCGCCGCCTGCGCGACGCGCTGCACGAGGCGCTCGAGGAGGCGGGGCTGCCCATGCACCAGGTGAACGTCACGGTGAACAGCCGCCGGGCGCGGCTCTGGGGCTGGATCGATTCCGACACCCAGCGGCAGGCGGCGCGCGCGGCGGCCGAGTCCACGCCGGGCGTGCAGGGCCTGGAGGACAATCTTGTGGTCAGCAGCCCGGCGCTGCGCGCCGGGCGCGGCTACGTGTAAGCCGCTCGCGTCCGAATCGCTCGTCGCGGATCGTCGCGCTCGCGGGACTAACGGGTAGAGGGCTGGGTGGCCTCCAGCCGTGCGAGCCAGGCGGCGGCGAGGGCTACCGCGGCGCCGAGGTAGGAGGCGGTGCCGATGATCATCATGATCCCCCAGCCGATCTGCTGGTCGGCGGCATCGCCGTAGACCGGATAGAGGCTGCCGGGCTGAAGCAGGAGGACGATGCATACCATGCCGGTCACCTTGAGCGTGAGGAGCAGCGCCGCGATCGGCGCCCAGTAGCGCGCTTCGCGCGGCCGCAGCACCGCGGTCCAGAAGTACAGCGCCGCGGCAAGCAGCGTCGCGTGCATCGTGATATGGAGGGTATCGCTCTCCAGGGCGAGAGCGAGGGTGGACGGAACGTGCCAAGCCCACAGCACTAGGAGCTGGAGCAGTGTCGCGGCGACAAGCCCCGGGCGCGGCACGAGGCGCGCCGCCGGACGGCGCCACGCGAGCGGTAGCGCGCGCAGCATGGCGCTCAAGGGGCTTCCGAGCACCAGTAGCGGCGCGGCGACGTTCATGAGCACGAGGTGCTGCGCCATGTGCGCGGAGAACAGCCGCTCGCCGAGCGCGTCGAGCGGCCACACGAGCGCCAGGAAAAGCCCCGCCATGCCGGCGGCGAAGAGCGCCTCGCGGGTACCGGTACGCCGCGCGCCGCGCCAGTAGAGAAAGCCCGAGAGTCCGAGCAGGCCGAGCGTCAGCGGGTCGAGCGTCCACGCGCTCCAGACCGTGATTTCGCCCGGCGCGTGAAAGATGCCGTCGTGAGCGCGAGCAACGCCGATCATCGGCCATGAGTACCACGAGGAGCCGTACTGCGGGTATCAGCCGGCGTGCGCCGAACAGCAGGAGATGCCAAGCGGGTATGCCCGCCTCACATCAGCGCTTGCCCTTGGTACGCTCGTTCTTCTCGCGCAGCGTCTGGGCGCGGCTGCGTCGTCGTTCCATCTCCTTCTTACGTTCGGGGGTCATCGTTTCTCCTTTGACTCGTGTCGGGGCTGCGCGCCGAACCCCGCCTGCTGCAGCGTGGCTTCCTTGTGTCAGACGCGGACTTTCTCGAGATACTCGCGCTCCTCATCGCGCGCGAGCGATGCAAGCGCCGTACCGCGCCGGAAGAACCATCCGCGCCCGCACGGCGCTTAACCGCCGGTGTGGAACGATGCGCGACCATGCCCTTCGACCGCGTCGGCGATCTGGAACTCGCGCAGGACCTGCGCTTCCAGCGCCGCGAGTGGATGGTGCAGCGCGTCGGCTGGGCCGCCATGGCGCTCCTGGTCGTCGCGGCCCTCGCCGGCATGCTCGGTCGCGGCGGTCCGCTCGCCCGCACGCACGCGACATCGCCCGACGGCAGCCTGCGCATCGAGTACGACCGCTTCGCCCACTACGAGGCGCCGACGCGCCTTCGCGTCAGCATCGCCGGGCCGGCGCCGCGCGGCGGCGAGGTGCGCCTGTGGATCGAGCGCGCCTACCTCACGAAGGCCCGCGTGCAGCAGGTGATGCCGGAGCCCGAATCGGTGAAGCTCGCGGGCGATCGGGTGATCTACGTTTTCGCCGCCGGCGCGCGCGGCGACGTGAGCTTCGAGCTCAAGCCCGACATGTTCG
Organism: Burkholderiales bacterium; assembly: GCA_035649175.1. Classification (GTDB taxonomy): domain Bacteria; phylum Pseudomonadota; class Gammaproteobacteria; order Burkholderiales; family SG8-39; genus SCGC-AG-212-J23. The sequence continues at coordinate 37,422 of DASRKB010000059.1, read as the reverse complement.
GGGCGCTTGCCGGCACGGCTGGCCTCGAGGGCGGCGGCGAAGTCCGCTTCCGTCACTTCGTCTATCCCTAGGCGTCCGCCATGGATATGGTGCTGCGCGCGCTGGCCGTGTACCTGTTCCTCCTGGTGGTCCTGCGGCTCAGCGGCAAGCGCGCGCTCTCGCAGGTCACCACTTTCGACTTCGTGCTGCTGCTCATCGTCGCGGAGGCGACCCAGCAGGCGCTGCTCGGCGAGGACTTCTCGGTGACCAACGCGGTCGTGGTGATCGTCACCCTGGTCTTCATTGACATCGCGCTTTCCATGATCAAGCAGCGCCGCCCGCGGGTGGCGCAGGTGCTCGAGGACGTGCCGCTGGTGCTGGTCGAGGAGGGCAGGCCGTTGCGCGAGCGCATGGACAAGGTACAGGTCGACGACGCCGACATCCTGAGTGCCGCGCGCGAGCTGCAGGGGCTCGAGCGCATGGAGCAGATCAAGTACGCCGTGCTCGAGCGCCACGGCGGCATCACCATCGTCCCGAAGCCCGAGTTCCGCTGACGCCAGCGGGCAGGAACGCCGATTGCAGCAAGGCCCCTCATCTCGCAGAGGAGCCGCATATGCCAGGACGCCAGAAGCTGCCCGATACCCTGAAGCGCTCGCCGGCCAAGGCGCAGCGCACCTGGGCGAAGACGCACGACAGCGCGGTGGAGGAATACGGGGAGGGCGCGCGCGCCCACCGCACCGCGTTTGCTGCGCTCAAGCACTCGTTCAAGAAGAAGGGCGACCGCTGGGTGCCGAAGGACCGCAAGGGTCCCTCGGATCCGCGCGCGAAGAAGTCCGGCAAGTCCGCGCGGCAGGGCAAGGGCGAGTCCTTCGGCGGCGTCGACTACTACGGCAGCTCCAGGGACGAGCTCTATGAGCGCGCGAAGAAGCTCGGCGTGTCCGGCCGCTCCGGCATGAGCAAGAAGGAGCTGGCGAGGGCGATCGCCCGCAAGCAGTGAGGCGCTGGGCGCTCTGGGGCGGCATCGCGGTCGCCCTGCTGCTCGTCCTATACGCGGCGGCGGGCTACTGGCTTGCGCCGCGGCTCGTACTGCGCGCGCTCGAGGCGCGCGCGGCCGAGCTCGGCGCCACGCTTCGCGTCGACCAGGTCAGGACCGACCCCTTCGCGCTTGCCGTCGACCTTGTGGGCGTCGAGCTCACCGGCCCGAACGGCGGCCGGCTCGCCTCCGCGCAGTCGATCCACGTCGACGCGGTATGGGCCTCGCTCTGGGGCGAAGCCTGGAAGGTAGAGCGCGCCCTGGTCGACGCGCCTTACCTCGAGCTCGCTTTCGGGGCGGAAGGTATGACGAATTGGCCTGCTGAAGAAACCGACGCACAGAACCAGCCGACCGCTCCCATCGTCATCGACGCTCTCGAGATCAACAGTGGAACGCTGCGTGTCGTGGACCGCTCGCGCAAAGAGCGGGTCGAGGTCTTGCTCGAGGGCGTCGGCGGGCTGGTGCGCGGTCTCACCACCGCGGCGCAAGGCGCGGGCAAGTATCGGATCGACGCGCGCATCGCAGAGGGCGGCACGCTCGGCTCACAGGGCACGGTGTCGCTCGAGCCCCTCGCGGCGCACGGGACGCTGATCCTCTCGGAGGTGCCGGCGCCCAAAGTGTGGCAGGTGGCCGCGCCGGGCGGCGAGCCCGCTGAAGGGGTAATGAGCGCGCGGGCAACGTACACGCTCCGCGACGGCCGCTTCTTGCTCGAGAAGGTATCGCTGGATGCGTCTGGGTTCCGCTACGCCGGCATCGAGCTCGACAAGCTCTCTCTGTCCTCGCCCCAGATCGCACTTCCGCCCGGCGAGGCAATCCCGCTCTCGGGGCAGGCTGAGGTCGCGGGCGGCTCATTGTCCGCCGAGGGCAGATTCGACATCGCGGCGCATAAGGGCAGTTTCGCTGTCCGTGCGCAGGACGTTCCGCTCGCGCGTGCGCAGCGCTTCCTGCCGGAAGGCATGGACGTGGCGATCGCCTCGGGCCGCGCTTCCGCGAAGGGGAAGCTCGCGCTCGAGCTCCCCGGCGCGAGCTACGAAGGCGCGGTCGCGGTGCGAGACCTGCGCCTTGAGGAGCGCAAGTCGGGCGACCTTCTCGTCGCCTGGCCGCTCGCGCAGACCGACACGCTGCGCTTCTCCAGCTCGCCGGCCGCGCTCGAGATGGGCGAGATGCGAGTCGAGTCGCCGCAGGGGCGGCTGATCATCGAGAAGGACGGCAGCGTCAATTTCGCCCGCGTCTTGCGGACCGCGGGCGACGGAAAAGAGTCTGGCGAGCCCTTTAGCGCCTCGTTCGAGCGCCTGGCGCTCTCCAAGGCGCGGCTCGAGTTCGCCGACCGCTCGCTCGAGAATCCTTTCGAGGTGACGATCGTCGGCCTCTCGGGCGCGGTGAGCGGCTTCTCCACCGCGCCGGGGCAGGCGGCGCAGGTCCGGCTGAACGGCCGCGTGCAGCCCTACGGCATGGCGCGCATCCGCGGCAGCATCGACCTCAGCTCCCCCACCAGCCTCGCCGACATCACCGCCAGCTTCAGGAACCTGCGCATGCAGGCCTTCAACCCGTACGTCGCGAAGTTCGCCGGGTACCGCATCGCCTCGGGAACCGTGTCGGCCGAGCTCGGCTACGAGATGAAGGAGGGCCGGCTGGTGGGCGAGAACTCGCTCGTGTTCGAGGAGATGCAGCTTGGCGAGAAAGTGGAGAGCGCGAGCGCCCTGGACGTCCCGCTCGAGCTCGCGGTGGCCCTGCTCGCCGACTCCAGGGGACGCATCAAGCTCGACATCCCGGTGACCGGGAACCTGAACGATCCCAAATTCGACCTCGGCGCCATCGTGGCGCGCGCGGTGGGGAACACGCTGCGCAAGATCGTCACCGCGCCGTTTCGCGTGCTCGCGGGGATTTTCGGCGGCAAGGACGACGAGGACCTTGGCAGCATCGCGTTCCAGCCGGGACGCTCGGTCCTCTCGCCGCCCGCGGAAGAGGACGTTGCGCAGGTGGCGAAGGCGCTGGAAGAGCGCCCGCGCCTCGGCGTTCGCGTGGCCGGCGGCTACGATCCCGAGCGGGACACCGAGGCCTTGCGGCGTCGCAGCGTGCGCCGCGAGATCGCCGAGCGCGCCGGGACCGACAATCCCCGCGGGCCGCTCGATTTCGGCAATGCCGAGGTCCTGCAGGCTGCCGAGCGGCTTTATCTGCAGCGCGTGGGCGAGCGCCAGGAGCTGCTCGCGCTGCGCGAATCCACGCCCGAGTACGGGCCGGCGATCGTTCAGCGCCTTGCGGATGCGCTACCACCGACGCCCGATGCCGTCGAGACGCTCGCCCGCGCGCGCGCCGAGAGCGTGCGCGCGGCGCTCCTCTCGCACGGCCTCGATCCCGGGCGCGTCGCGCTGGAGGATCCGGTCGCGCGCGAGCCCGGCGGCGAGGAGGAGGGCATCGTCACCCAGCTTTCCCTCACCGCCGACCTTCCGCGGCAAGCCGCGGCTGGGGGAAACGGCGCTAGCGCATCACCATGAACTCGGCGGGCGAGATGCGGCCGTCGCGGTCCCGGTCGATCGCGACCCACTCGCTGCGCGCGCCGAGCTCGCTCCAGAGCTCCTGCTCGCTGAGATAGCCGTCGCCGTTACGGTCGAGGCGGCGGAAGAGCGGGGAGGGGCTCGGGCGCGAGGCGCCCGCCGCGGCGCTTCGCTCCTGTTCTCCGGAATGTTTCTCCTTCTTCGCTTCCTGGGCGTGCACGGTCCCGGTCAGGAGCAGTAGGGGGAGGATGATCATCAATGCTTTCATGAAGCGACCTCCGATTCGCCGATGCGGATGAGGGACAGTCCGGTGCGCTTGTCGTGCACGCGGCGCAGGTAGCTCGGCGACTCGGTGATGATGACTTCCAGCGTGGGACGCACCCTCGCCGCCATGAGGTGCCCGCCGCAGGCGGACCCGTCCCGTCGCCCGAGCACGACATGAGCGTGCACCTTCTTGTCCACGCCCTCGGTGGCGATGTCGCCCACGAGCGCCAGCACCTCGACCTGTTCCTTCACTGGGATGCGCTCGTAGTCCTTCTTCTCCCAGTCGAAGTACCCCAGCTCCGCCTCGCGGAACGCGCCGATCGCAGTGAAGCCCGAGGCGTTCAGGTTCTGCTCCTCGGCGAAGCGCTGCAGACCCTTCATCGGGTCCTCGTCGATGTCGAAGATGAGCGCGAAGACGCGCTCGCCCCGCTCGTTCAGCACCTTTGCTCGCATCATCGTCTCCGTTGAAATGACACGAAGCTGCAAGAAGCGGGCTCGCGGGCGGGCGCCATGGCGAGCCGAAAGGCCTACGAGCGCCGCTGCGAACGCCCGGTAATGACCGGGTTCTCGCCCGTGCGCAGGCGCACGAGATGCGGCGCGAGCGGCAGCACCGTGTTGTCCCGGGCCGTAACTCCACGAAGTAGCGCGTGCGGCCGGTGTTGAGATCGATCGCCACGTCGCGCAGCGCGCCGACCGTGTTGCCGAGCGAGGGCGTCCGCCTCGCGGCGCAGTTCGCTAACGGGAATGCCGAGGCGCTCGCCCCCGAGGCCACCGGCGCGGGCCGCCGCGAGCGCGAGGGCGACCGGCGTCTTCAGAAGATGAAGTCGAAGACGCCGATCACCACCAGCAGGCCGATCAGGAAGATGATCCCGATGATCCATGCCAGTACTTTGAGCATTACTTAGCTTCTTTCTCGTCCATCGTGCCGCCCGCCGCGCCGCGCTGCCGCTGGCCGCCAGAACGCTGCGCCTGCTGCTTGAGCTGCTGCGCGTCCATGTCGAGTACCAGACGGTCTTCCGTACCGGTCGCTTTGATCGACTTCGCAGGCACCATGGCGCGGCCGCCGCCCTCGACGTTCACGGCGATGTTGCGCACCTGCCCCTGCGTGAGGTCCATCATGACGTCCTGGACCTCGCCGACCTTGTTGCCGCTCTGGTCCTGGACTTCCTTGCCCTCGAGCTCGCTCGCTCGGATGAGATTCATCTGGCGCGATTGACCGCCGCCGGCCGCGCCGGCCTGCTTGCCGCCCACGTTGCGCCAGTACTCGTCGTCCATGCCCGGCCACTGACCTTTCTCGAAGCCCTCCGCGTTCTCCAGCTTCTGCTTGTCCACGTTGAGGACGAGCTGGTTCTGCTCCTTGCCGCGCTGGAGCTCCGTCGGCTGAAAAGCGTAGTGCTTCTCGCCCACGCCCATGAAGCCGCCGAAGCTGAGCACCGCGGCGTGCACCTTGCCGCTCGAGAGGTCGACCACGACGTCCTCGATCTTGCCGAGTTCCTTGCCTTGGCCGTCGACGATGTCGATGTCCTTCACCTGGTCGATCGTCATTCCTCGCTGCGACTGCTGTGAGCCGCTCGCGCCGGCCGCCGCGCGCTGCTCGTCCTTCTGCGCCGACTGCGACGCGCTGCCCGAGGCGCTCGTACCGCCTTGCGAGGACTGGCTCTGTGTCGTCGACTGCGTTTGCTTCTCGTTCATCTGCTCCTTCTGCTGCTGCTGGGCGTATGAGGCGCCAGTAAAGGCCAGCAGCGAGAAGCTGATTAGCAATGGCCTGAGCTTCATGAAGTTCTCCTCGATCGTGGGTTGTCCAACCTTCCGTGCCCGCTGTACATATTTCAGCGGGCGGAAGGGCCCTGAACCCTCACCGAGATGCAAGCGAGGTGCCCGCTTGCGACGGTCGCGTTCTACAGGAAACGTGCTTCGCGTGCTGCGAAGTATGCGAGGACGACGAGCGCCAGCAGATTGAGCACCGCGCTCGCGGCGTGCGAGTACTCCCATTGCGCCCGCAGCTCGAGCCAGTGCGCCGGCAGCCTTGTCCAGTTCTCCGTCGCCCGGTTCACCGGGTAGGTGAACGGCGGGCAATGGCGAGTGCGCCGGTGCAGATGAGCGCGCCGAGCAGGAGCGCCCGCTCTAGCGCCCCGGGAAGATTCCGTCCCACCATTCTTTCGCCGAGGCGGTCACCATGCGCAACGAGTCGGGGTCGCGGTGGATGAGCGCCGAGAGGTAGGCCTTCGCCTGCTCGAAGGTGATGTGCGGCGGAAGCGGCGGCACGTTGGGGTCGGTCACCATTTCGAGGACGGTCGGCCGGTCGGCGGCAAGCGCCCGGTCCCACGCCGGGCCGATCTCCTCGGGCTTGTCGACGCGGATCCCGCCCAGGCCGAGGAGCCGGGCGTACTCGGCGTACGGAAAGTCGGGCACGAGCTGCGAGGATTCGAACTTCGGGTCGCCCTGCATGACGCGCTGCTCCCAGGTGACCTGGTTGAGGTCGCCGTTGTTGAGCACCATGACGGTGAGGCGGGGATTGCCCCACTCGCGCCAGACCTTGGCGATGGTGATGAGCCCGCTCACGCCGTTCATCTGCATCGAGCCGTCGCCGAGGAGCGCGATCACGTGGCGCTTCGGGTGCGCGTACTTTGCCGCGATGGCGTAGGGCACGGCGGGTCCCATGGTGGCGAGCCCGCCGGAGAGCGAGGCCATCATGCCGCGACGGATCTTGAGGTCGCGCGCGTACCAGTTCGCCGCCGAGCCGGAATCGCAGGTGAGGATGCAGTCCTCCGGGAGCCGCGGCGAGAGTTCCCAGAAGACGCGCTGCGGGTTGATCGGCTTCGCCTCGTTCATCGCGCGCGCCTCAAGCACGCGCCACCACCTGTCGACCGATTGCTCGATCTGCTGCCGCCAGCGGCGGTCGGACTTCTTTCTAAGGAGAGGCAGCAGGGCTGCGAGCGTTGCCTTGCTGTCGCCCACCAGCCCGACCTCCATCGGGTAGCGGAGATTGAGCATCGTCGGATCGATATCGATCTGCACGCCGCGCACCTGGCCTTCCTCTGGCAGGAACTCGGAATAGGGGAAGCCCGAGCCGACCATGAGGAGCGTGTCGCAGCCGGTCATGAGATTCCAGCTCGGCGTCGTGCCGAGCAGGCCGATCGAGCCCGTGACGAACGAGAGCTCGTCGGGAACCGCGGCCTTGCCGAGCAGCGCTTTCGCTACACCGGCGCCGAGGCGCTCGGCGACCTCGATGATCTCGTCGGTCGCGTGTAGCGCGCCGGCGCCGACGAGCATCGCCACGCGCTCACCGGCATTCAGGACCTCCGCGGCTTTCTGAAGAGACTGCTTCTCCGGGACGAGAGGATGGCCGGTCGAGCCGATTCCCGTATGGACGGTCCCGTGCTTGTGGGGCGGTTCCTCGACAGCGTCCATGTCCTGCACGTCGTTCGGGAAGATGACGCAGGTGACGGCCCGCCGATCGCGCGCGATGCGCATCGCGCGGTCGACGAGGTGGCGCACCTGCGCCGGCGCCATCGCAGTGTGCACGTACTCGTTGGCGACGTCCTTGAAAAGAGACATCAGGTCGACTTCCTGCTGGTAGTCGCCGCCCATCGCCGCGCGCTTCTGCTGGCCGACGAGCGCCACCACCGGCTGGTGGTCAAGCTTCGCGTCGTAGAGGCCGTTCAGGAGGTGGATCGCCCCTGGCCCGGACGTGGCGAGGCACACGCCGACTTCGCCGGTGAACTTCGCGTGCGCGCAGGCCATGAACGCGGCGAGCTCCTCGTGCCGTGCCTGCACGAACTTCATCTCACGGTTGCGCCCGAAGGCGCCCATGATCCCGTTGATGCCGTCTCCGGGATAGCCGTAGATGCGCTTCACGCCCCACTGCGCGAGCCGCTCGAGCAGGAAATCGCCAACCGTTTTCGTCGCCATCAGGATGCGACCGGACCTTCGGAAGGCGGTTCCGGAACGGAACTTGCAGCGCCAGCCGGTCCAGACCGAAAGGAACTCGACCATGAGATCTCTCGCACTCGCATTCTTCGCCATCCTGCTGCCGCTCGGCGCGGGCGCACAGGCGGCGCCGAACGCGCTGCCGGACTTCACGGCGCTGGTGAAGAAGCAGGGGCCGGCAGTGGTCAACGTGATTACTTCCAGTGGCAGTCGGGAAGCGGGCGCCGGCGCCGGCGGGCCAGGGGGCCCGGGCGGCCCCGGCATGAATCCCGGCGATCCGTTCTTCGAGTTCTTCCGCCGCTTCATGCCCGACATCCCCGAGGGCGTGCCGCCGCCGGGGCAAGGTCGCGGCATCGGGTCCGGCTTCATCATCAGCAAGGACGGCTACATCCTGACCAACGCGCACGTCGTCGCGAACGCGGACGAGGTTACGGTGCGCCTTGCCGACGCCAAGCAGGAGTTCAAGGCCAAGGTGATCGGCGTGGACGAGCGCACCGACGTGGGGCTCATCAAGGTCGACGCGAAGGACCTTCCCGTGGCGACGCTCGGCAGCTCGAAGAACCTCGAGCCGGGTCAGTGGGTGGCCGCGATCGGCTCGCCGTTCGGCTTCGATAACACGGTGACGGCCGGCATCGTGAGCGCGACGCAGCGCGCGCTGCCGGCGGAGACCTATGTTCCCTTCATCCAGACTGACGTCGCGGTGAACCCGGGCAACTCCGGCGGGCCGCTTCTCAACCTCGCGGGGGAGGTGGTCGGCATCAACTCGATGATCTACAGCCAGACCGGCGGCTACATGGGCGTGTCCTTCGCCATCCCGATCGAGGTGGCGATGGACATCGCGAAGCAGCTGCGCGAGACCGGCAAGGTGACGCGCGGCCGCCTCGGGATCGGCATCCAGGGGCTCACCAAGGAGCTCGCCGCCTCGTTCGGGCTGGACAGCGCGAAAGGCGTGGTGGTGACCAACGTCGAGCCGGGATCGCCCGCTGAGAAGGCCGGCCTGCAGGTGGGCGACGTCATCGTTTCCTACAACGGCACCGAGATCGACGACGCGAACAACTTGCCGCGTCTCGTTGCGCATACCAAGCCGGGCGAGCAGGCGAAGATCGCCATCCTGCGCCAAGGCAAGCCCCAGACCCTCACCGCGCAGGTGGGGGAGATGCCGGCTACACGCACAGCGCAGGCGCGCGGCGCGCAGCCTCAGCCGGGCGGTGCGCAAGACAACAGGCTCGGCCTTGCGGTGCGCGAGCTCGAGCCTGCGGAGCGGGAGAAGGCGGGCGGCGCCTTCGGCGTGGTGGTCGTCGACGTGGGCCAGGGACCGGCCGCGCGTAGCGGCATTCGCCCGGGCGACGTCATCCTCGCGGTCAACCAGCAGCGCTTCAAGAGCATCGAGGAGTTCCGCAAGCTGATCGCCGGGCAGGAGAAGGGCAGCCAGGTGGCGCTGCTCGTGCGCCGGGGCGAGGGCTCTATTTACGTCCCACTGCAGATCGGCTAAGAAGTCCTCCCTCTAGCGATCGACCGCGGCGAGCGCAGCGCGCACGCGCGACTCCCGCTCGCCGCTGCTCGGCGGCGGGACGCCGTCGAAGTCGCCGCGCAGGGCCTTCACGGCATAGCGCTCGCGTTCGATCTCGCGCATGGTGCGGACGCCGCGGCGCCTGAAGAGCGGCACGGGCGGGCACCACCCCTGCAGCGCGTGCTGCGCGAAGAACGTGAACACCGCGGCGGCCAGGAGCAGAAAGCGCCGATCCACCGCGTAGCCGAGCGCGGCGCCGAGCATCACGAACATCGCCGCATTCAGCTGGAGCACGCGCTCGATGTCCCATTCACGGTCCAGTTCCTCGAGGCGTGCCTGGAATTCGATCGGCTTCGCGCCCTCGAGGCGCGCGATCCGGGCATCGGTATCGGTCCGGATGCGATCGTTCAGATGCGGGTCAGTCGAGTGCTGAACCCGGGTGCTCGTGGCCGGCAGGGCGCCTTTCACGCGGAGCTCCGCGTTTCCATGTCGCGGAAGTCGCCTCTCAGCGCCTTCAGCGCATAGCGCTCGCGGGCGATCTCCCGCGAAGTGCGAAACCCCGTGCGCCTGAAGACCGGCGACAGCGGGTACCAGCCGAGCGTCGCGTGCAGGAAGACGGCTGCCCCCACTGCGGCGGGCACCACCAGGAGGGCCGGGCGGACGAGCGCGCCGAGCGCAAGGCCCATCAAGCCCATGAGTGAGGACTCCAGTTCGATGGCCCGGTCGATGTCCCATTCCCGGTCCAGCTCGCTCACGCGGCCGGCGATGGCGTCCGCTCCGGCATCGGCATAGGCTTGCAGGCGCGCCTGCGTCTCATGGTCGATTCGCTGCAGGACCGATGCGGCGGTATGCCGGCGGTCGCGATCGCTCTCAAGGCTCATGGGTTCTCCGTTTCGCTTGCGCGCATTCAAGCAATGCGTGTACCGCCGGAGCCCCAGGGCCGTGCTAGCGCTTGGCGCGGACCCGGGCGTGCGCCGGCCCGGCCTGCGCCGCGCCGCGGCGCATCGACAGCGCGCTGGGGCGGCGGCGGGGCAGCGCCAGCGGGCTCGTCCAGTCCTGGCGACGCAACAGCTTCAGGGCGACTTCTCTGGTGAGGAGCATTTGCGCAGGATCGTGCCGCCTCGTTAATTAAGCAGGGCTTAAGCCGGCGTCGCCGAACCCCTATTCGGCTGTCACATGACCGGTACTGGACGGGGTACGTTGAAGGCCGCTGGCTTCTGAAGTAGCCTGCGCCGACAACTTCGCATGCAATTTGAGGAGGAATCATGAGCGCTGAGCTGCCGGTGGATCCAAAGGCTCTTCGGGAAGAGGTCAAGAGCAAGTACCGCGAAGTCGCCTGCAATCCCCACGGGGAGTTTCATTTCCATACCGGGCGGCGTGCGGCGGCACGTCTAGGCTACGACCCGGCTGTCCTCGAGAGCCTTCCCGATGTGGCGGTGGAGTCCTTCGCGGGCGTCGCGAATCCTTTCTCCCTTCGCACGCTGCGCCCCGGGGAGAAGGTGGTCGACGTGGGATCGGGAGCGGGATTCGACTGCTTCATCGCTGCAGCGCAAGTCGGGCCTTCCGGGAGCGTGCTCGGAATCGACATGCTGCCTGAAATGCTGGAGAAAGCCCGCGCCTCGGCGAAACGCATGGGGCTCACGAACGTCGAGTTCCGGGAAGGCTTGATCGAGGACATGCCGGTCGAGAACGGCTGGGCCGATGTGGTCATCTCCAACGGCGTCATCAATCTCTGCGCCGACAAGAAGCGGGCATTCGAGGAGATTTGGCGAGTGCTGCGACCCGGGGGTCACCTGCAGTTCGCGGACATCGCCAACGGCAAGCCGGTCCCTGCTTCGGCGGTGCGAAACATCGATCTGTGGACCGCCTGAATCGCCGGCGGCCTTCCGTGCGAAGGCTGGCGGGCGATGCTGGAGCAGACCGGTTTCGTCGACGTGTCCGTCGGGCCGCCTTGCGATACGTTCGGTGAAGCGTCCGGTGAGAAGAAAGCGCGCCAGTTCGGGGTGTATGGCTACGCTTTTCTCGCGCGCAAGCCCAGTTGAGGCTACCCCCCGGCATCCACCGGTAGGCCCGCGGCGCGCCATTCCGGGAGGCCGTTTTCCAGCCGCCGGGCGCGCAAGCCTTTCTTTCTCAGCTTCTGCACCGCCTCGAACGACATGAGGCAGTAGGGTCCCCTGCAATAGGCGACCACCTCCCGACGCTTCGGCAGCTCCTTGATGCGCTTCTCGAGATCGTGCACCGGGATGTTGATCGCGCCCGGCACGTGGCCGGCGGCGAACTCGTGCGGCGGGCGCACGTCCAGGACGGTGACGAGACCCTTGCGCGCCCGCTCGAGCAGCTCCCGGGCGGGAACTGGCTCGAGCTCGTCCTTGTGGGCGAAGTAGAGGCGCACAATGCGGTCCACTTCCGCGACATAGGCTTCGCCCACGCGGCTCATGGCCGAGAGCATCGCCACGACCTCGTCCCCGGCGAGCCGATAGAAGACGTACAGGCCCTCCTTGCGACCGACGACCAGCCCGGCCTGACGCAGCTTCTGGAGGTGCTGCGAGCAGTTGGCGACGGTGGTGCCGGTCAGCGTCGCGAGCTGCTCGACGCTGCGCTCGGCCTGGGCGAGGAGCTCCAGGTACTCCATCCGCGTCGGGCTGGAAAGGGCCGTGCCCACCCGGGCGAGGCTCGCGAACACTTCGCGCTTCGGATTGATTGACATCGGCGGCGGGGTGGCTTTAGTATTCAAGTGATCGATTGAATATTAACGTAGGCGGGTGCCCTCATGCAAGGCGAAGCGTTCATCCGGCTCGCGGCCTTCGTCGCGGTCTTCGCGCTCGTGGCGCTGTGGGAGCTTACCGCGCCGCGGCGGAGGGCGCTGCATTCGCGCCGCGCCCGCTGGCCGCACAACCTTGGGCTGCTGCTGGTCGATGTGGTGGTACTGCGTCTGCTCGCGCCGGGCGCCGCCATCGCCGTGGCGCTCGCCGGGGAAGCGCGCGGCTGGGGCCTGCTCAATGCGATGGCCTTGCCGTGGTGGGTGGCGCTGCCGATCGGCATCGTCCTTCTCGATCTCGTCATCTATTTCCAGCACGTGATGTTCCACGCGGTCCCGACGCTCTGGCGGCTGCACCGGGTGCATCATGCCGACCAGGACTTCGATGTCACGACCGGCACGCGCTTCCACCCGGTCGAGATCCTGATCTCCACCGCCATCAAGTGCGCCGCCGTCGCGGCGATCGGCGCCTCCGCGGTTGCCGTGCTGGTATTCGAGGTGCTGCTCAACGCGACCGCGATGTTCAACCATGCGAACGCATCGCTCCCCAGGTGGGTGGAGCGGTGGGTACGCTGGCTCGTCGTCACGCCGGACATGCACCGGGTCCACCACTCGGTGATCTATGACGAGTCCTCGAGCAATTTCGGCTTCAACGTGCCCTGGTGGGACCGTCTGTTCGGCACCTACCGCGCGCAGCCGAAGCTCGGCCATGACGCGATGACGATCGGGGTGGACGCGTTCCGTTCTGTGGAGGACCTGCGCCTCGACCATCTGCTGATCCAGCCGTTCCAGAACACGCCCGGCCATTACCCGATCAATCGGCGTCAGCCTGCCGAATCATGAGCCTCGTCGACCCGGGGTGCTGCTCGGCTTGGGTGGAATTTCCTGTACACCGGAGGTACGACGCTCCTGACCACCACGTATCGTCCCTCAGAAAGAGGCACGGCGCAGGCGTTCAATGACCTCACGATCGAGGTGGTACTGACTCGAAGCCGAGCTCGTCGCCGGCCCGGCCTGCGTTCAGCTCGTTGCCGCGAAGTATCCGCAGACGGATTTGGGCCTACAACCGCGTTCGCGTCACCTGAGCGGCATGGCACTTGCAGCCCCTGAGCAGTGATCCGGAGGAACGGCAATGCGTGGAAGGCTGAAGCGGCTGCAGGACCAGGTGCTCGTCATTACCGGCGCCTCGAGCGGCATCAATCTGGTCGCCGCGCGCAACGCGGCGGCGCAGGGCGCGCGCGTGCTGCTCGTTTCCCGCAACGAGCGGGCGATGCGCGAGATTTGCGAAGGCATCGCCGCCCGAGGCGGCCTGGCGAGCTATGCCATAGCGGACGTCGGCGTCGAGCGCGACGTCGAGGCGGCCGCGGAAGCGGCCTTGCAGCGTTATGGAAGGATCGATACCTGGGTGAACGGCGCTGCCGTGTCGATCTACGGCAGGGTGCTCGAGGTCTCGCTCGAGGACCAGCGGCGCCTGTTCGAGACGAACTACTGGGGCATGGTGCACGGCTCCCGCGTGGCGGCTCGGTACCTGCGCCGCCATGGCGGCGCGCTCATCAACATCGGCAGCGTGCTTTCGGACCGCGCGATTCCGGTCCAGGGCGTCTATTCGGCTTCGAAGCATGCGGTAAAGGGGTTCACCGACGCGCTGCGCATGGATATCGAAGCCGAGCGCCTGCCGATCTCGGTGACGCTCATCAAGCCGAGCGCCATCGATACGCCGTACATGCGCTACGCCAAGAACTACCTCGACGTGCAGCCGAAGAACCCGCCGCCCATCTATGCGCCGGAGCTCGCCGCCGACGCCATCCTCTATGCCGCGCAGCATCCGGTGCGCGACATCGTGGTCGGCGGCGGCGGCCGGCTGATCTCGCTCCTTGGCATGCTCTTCCCACGCCTCACTGACATCGGCATGCGCTGGAGCATGCCGTACCTCCAGCGCACGAAGGAGCCCGCGCGGCCGCGCGAGCAGAACAACCTCTACCACCCCGATCACGACGGACAGGAGCGCAGCGCCATCCCCGACCTGCACGTCTTCGAGCGCAGCCTCTATACGCGCGCGCGCCTCAATCCGGTGAAGACCGCGGCGCTCGCGGTGGCCATCGGAGGCGCGGCGCTGCTCGCGCTCAGGCGCCGCTGAGCGGAAAGCCTCAGTACCGCGCGCCGAAGTCGACGCGGAACTCGAGCGCCTCGAGGCGCTCCGGCGTGCCGTTCCAGTCGATCCACTCGCCGCTCAGGACGAAGCGGACGAAGCCGCTGTTGTCGAGGAAGTCGTGCCGCAGCCCGGCGCCGAGCGCATAGGTGAGCCGCGTGATTCCTTGCGTCGGCGGCCCCGAGCCGCAGAACTCGCCCCAGAACGGATAGTTGAAGCAGCCGCCGGCTGCCGGCGCGTCGTCGAACTCGGGATCGAGGTAGGTGAAGCCCAGTCCCGCGGTCACGAGCGGCGTGGTGCGCCTCGCGAGGAGATGCCAGGTACCGTGCAGGCGCACCGTGCCGCGCTCGAGGGAGCCGGCGGTGTCCCGCGCCAGCGCGCCGCCGGGCCCCGTCACGCGGGCGCGGTAGTCCGTCTCCGAAAGCGAGAGGTCGACGCCCAGGGCGAGGTAGTCGTTCAGGTGCCAGTTGAAGCCCAGGCCGATGCCGAAGCCGCCGTCGATCCTCGCCTGCGCGCCTCCCTCAAACTCGTAGGTGTCGGCGTCGAGCACGAACGGCTGCAGGCTGTACTCACGCATTCCCGCACGGGAAAACGTTTGCGCAGAGATGGCCCCGGAAAGGAATGCGAGGAAGATAAAGGCAAAAAACCGCCTCATGCGGTCTTCAATGCCGCCTCGCGGCCGCGCTCCATGTCGATGCCCTTGAGGAGCATGAGGCCGATGACGAAGTACACCCCCGTGGCGAGGATGCCCAGGCGGTGGTTGCCCTCGAAGATCCAGGTCACCGTGCCGTAGGTGAGCGGTCCGAAGATCGCCGCGGCCTTCATCGCGAGCCCCCACAGCCCGAAGAACTCGGCGAGCCGCGCCTGCGGCGCAAGGTAGCCGACGATGGCGCGGCCGGCCGCTTGCGCGGAGCCCATGCACAGGCCGGCCAGGTTGGCGGCGATCCAGAAGGACGTTCTATCCTGTGAGAAATAAGCAATCAGGACCATGACGATCCACCCGACCAGAGTCAGCGCCACCGCGCGCACGTGCCCGATCGCATCCTGCAGGTAGCCGAACCCGAATGCGCCGACCGCGGCGGTGATGTTCACTACCAGGATGAGCGTGATGGTCTGCTCGGTGGTGAACTTCATCGCCTGCTCGGCGTAGATCGCGGCGAGAGCGATCACGGTCATGATGCCTGCCTGGTAGAAAAGCAGGCACACCAGGAAGCGGCGCAGGTCGCCGTAGCGGCTCGACTCGCGCCAGGTGCGCGCCAGGCGCTGCCAAGGGTCCTCCACGCCTTGCGCTACGGCGCGCTCTCGCAGAAAAGCGAATGTGGGAATCGAGGCCAAAGCGAAGAAAGCGGCGGTGATGAGCATCGTTACCGGCACCGAGCGCGTCGCCGGCTGCCCCGAGCCGAGAATGTAGGCGAGGCAGATGCCGAGCGCCGTAAGGCCACCGAGGTAGCCGAAGCTCCACCCCCAGCCCGACACGCGGCCCATGGCGCGCGAGTCGGCGAGCTCCGGCAGAAAGGCGGCGATCAGGTTCTCGCCGAGCCCGAAGAACACGTTCGAGACGATGACGAAGGCGAGCGCGACCGCTACTGCGCCGGGGGAGGCGAGAGCGAGGCCGGCGGTGGCGAGCACGCATCCCACGGTGGTGAGGAGAAGCAGCCGCTTCTTGGCCGCATGCGCATCCGCCCACGCGCCGATCACCGGGCCGGCGAGCAGCACCAGCGCGTTTGAGACGGAGAGCGCCGCAGTCCACGCGAAGGTCGCCCATGGGGCCTGCTCGGCCACCGCGGCGACGAAGAACGCGCCGAATACCGCGGTGATGACGACCGTGGTGTAGGCCGAGTTGGCGAAGTCGTACATGCTCCATGCCCACACTTCCCGCACCTTGACATCGGGGGCGAGGGGACGGATTGAGGCAGGCATCGCGGCGATTCTAAGGGTATAGTTTTGATTACATGCAAGAAGCAGCAAGGATTGGAGGCTCCGCGGCCGGGAACGCGGAGCGGCGCCTGGCGCTTGTCGAGGTGCTCGACTGGATGGTCGAGGACAAGCTCGCCGACCCGGCCCTCGTGGGGGGCTTCAAGAAGGAGCGGCGCTATTACAAGGGAACGGCGCACCCGCTCGCGGTGATCGCCGAGCAGAAGTGGCGCTCGGGCGCGAAGCTGCTCGACCTCGAGTTCCTCTCCGAGTGGCTCGCGAAGCGCCTCGGCTTCGAGTACCTCCACATCGACCCGCTGAAGATCGACTTCGCCGCCGTCACCGAGGTGATGTCCTCGGCGTACGCGACGCGCTTCCGCATCCTGCCCGTCGCGGTGACGCCCAAGGAGGCGGTGATCGCGAGCGCCGAGCCCTACATTCGCGAGTGGGAGCCGGAGATCGCGCGCATGAGCAAGCGCGCGATCCGGCGCGTGCTCGCCAACCCGCTCGACATCGAGCGCTACCAGGTCGAGTTCTACAATCTCGCGAGATCGGTCAAGGGCGCCAGCAAGAAGAGCAGCGTCTCGGGGCTGTCGAACTTCGAGCAGCTGGTCGAGCTGGGCCAGGCCGGGGATGGTAAAGGGCAGCAGCTCGACGCGAACGATGCGCACATCGTGCGCATCGTCGATTGGCTCTGGGAGTACGCGTTCGAGCAGCGCGCGAGCGACATCCATATCGAGCCGCGCCGCGAGCAGGGCATCGTGCGATTTCGCATCGACGGGGTGCTGCACCAGGTCTACCAGATCCCCGCAGGCGTGCTCGCCGCCATGACGAGCCGCATCAAGATCCTCGCGCGCATGGATGTGGTCGAGAAGCGCCGCCCGCAGGACGGTCGCATCAAGACGCGCACTGCCCAGCAGCAGGACATCGAGCTGCGCATCTCGACGCTGCCCACCGCCTTCGGCGAGAAGCTGGTGATGCGCATCTTCGACCCCGAGGTGCTGGTGCGCGACTTCCACGAGCTCGGCTTCTCCGAGGAGGACCACCGGCGCTGGATGGAGATGACCGAGCGCCCGAACGGCATCGTGCTCGTCACCGGCCCGACCGGCTCGGGCAAGACCACCACGCTCTACTCGACCCTCAAGTCGCTCGCCACGCCCGAAGTCAACGTCTGCACCATCGAGGACCCGATCGAGATGGTGGAGCCCGCCTTCAACCAGATGCAGGTGCAGCACCAGATCGACCTGGGCTTCGCCGAGGGCGTGCGCGCGCTCATGCGCCAGGACCCCGACATCATCATGGTCGGCGAGATTCGCGACGTGGAGACCGCCCAGATGGCGGTGCAGTCGGCCCTGACCGGCCACCTGGTGCTCTCCACGCTGCACACCAACGATGCTCCCAGCGCGGTCACCCGATTGTTGGAACTGGGGGTGGCGCCCTATCTGCTCAACGCCACGCTGAACGGCATCATGGCGCAGCGCCTGCTGCGCACGCTTTGCCCGCACTGCAAGCAGAAGATCGAGCCGCACCGCGCGCAGGACGAGGCGGCGTGGAAGGCGCTGGTCGCGCCGTGGAAGTCGAGCCAGCCCGGCAATCTCTACAAGCCGGTGGGGTGCCTCGAGTGCCGCATGACCGGCTTCCAGGGGCGGGTCGGCATCTACGAGACCCTGATCCTCACGAGCGAGATCAAGTCTCTCGTGGCGGCGAACGCCGACGTTCCGGCCATCCGGGAGCAGGCGCTCAAGCAGGGCATGAAGCCGTTGCGCATCAGCGGCGCGATGAAGGTCGCCGCCGGCCTCACCACCATCGACGAAGTGCTCAAGGTCGCGCCCCCGGTGCGCGGCGCGATCGGCTAGCGGTGGAAGACGCGATACACATCGCGCTCATCACCGGCGCAATCGTGTATTGCGTCATGAAGCTGCTCGCGCTGCGGCGCGAGAAGCAGTTCCTCGAGTCGAAGAAGGCGGAGTCGCGCTTCCGCGACCTGACCGAGCTCTCGGCGGACTGGTTCTGGGAGACCGACGCCGAGCACCGCGTCACCTGGCTCTCGGGTGGGCCGCCGGTGGCGACGCTGTTCGGCGCGAGTCCCGCCTACGGCAAGCGCCTCTGGGAGCTGCACGGCATCGAGGTCGAGCCTCGCGCGCTCGATGCGCACCTCGAGCGCCTTGGCCGGCAGCAGCCGTTCTTCGACCTGGAGATCGCGCGCACCGACGAGCGCGGCGCGCGCCAGGTGCACATCATCTCCGGCCGCTCGCTGCGCGGTCGCGACGGGCGCTTCCTCGGCTATCGCGGCGTGGGGCGCGACGTCACCGAGCAGAGGAGCGCCGAACGCGCGCTCTGGCAGGCGAAGGACCGCCTCGAGGCCGCGCTCGACGGCGGCAACCTCGCCGAGTGGCACCTCGACGCGCTGACCGGGTCGCTCGAGCTCGGCGACGGGTGGAAGCGCTTCCTCGGCTACGAGAGCTCCTCCACGGTACAGCAGCTCGGGCAGCTGCTCGACACGGTGCATCCCGACGACGCGCCGGGGGCGCGCGAGGCGCTGGTGCGCGTGGTGAAGGGCGAGCTGCCGCAGTACGAGTTCGAGGCGCGCCTGCCGACCCGGCAGGGCGGCTGGAAGTGGCTGCACGCGCGCGGGCGCGTCACCGAGCGCGACGCCAAGGGCCGCGCGCTGCGCCTCGCCGGGACCTTCGCCGACATCGACGAGCGCAAGCGCGCCGAGGAGGCGCTGCGCGAGGCCGAGAGCCGCTACCGCTCGCTCATCGAGATGGCCCCCGACGGCGTGATCGTCATGTCGGGCGGCCTGATCGAGTATGCCAATCCGGCCGCGTCGCGCATCATGCGCGCCGCCTCGCCGCGCGCGCTGCTCGGCCTGCGCGTCGAGGATTTCATCCACTCGGAGAGCCGGGAGCGCTTCCGGGAGCGCGTGGCGTATCTCGAGGCGGGTCCCGGCAGCACCACGTTCGAGGAGCGGCGGCTCCTCGCGCTGGACGGCTCGGAGCTCACGGTCGAGGTGGCGTCGATCTCTTTCCTCGAGCGCGGGCGCCTCGTGATTCAGACCGTTTTCCGCGACATCAGCGAGAGCAAGCGCGCCCGCGAGGCGCTCGCCGAGCGCGAGCAGCGGTTCCGCGACGTGGCCGACTCCTCGGGCGAATACGTTTGGGAGACCGATGCGGAGGGCCGCTACACTTACCTTTCGGAGCGCGTCGAGGCGCTGCTCGGCTACTCGCGGCACGAGCTGCTCGGGCGCCATCCCCGCGAGTTCATGCCCCTCGGCGAGGAGCGCGCGGTCGACGAGTGGTTTGCGAAGCACGGCGGCGAAGGCCGCGCCTTCCGCGAGCTCGTGCACCGCTCGATCACCAAGTCGGGCGGCGTGATCTGGCAGTCGGTGAGCGGCAAGCCGGTGCATGCGGCGGGCGCGCTCGCCGGCTGGCGCGGCACCGCCGCCGACGTCACCGCGCGCAAGCAGGCCGAAGCGCGCATCGAGCAGCTCGCCACGCGCGACGCGCTCACCGGGCTGCCCAATCGCGCCGCGCTCGCCGAGCGGGCCGGCGCCGGGATCCTCGCCGCGGCGCGCGGCCGCTCGCGCCTCGCGCTGCTCATCGTCGACCTCGATCGCTTCAAGCTCGTCAACGAGGCGCTCGGCCACCAGGCCGGCGACGCGCTGCTGCGCACCGTGGCCGAGCGCCTGCAGAACGCGCTCTCGCGCGAGGCCACGCTCGCGCGGCTGGCCGGGGATGACTTCGTCGTGGTCGAGCCCGTGGGCAGCGCGCAGGACGCCGCCGGGCTCGCCGCCCGCCTGCTCGGAATCCTCGCGCGACCCTTCACCATCGAGGGGCCCGCGCTGCACGTCGGCGCCTCGATCGGCATCGCGCTGTATCCGGACCACGGCCGCGACGTGCCCGAGCTGCTCAAGTGCGCCGACGCCGCCGTGTACCACGCGAAGGAAGGCGGCCGCGGCATCTGGCGGCTCTACGAGCCGGCCCTGGGCGAGCGCGCCGCCGCACGACTGCGCGTGGAGAACGATCTGCGCGGCGCGCTTGCGCGCAGCGAGCTAGTCATGCACTGGCACCCGGTGGTGCGAGGCCGGGGTGAGATCGTCGGCGCCGAGGCGCTGGTGCGCTGGCAGCATCCTTCGCGCGGCCTGCTCATGCCCGAAGAGTTCGTGCCGCTCGCCGAGGAGTGCGGCCTGATCCGCGCCGTCGGCGAGTGGACGCTCGAGCGCGCGCTCTCGCAGATCGGTGCCTGGCAGAGGACGCTTCCCGGCCAGCCGTGGTTCGCCGTGAACGTGTCCGCGCCGGAGCTCGCGTCGGGAGATCAGTTCTTCCAGCAGCTCAACGGCTCATTGAAGGCGAACTCGGTGGATGGCGCGCTCCTCGAGCTGGAAGTCACGGAGCGCGTGCTGATGTCCCATTTGCCGGAGAACATCGACACGCTGCGGCGCATCGGCGAGCTTGGCGTTCGCTTCGCCATCGACGACTTCGGCACCGGATACTCGAGCCTCGCCTACCTGCGCCGCCTGCCGGTCGACAAGCTCAAGATCGACCGGCTGTTCCTGCGCGGCCTCGCCGCCGACCCCGCCGACCAGGCGGTGGTGCGCACCATCGCCTCGCTCGCCGAGACCCTCGGCCTGGCAGTCGCCGCCGAGGGCGTCGACGACCCGGCGCAGCTCGACCGGCTCCTCGAGCTCGGCTGCGAGCAGTGGCAAGGCCATCTCTTCAGCGCGCCGCTCGACGCCGCCGGCTTCGAGCGCCTCTACCTCGCCTCGCTACGCGAGGACAAGAGAGCCTAGCGCGCCTTCCCTCGCGCGTCGGCTTTCCTGTCGTCGCGAACCGCCTTGAGGTCGTCCATGGCGATCAGCCCCTCCGCCGCCGCATGTACCGCGGCGATCTCGGTGTTCGGCGCGAGCACGAGCGGGCAGCGGGTCTTCGCCACCGCCGCCGCGAGCGTTTTCACGGCGGCGACGCGCTTCTCGTTCACCGAGCGGATGTAGATTGCGCGGATGCGATCAGGGTAGCCCCGCAGAATGCCGGCGTAGATCTCGGGGTCCTTCTCCCCGCTGTCGCCGATGAGGACGAAGGGCAGCTTCGGGTAGAAGTCGAGGATGGCCGCGATCGCCTTCTGCTTGTGGTCCTTCGCCATGCGCCAGCCGAAGTCGCGCAGGAGGAGGGGCCCCTCGGGCAGCCCCTGCAACTCCAGGAACTCGAGGAGCGGCACGTACAGGTTCCAGGGGCTCTTCGATACGTAGAAGAACGGGTTTCTCTGCCGATACAGCGCACGGTAGAAAGCGGCGACGCCAGCGAAGGGCTTGCGCTGCCGCGCGCTCGAAAGCGCGACCGTGGCGAGCATGCGCAACCGGCGCGCGACATGGGAGTAGACCACGGTGTCGTCGATGTCGCTGATGACGCCGAAGGCGGCCTTCGGCGAGGGAACGAGCACGCGCGCCGTCGCGCGCACGTCCCGGTCCGCGGCAAGGACAAGGTCGATATCGTTCCATCCCGCGGCGAACCGGCCGCGCAGCGCCATCCGGAAGTAGCCTTCCTTGTCGGCGGTGAAGGTACGCCCCCGCACGCGGATTCTCGCGTGGGGCACCTCGTCGCTTTCCAGGCGCTTGATGAAGTTCGCGAGATTGTGCGAGCGGCCTTCCTTGCTCGTGAATCCCTCGTCCTCCAGCACGCGGCCGCAGACGAGCGCCTGCTTCGCCGTACCGTAGGAGAGGTAGGGCACGATGACGACCGGGTCGCGGCGGCGCGCGAGGAGCGCGCGGAGCGTGACGCTCAACGGATCGGCGTGTTCTGGTCCTGCACCATCAGCCAGCGGCCCCCGCGACGCTCGAAGACGAGCGTCAGGTAGCTTTCGCTGCGCGTCGCGGGCGGCTCACGGTAGTCCAGGCGGAGCATGGCGACGCCGATCGAGTCGTTCTCGAAGATCTGCACCGGCTTCGCCTCGAGCGTCCAGCCCTCCGCCGCGAACCAGTCGCGGTGCATCCTCAGGAACTCCTCGGTGCGCGAGACCAGCCGGTGTCCATGGCCAAAAAGGGTCCTGGCCCCCTTTGCTACGCTCTCGGGGCGACGTTCACGCCGTTCACCTTGTGGCGGCTGATGGCCTGCCCGACGAACCCGGACTTCTTCACGTCCTCGACGAACTCCCGGAGGTAGCGTACGCCGGTCTCGCGGCTCCGGGGCGTGCCGATCGACTGCTGCACGGCGGTGATCTGGCCCTCAAGGATGCGCGAGCCGGGAAGCCGCGCGAGGTCGGCGATGAGCCGCGGCTTGAGGCCGGCGAGCGCCTCGAGCTTGAGGTCGGCGAACATCCTGAAGGAGTCCTCGATGCCGTCGGCCGCGATGAGCTCGGCGTTCTTCAGCGAGCGCGTGAGGAAGAGATGGTAGGCGCTCTTGTCGGCGGCCGAGATGCGTACCCCGGGGCTGTCGAGATCGCTGAAGGTCTTCAGCTTCGAGCCGGCCGGCACGAGAAAGGTGACCGGAATCTCGAGGTAGGCGGGCGTGAAGGCGATGGTGTTGGCCCGCGCCGGCTCGTTGCCGAGGAAGGCGACGTCCCACATGCCCTTGTTCACGCCGTCGGCGAGCTTGCCCGCGCCGTCGAACTTGACGAACTCGGCTCTGACGCCCAGGCGCTTCGCGAGCTCGCGCCCGATGTCCGGGGCGATGCCCTGCGGCGTGCCGTCGGGCAGGTCCTTCAGCACCAGCAGGAAGTTGGCGTAGTTGAGGCCGATGCGGAGCTTGCCGGTCGGGGCGAGCTCGGAGACGGTGGCGGGCGAGACGCTGCTCATGTTGTTCACGGCCTGGCGGAGTAGAAGAGGTTGGTCTGGCTCTTGAGGTCGAGCCGCTCGAACTGGGTGAAGCCGGCTTCGCGCGCGAGGCGCTCGGTGTTCGCCGGCCCGAGGCAGGTGCCCAGGCCCGGCCCGCCGCGCGCGAGCGACTGCGTCATGCAATGGAAGATGCTGAAGCCGTAGAACATCGTAGCGACCGGGTTGGCATTGTCCTCGACCCTGTCGGCGGCCTTGGGCTCGACGATGAACAGAGTGCCGCGGGGCTTGAGCAGCGCGCGGATCTCCTTCAGCACCTGCACCGGCTCAGCGAGGTCGTGGATGCAGTCGCAGATCGTGACGAGGTCGAAGCCCTCGCCGCGCGCCATCTCGCGCGTGGTCTTCGCCTCGAAGCGGATGCCCGCGGGCGCCGCGGCCAGCGCGCGGCGGATCGAGGCGGCGTCCGGGTCGATGCCGACGATCTCGGCCTGCGGAAACGCCTTCTTCAGCGCGATGCACACGCGGCCAGAGCCGCAGCCCACGTCGAGCGCGCGGCCGCCCGCGCGCAGCTTCTCCACGACGTCGGGCACCGCGGAGAGCCAATAATCGGTGAAGCGCGCTTCGTACTGCCCGCGGTTGATGAGGTCGAGTGCCTCGACGCACTCGTGCCCGAAGTCCTCGAAGCGCACGCCGCCGCCCTTCTCGAACGCCTCGGCGACCCGCGGCGCGACCTTCATGAGCGCCGGCACCATCTCCCACATGCCGCCGACGAAGTGGTCGGTGCCGTCGGACGCAAGGAAATAGGCGTACTCGTCCGACAGCGAGAATTTTCCACTCTCATATTGCAGGTATCCAGCGCTCGCCATTCCTTTCAGCCACTCTTCGACATAGCGTGGCTGCATGCCGGAGGCCAATGCCACCTGCTCCGCCGTCATCGGCCCCTTGCCCCGCATCGTCCGGAAAAGCCCGGTGCGCGTGCCGACGAACGCCATGCCGGCCGACATGGCGCCCGCCATGTCCCGGAAGACGTGGTCGACCGCCAGCCTGGCTTTCTCCTTATCCACGCGTGAGCGGCACGAAGTCGTATTCGCCGATCCCCTGCAGCACGAGAAAGGTCGCCGAGCTGTCGCCCGCGTTGGTGACGAGGTGCTTGCGCTTCGGCGGCACCGAGTAGGTCTCGCCCGGCCCGAGCTGCACCTCCTCCTTCGGGTCCTGCAGGAAGATGCGCAGGCGGCCATGCAGGACGTAGAACGTGTCCTGCACATTGCTGTGGTAGTGCCAGGGCACCTTCTGTGTCTTCGAGATCTGCAGCTCGGTGATGCGGAACCCCGGCCGGGCGGCGTGCTCGGCTCGGCGCTCGACCTGGTAGAGGGGCGCGTCATCCTTGACGGGGTGCATGGGGCCTTATCATAACGTCCCATGATCCATCCGAAACCGATCACGCTCGAGGGCCACGGCGTGAGGCTCGAGCCCCTGTCCCGGGAGCACCACGACGGCCTGGTCGCCGCGGCCTCCGACGGCCGGCTCTGGGATCTCTGGTATACCAGCGTACCCGAGCCCGAGCAGACGCACGCCTACATTTCCGGGGCCCTCGCGGGCCTGGAGGCCGGCCACATGCTGCCCTGGGCGGTGCGCGAGCTCTCGAGCGGGGAGATCGCCGGCTCCACGCGCTACCACGACATCCTCGCCAACGTCGACCGGGTGGAGATCGGCTGGACCTGGTACGCGAAGCGCTGGCAGAGGAGCCACGTCAACACCGCGTGCAAGCTGCTCCTCCTCGCCCACGCCTTCGATTCGCTGGGCTGCAAGGTGGTGGGTCTGCGAACCGACAACTTCAACTTCGCCTCGCAGCGCGCGATCGAGGCGCTCGGCGCGAAAAAGGACGGCGTGATTCGCCACCACTGGCCGCGGCGCAACGGCACGGTGCGCGACACGGTGATGTACAGCATCCTCGCGCACGAGTGGGCCGACGCGCGCCGCCACCTCGAGCTCAGGCTGGTACGTCATCCCCGCGGAGGCGGGGACCCCGTTTAGGTTCCTATCCGCTTGACGTAGAAGAAACGCGTCGTTCCCTTCGCCGGCGTGCCCTTGAGCGCGGCGAAGCGCCGGTAGCCGAGCTTCTCGTAGAACCGCGGCGCCTGGAACGTGAAGGTGTTGAGGTACACGAGCGCCGCGCCGCGCTTGCACGCCACGCGCTCGGCCTCGCGCATGAGGCGCGTGCCGTGGTCTCTGCCGCGCGCTTTCTCGTCGACCCACAGCAGGTGCACGTAGACGAAGTTCCACGCGCAGTCGCCGACCAGCCCGCCCACGATGCGTCGACCTTCGCGCGCGGAGAGCACCAGGCGCTTGTAGCGGATCGGCCCGGCAAAGGACCTGTTGTGCGCGATGAGCCCGTCGAGGACGATTTTCTCGACCGCGCCCGCGCGCGCCGTCTCCCTGAAAACTGCCATCCCGCGAATGCTACCGGGCCACCGCCGCGAGCACGGCCTGCATGGCGGTGAGATCGATGGGCTTGACGAGGTGGTGGCGGAAGCCGGCCGCCTTGCTTTTCTGGCGGTCCTTCTCCTGCCCCCAGCCGGTGAGGGCGATGAGCGCGGTGCCCGCGGCCTCCGCGTCGTCGCGGATGCGCCGTGCCACCTCGTAGCCGTCCAGCCCGGGCATCCCGAGGTCGAGGAACATCACCGCCGGCCGGAACGCGGCATAGACCTCGATCGCGGCCTGGCCGTCGTTCACGACCTTGACTTCGGCCCCCAGCATGCGCAGCAGCGCCCCCAGCGTGTCGGCAGCGTCGCGATTGTCGTCGACGACCAGCACGCGCGGCGCCGCTCCGCCGCGCGATGCGGGGGCATCGGCGGGCGCGGGGGCGTCGGCCAGCGCGGCCGAGAGCGGCAGCCGGACGGTGAACACGCTGCCGCGTCCGGGACCCTCGCTCGCCGCGGCAATGCTGCCGCCGTGCAGCTCAACAAGGCTGCGCGCGAGCGTCAGCCCGATGCCCAGACCCGCCTGGCCGCGCCCGCCGCGCTCCGATCCCTGCTTGAAGAGGTCGAACACGCCGGGCAGCGCCCGCGCCTCGATGCCGATGCCGTCGTCCGCGACGCTCACCACCGCCGTACCGCCCTCGCGTCGCGCCGCGAGCTCGATGCTGCCGCCGGCGTCGGTGTAGTTCGCGGCGTTGTTGAGCAGGTTGGAGAAGACCTGGGCGAGGCGCGTCGCATCCGCATCCACCACGAGCGGCTCCGCCGGCAGATTCACGCGCAGCCGGTGCCGGGCCGAGGCGATGAGGGGTTGGCTCGTCTCGACTGCCGAGGCGATGACCGCGTCGAGCCCGACCGGGACGCGGCGCAGCGCGATCTTGCCGCGCGTGAAGCGCGAGACTTCGAGCAGGTCGTCGACCAGGCGCACGATGTGGCCGACCTGGCGCTCGAGCATTTCCCAGATCTGGCCGTCGGCGCCGCGCGCGCCGGCGAGTCGCATCAGGTGCACCGCGTTGCGGATCGGCGCGAGCGGGTTGCGCAGCTCGTGCGCGAGCATGGCGAGGAACTCGTCCTTGCGCCGGTCGGCCTGCTCGCGCTCCTCGAGGTGGGCGCGCGTCTGGTACTGGCGCTCGCGTGCGCGCAGCGCGCTGCGCACCGCGCTCGCCAGTGCCGAAGGGCGCACCGGCCGCTCGAGCAGCGTCACGTTGCCCAGCGTCTGCAGCGAGCGCGCCACCGCAGCGGAATCGGCGCCCTGGCGGGTGAGCAGCAGGATCGGCAGGTCCGACCAGGGCGGCTGCGCGGCGACCACGCTCGCGAGGCGCTCGTCGCGCGGCGCGAGCGCCTCCTCAGCGAGAATCAGCGCCGCGGCACCGCGCGTCAGCTCCGCGGTGAGCGCGTCGAGGTCCTGGCAGATCTCGCAGGCGATGCCGTCGCTGCGCAGCGCCGCCCGCATCAGCGCGGCGTCTCTGCCGAGCGGAGCGAGGATCAGCAGGCGCCGCTCGAGGCTCGCCTCGCTCACCCGCGCGCCTTCTGCGGCACGCCGGTCAGCACGCCGGTGTAGTCGCGCAGCGGTTGGCCGACGAGGATTCGCCCGTCGCGAATCTTCAGCTCCCGCAGCGTACGCTCGTGCTGACCGCTGCGCATCTTGACCACCGAGATGACCTGGCGGATCTCGCCCTCGGCCTCGAAGTAGCGCAGCAGCATGACCGTGTCGGCGAGGTAGCTGATGTCCACCGGCGCCGACATGTGGACGCCCAGCATGCCCTGGTGCGCGGCCACCACGATGCTCGCCACGGCGTGCTGGCCGAGGTAGCTGAGCAGCTCGTGCAGTTGCACCATCAGGAACTTGTCGTCGGGCATCGACATGAGGTAGCCGTTCAGGCTGTCGATCACGACCACCGTTGACGCGTTGTGCTCGACGGCGTGGCGGACGCGGTGCGCGAACTCGCCGGGCGAAAGCTCGGCCGGGTCGATCGGCTGCACCGACAGGCGGCCCGCGTCGATGTGCTTCTGCAGGTCGACGCCGAGGCCCGCCATGCGCGAGAGCAGTGTGTTGACGCTCTCGTCGAAGATGAAGAGCGTGGCGTGCTCGCCGCGGGCGGCCGCGCTCGCGGCGAAGAGCGCGGCGATGGTCGACTTGCCGGTGCCGGCGGCGCCCTGGATCATGGTGCTGGTGCCGCGCTCAAGGCCGCCGCCCACGAGCTGGTCGAGCTCCGCCAGGCCGCTGGGCACGCGCTCGCGCGGCGTCTTGCGGCGATGCTCGGCGGCGACCAGGCGCGGGAAAATCGCGAGCCCGCCGTGGCGGATGACGTAGTCGTGCTGGCCGCCGCGGAACTCGCTACCGCGGTACTTGCTCACGCTCAGGCGCCGGCGCGGCGCGCCGAAGCCCGGCGTGTGATGCTCGAGGAGCAGCGCGCCGTGCGCGATGCTGCGCACCTGCAGGTCGTGCTCGGCGGCCGTCAGGTCGTCGAGGAGCAGCACGGTGCAGCCGCGCCCGGCAAAGAACTGCTTGAGCGCCAGGATCTGCCGGCGATAGCGCAGCGCGTTGCCGGCCAGCAGGCGGAGCTCGGACAGGGAATCGAGCACCAGGCGCGCCGGCTTCACGCGCTCCACTTCCTTGAGGATGTTCTTCGTCGTCTCAGAGAGCTCGACCTCCGAAGGATGGAACACGGTGTACTGCTCGCCCGGGTCGAGCTCGTCCTCGGAAGGCGCGAGCTCCATGACCGACACGCCTTCGAGCGGCCAGCCGTGCGAGGCGGCGACGGCGCGGATTTCCTCCTCGGTTTCGGAGAGCGCGACGTAGAGGACGCGCTCGCCTTGCCGGGCGCCCTCGAGCAGGAACTGGAACGCGAGCGTGGTCTTCCCCGAGCCCGGCATGCCCTCGATCAGGTACAGGCGGTTCGCGGCGAGGCCGCCTTCCAAGATGTCGTCGAGGCCCTCGACGCCGGTCGAGATGCGCCGCATGGCAGAGGCCATCAAGGATCCTTCTAGGAGGAGATCTGCGAGTCTAGCGAATCGGAGCGCGCGGCGATGTCGTCGTTCTACTACAAGAGGCGCTCTTGCCGCAGCCAGTCATACGATTCCTCCGCATGCCGACCTGGTGGACGTCGGGAATTTCCCTCAAGGGGACACCTTCACGCGCAGCACACGGCCCCCGGTCGCGCGCGCGAGCTGCGCCGGCGATGCCGGAAACACCGCGTGCGGGGTGCCGGCGGCGGCCCAGACCGTTTCGTACTGCAGCAGGTCCTCGTCGAACAGCGTCTCGATCGGCTGCGCGTGCCCGAGCGGCGGTACGCCGCCGATCGCGTATCCGGTCGCCGCGCGAACGAACGCCGCATCCGCCTTGCCGATCGCCTCGCCGACGTGCGACGCGACGAGCGGCTCGTCCACGCGGTTCGTCCCGCTCGCGATCACGAGCACCGCGCGGCCCGACGCCGTGCCGCGGAAAACGAGCGACTTCGCGATCTGCGCGACCTCGCATCCCAGACCGGCGGCCGCCTGTGCCGCGGTGCGCGCCGATTGCGGCAGTTCCACGATGTGCACTGCCATGGCGGCGCGCTCGAGCGCCTGCCGCACTCGCAGCGCTGAAGGCGCGAGCCGGGGATCCATCATTGAATCGGGGCGCATCGCAGCGAGCAATCGCCGGGATTCGCGCTCTCGCAAACTCTTATGTTGCCCGTCGGCCGCCAGGTGCCCTTCGCCATCTCGCATTTGCCGCACTTGGAGATCCTCAGACCTCGCCGGAGCGCCTTCATAGCCGTGCCCGGCGCCCTCCTGATCGGGTTCGGAATCTTCAATGCGGTCGAGGGAATCGTCAACCACCACCTGATCGGCCTGCGCCACGTCAACGAAACCGTTACGCAGGAGCAGTGGAAGCGGCGCTGCGCGTCGCTCGCCATGGAAGACGGCCTCGACGTTGTTGCCGTCGGGATCCAGGACGAAAGCGGCGTAGCCGGGAAGAGACGGCATGCATCATGTTGACGGGAAACTCCACTGACTCGTCGGCACTTCGATCCAGACCGCTCTGGCGAGCGCCACGAGCTTTCCGTCCGAAGTGTGAACGGCAGATCCCGAGGTGCGACGCCGTCCCTCCCGAGCGATGGGCCATCCGCAGACGACCGCGGTGTCGCCGATCTCCAGCACGCCCGGGATAGTGACGCAAAGCTCGCCCAGCACGATGGCGCTGCCCTCCGGGACCGGCAGAACGGTAAAGCCGCTCGGGCAATCAAGCGCGGCCCATATGTACTCTGGCGGCACCCTGCCGTGAGCGCCGGCCAATGATGCATCCGGGGTCCACGGGGCCGCGTGAAGCGCGCCGCCGGTTAGCGGGCCTGGAAAGATCCTCAGTCCGTCGCCGACGACACGAGCCGGGCCGCAGACGAAGCAGCGGGGGAAGGGGTGATTGCGGAACCCGGGATAGGACTCGGCCGCTTGTCGGGCTTGATCGAGCGTCGGAGGGTCCGGCGCTTCCAGTGAGAGTTCGGCCGTTCTCGCTTCGCCGACGACGGTTTCACCGTGGAGCAGCCGGGCGCTTTGCCTCGTCCACTCTCTTCGAAGGGCTGTGTTCAGAGGCGGCGGCGCTTTGAGGCGCACCGAGACCGTGCCGGAGAGACCTCTCGCGATGCGCCCGCAAACATAGCCTCCATTGCCGGAGCGCGGTGGGCCGCAGAAGCGCTCCGGGATCTCCAAACTCTCAGTGTTCAGCGAGCCTCCGATTCGGGTCTCCGAGCCGTCGGAGCTTCAGCGCGCCGCGGCTATCGCAGGACGGTTCTTGCGGTAGGAATTCTTCACCGCGATCTTTCCGTCGCGAAATGTGAATAGGTCACACCCATGGACCTCCACGCGACTGCCATCGGTCTTTGTGCCCGTGAATATCCACTCGGACACGCCTCGGTCGCCTAGCACAAAGTGTCTCGCGTTGCCCCAATGTGCATCCGGAAAAGTCTTCCATACCTCCGCAAAACCAGCTCGTACCGCATCTCGACCGGCATAGCGCGTGCCGCACGCCTCGGGGCCAGCCGAGGATTCGAATACGCAATTGTCGGTCATGAAAGTCATCAAAGCATCGACATCATGACGATTCCAGGCGTCGGCAAATGCCTGCAGATCCTCAACGCTGACACCACTAATGACAGTCGTCATGAGCCGTCCTCCTGTTTTGCATTCCAAAAAAGCACACGTTCGTCACGCGCCACGTCATGCCGGGATAACGATTCTGGAGTCGTCCCGGTTGCCCCATTCTCCCCAGGAAGCGACGTAGTTTCGTACGCTCGGGTAGCCCAGGGACTTGAGGGCGATGAAGGTGTTGGCCGAGCGGTAGCCTCCGTGGCAGACGGGGATGATGGTCTTGTCCGGGGTCACGCCTTTCGAGGCGTAGAGGTCCCGGATCTCGCTTGGCGCTCGATACGCGCCCTCGTCGTTCAGGTGATCGCGCCAGAAGACATGCACCGCACCCGGAATCGTGCCCGCGCGCCGCGCGCGCTTTTCCGTGCCGCGGTACTCGGACTCGCGCCTGACGTCGACGATCGCGCTCTGCTGGTCGCCGATTGCGCGATGGACATCGAACCGGGTCGCCAGCAGCTCGAGATTCGGCGTTCCCCGGTACGGGGGAGGCGTCGGTGGCGCTTTCGCTGGGTCGACCGGAGCCGGCGCCTCCGCAAGGCGCACGAGCCGATGGCCGGACGCGATCCATGCCTGGGTCCCGCCATCCAGGATCCTGACGTCCGGGTGACCGAGTACCGCGAGCAACCAAACCGCCCGCGCCGCCCGCTCGCCGGTCTCGTGGTCGTAGATGACGACCGGCTTCTCCTGCGTGACGCCTCGCGACCCGAAAAGCACGCGGAATATCGCGAGGAAGCTGCCGAGCGTGGCATCGGAGGAGTCGTTCAGGCTCACGCCGTAGATGTCGAGAGGCCGGCTTCCCTCGATATGGCCGACCGCAAAGTCCTCCGCCGGGCGCAGGTCGAGCAGCGTGACCGCGCCCAGCCGCTCGTGCAGCTCGCGCGGCGTGATCAGATAGCGACGGTTGGGAAAATCGTCAGTCGCCACCGCGGCTCCGTTTCCCTCATCTTGTCGATAAAGACCGCGGCTCCGCGGAAGGCCGCGACGAGGCTCGGCCCGTAGGACATGAAATACGAGCGACTGGCGCATGTCATCCGTCGATACGTTATGTCCTTCGATGCCGTCAGGCAACTCCCGGCTAGGAGCGCGACGCGGCTGAACTGAGCCGGTGATCGGGGTTCGCGGGGCTCTGCCCTAGGAGGATCTGCCGCAGTGTCTCGCGCGCGACCTCCTCGCCGTAGCGCTCGGTGAGCTGCTGCAGGTCAACGAAGTAGTCGACACCCAGCGCGTCGAGCGCGTTGGTGATGGAGTGGCGCAAGTTCGAGGAGAGCGCGTGCCGGCCTGTCCGGATGCTGACGACGCAAAGCGCGGCGCCGGCCGGGTGCTCGCGCAGCGCCTGCAGGAAATTGAACATGCGCGAGTCGTCGAAGCGGAGGTTGCAGACGACCGCGCGCAGATTCGCTTCGATCTGCCGGACAGCCTCTTCCACCGAGCGCGCGACGACGAGCTCGGCCTCTTCGCCGAGCACGCCCTTCACCATGTCGATCGCGTCCGCAGTGCCCGCGACCAGGATGCGCGGCAGCACGGTTCTCCTCCCGGGCGCTCACTATAATCGCTTTCATGCAGACGAAACCGCGCATCGCCATCCCGGCCGGCGATCCCGGCGGGATTGGGCCGGAGATCGCGATCAAGGCCGCGCTCGACCCGGCGGTCCGGGCGATCTGCCGGCCGGTGCTGTTTGCCGACCCCGCGGTCCTCCGGTCGCATGATGCGCGCTCTTCTGGAGTCGAGCTCGTCCCGGTCCCGTTCCGGGGCGAATTGCGCATCGGGAGCATCGAGCCCGACCATGGCAGAGCGGTCATCGCCTGCGCCGAGGCGGCGATCCGCGCGGCGCTCGCCGGCGAGTTCGACGCGGTGGTGGCTGCGCCGCATACCGAGGCGGCCATCCACGCTGCCGGCATCGCCTTCGATGGCTATCCCTCGTTCGTCGCCCGGTTGTGCGGCCTGCCTCCGGAGAACGGAATCCTGATGCTCTGCTTCACGCACGCGGGACGTGAGATGCGAATCGCACACGCGACCCTGCACGTCGGCGTGGTAAAAGCCCTGACGTTGCTGACCAAAGACCGCGTGCTCGCGACCCTGCGCGCCGTCGACGCGGTTCTCCAGGGACCGAGGATCGGCGTGAGCGGCGTGAATCCCCACGCCGGCGAGGGCGGCGCTTTCGGCATGGAGGAGATCGAGATCATCGCGCCCGCCATCGAGCAGGCGAGGCGCGAAGGCATCGACGTCGATGGCCCATTCGGCGCCGACACGCTCTTCCAGCGCGAGGAATTCGACGCGTACGCGGTGATGCTGCACGACCAGGGTCACGTGGCGGCAAAGCTGCTCGCGCCCCGGCGCGTGGCCGGGCTTACTATCGGCACGCCGGTGCTCTTCTCCTCGGTAGCGCATGGCTCTGCACTCGACATCGCGGGCCGGGGCCATGCGAGCCATATGGCGATGGTGGAAGCGATTACACGGCTAGTTGAGTGGCGACGTCGCGCCACACCGACCGCGAAAACCGCCTAGAAACAGCCTGGTGCCGCCCGGTGCGCGCCCGCCGTCCCGGCGGCCCGACGCGCGCGGACCCCTTCGGTCGCGCAAGTCGTTGTCCGGCAAGGCGGGCATGCGGCTTGCGAGGCAATTGCCAGATGAGGCCTCGACGCCATCGTGAGCGTGTGCGCAATGCCTGGCTGCACCTCTTTGGACTGCTCGTCCTGCTGCCCGCGCTCATGCCGCTGCCGCTTCTTTTCGCCGTGCGATAACACGCCGAACGGAGCAGGCGCGGCCCCGATCGGCCGCGCGGCCATGGCCCGAAACTAAATCCACGCATCCCGGAGATCCAAGGACATGAGCGCTGCTGCCACCGCCGCAGGTTATCTTTACGCATCAGGGCGCCTGCGCGGCCGCGGCGCGAAGGACGAGGCCGAGGGCGAGCAGACCGCTCGCCCGGAACCCAAGTCCAAGTCGCGCGAGAGGCCGGAGCGCCCGGCGCCGCGCCGTGAGGTTCGCGTCGCGGTGTACGCCCCGGAGGAGAAGCCGCGGCGCGCGCCGAAGATCCAGTACCGCACCCGCCGCTGGAAGCCCGAAAGTCCCCATGGGGAGTGAGCGCCCCTGCGCGACGGAAGGCGCCGCGCTTTTCGTGGGCCGGCTCGACGCGGAGAGCGGCATCGCGACGCTTGCCGAGGCGCTCGAGCACTGCCCGTGCGCGCGCGTCGACGTGATCGGCGCCGGCCCGGAGGAGCCGCGGGTGCGCCGGCATGCGCGCATGCGCGTGCTCGGGGGCGTAAGCCCGGCCCAGGCGAGCGAGCGAATGCGCCGTGCCGCCTACCTCGTGCTGCCCGTCCTCGCGTGCGGGGAGATGCCGCCGCCCCTCGTCAGTGCCTTCGCGCTGTCGCTGCCGGTGATCGCAAGCCGCCTCGGCCCGATCGCCGAGCTGATCGAGTCTGGCCGGAACGGCCTGCTCTTCGAGCCCGGCTCGGCGCGCGAGCTCGCGAGCCGGCTCGCCTGGGCGGAAGCCTTCCCCGAGAAGATGCGCCAGATGGGGGAATGCGCAAAGGCGGACTACGAGTCGCGCCTCGCCGCACAATGGACTCATCCCAGGCTCTTCGGCGAACGGCGCCGCGCGACGCGGATCTAGAAAGGCCCTCATCGAAATGCTTCAGCCGGTCATCCTGTGCGGCGGCTCGGGCACGCGCCTGTGGCCCCTCTCCCGCGAGCACCATCCCAAGCCGCTGCACGCGCTGAACGGGGAGCGCACGCTGCTGCAGCAGACCGCGGCGCGCTGCCAGGACTTCGCGGCGCAAGCGCTGTTCGTGTGTAACGAGGCGCACCGCTTCCTCGTGCAAGCGCAACTCGCGCGCGCCGGCCTGCGTCCGCGCGCGATCCTGCTCGAGCCGGAGGGACGCGGTACCGCGCCAGCGCTCACCCTGGCCGCGGTGCACGCGGTCACCGCCGACGACCCGGTGCTGCTTGTCATGCCTTCGGACCATTTCATCCCGAACCTCGCCGCCTTCCGCCGCGCCACCGAGCGCGCCGCGGCGCTCGCGGCGCAGGGGCGCATCGTGACCTTCGGCGTGCCGCCCACCTCGCCCGAGACCGGCTACGGCTACATCCGCGCGAAGCGCGACTACGTCGAGGCCTTCGTCGAGAAACCCGATGTCGCCACCGCGAAGGCCTACTTCGAGACCGGCGAATACCTGTGGAACGCCGGCATCTTCGCGGTGCGCGCCTCCGTGTGGCTGGATGCCATCGGCGAGTTCCGCCCGGAGATCTTCAGGGCCTGCGAGCGCGCCTACCGGCGCGGCCGGCGCGACGGCGCCTTCCACCGGGTCGACACGCAGGCATTCAGCGAGTGCCCGGCCGACTCGATCGACTACGCGGTCATGGAGAGGACCACCGAGGCGATGGTGGTGCGCTTGGAGGCCGGCTGGTCCGACGTCGGCGCCTGGGATGCGCTCTGGTCGATCGAGGAGAAGGACGGCGATGGCAACGTCATCCACGGCGACGTGCACGCCGCCGAAACGCGCAATGCGCTGCTCATCTCGCAGCACCGCCTGCTCGCCTGCGTGGGCCTCGAGGACGTGGTGGTGATCGAAACCCCCGACGCGGTGATGGTCGCGCGCAAGGACCGGGCGCAGCAGGTCGGGGCGATCGTCGCCGCCCTCAAGCAGGCCGGCCGGCCCGAGTGCCTCGCGCACCGCAAGGTGCACCGGCCCTGGGGCACCTACGACGGCATCGAAAAGGGCGAGCGCTATCAGGTGAAGCGTATCGTGGTCGAGCCCGGCGCCGCACTCTCGCTGCAGATGCACTACCACCGCGCCGAGCACTGGATCGTGGTGCGCGGAACCGCGCGCGTCACGCACGGCGCGGAGACCTTCCTGCTCACCGAGAACGAGTCCACCTATATCCCGCCGGGCACGCGCCACCGTCTCGAGAACCCCGGGCGCCTCCCCCTCGAGCTGATCGAGGTGCAGTCGGGCGCCTACCTGGGCGAGGACGACATCGTGCGCTTCGACGATGCCGGCGGGAGATCGGGGTCAGACCCCGAAGGCCGTCGGCTCCCGGAGCTCGCTTTTCCCCTTACTCAGAAGACATAACGGAAGTTGAGCGTCAGCGCGTTGTAATCGTAGTCGCGCTCGAGGTCGTTCGAGGTGCGCTCTCCGTGCTCGAAGGCGAAGCCCAGATGATGGCGGCGCGTG
Organism: Burkholderiales bacterium; assembly: GCA_035649175.1. Taxonomy (GTDB): domain Bacteria; phylum Pseudomonadota; class Gammaproteobacteria; order Burkholderiales; family SG8-39; genus SCGC-AG-212-J23. The sequence continues at coordinate 1,852 of DASRKB010000059.1, read as the reverse complement.
AGCTCCCACCCGGCGGTGAGGGCGTAGCCGCGCACCGTTTCGTCGCGCAGCGGCTCGATGCCGAGCGCCGCGCCCGGGTCGCCCGAGTACAGCCGCTCCTCGTTGATGAGGAACACGCCGAATACGAGCTTCGCCGTCGGCGCCCAGGTCGGGCCGAAGGAGACGCCCTCGACCAGCACGTGGCTCGCGCCCACATCGATGATCGAGCGCGGCTCCCGGTACACCCGGAACCGGAGGAGCGTCTTGTTGCCCGGGCGCCAGCCGACGTCGAGCCGCCCGGTGTTGTCGTCGAAGTCCCGGCCGGGAATCTGGGTATACGTGCGCTTGGTGTGGCCGACGCGAGCGGCGACCCGCAGCGACGGCCCAGGATTGTAGGTCCCCACCAGGGCGACTTCCGTCTCCTCGTAGTCGTTGTCGACGAAGATGCCGAGCGGATCCAGCTCTTCGGGCACCTCCGCATCGCCGTCGGACCGGCGCGCCTCAATGCCCAGCGTGTTGCCGAGCGGGCTGACGTAGTCGAAGCCCGCGGTCAGGCCCCGGGTGTATACCTCGGCCTCGGGCGCCGAGGGGCGATCGCCGTCGAGCGCGTCGAACGCCGCGCGCAGGCGCCAGCGGTTCAGGATGCGCAGGGCCGCAGTCCCGTAGACGTGGTTCTCGGTGACCTCGTCCTTGATCGGGGCCCGCAGCTCCGAGATGTCAACTTGGTACTGGCGCCGGCCGGCACCCAGCGTGCCCGACAGGGGGTTGCCGAGCTCCCAGCGCCACTCGCCAAGCACGCCGTAAGCGAAGTTGTCGAGCTCGCTGAAGTTGAGGTACTTGTAGCCGTCGCCGCGCGCCTCGAGCAGCACGCGCTGGCGCCCGATCACGCGCGCCTCGTAGCTCGCGCCAACTCCGACGCGCGTGATGGTCTCGTAAGTCTGACCCGTGGGCTGGCGCAGCACGTTGTCATCGCGCTCCACGCCGATCTGCCCGTACAGCCGACCCGGGCCGCGCTCCTCGGGGGGGTAGGCCGGGAAATCGCCGAGCGAGGGATACGGAATCGCGTCCACGGCTTCGAACGCGAGTACAGCGGCGGGAAGCAACAGCAGCGAAACTCCTGCGAGCGCTCGGCGCATGTAAATTTTTCCGGTGACGGCGTCGCAACCGATTCTAGGCTTCCAAAGTTTTCTTCTCTGTCGCGGAAGGCGCCATTCGGGCTGTCGCCGCCTAGCGACAGGTTTCGCGCCCGCGCGCTTGGAAGTGCCTGATTTGGCTGGGTGGCACGTCCGTTGCAGGTGGCGCGCGACAGACAATATGCACCTCGGACAAGGGAGCGGTGCCCGGAGCGAAAGGGAGATCGCCGCGAGTCTCGGCGAAAGCCTCATCGCCGCGCGCCCCGCGCGCGCGACTGCGTTGCCGCTACTGTGCCGGCTGCTCGCCGAGCACTGGTTCGGCGCGCGCGGCGTGCTGCCGGTCGTGAGCGCGCGCGCAGGCGAAGGGCGTACCCGCATCGCCGCCGGGCTCGCGCTGGCCTTCGCCGCCATGGGCGTGCGCACGCTGCTCATCGACGCCGACCTACGCTCGCCCTCGCTGCACCGGCGCTTCGGCGTCGCCAACCGACGCGGCCTCGCCGACTTGCTCGCCGAGCGCGAGATCGCGCCGGCGGCTTGCGGGCGCAACCTCGCGCTGCTGGTGGCCGGCCGCGCCGGCTCCGATCCGCTCGAGCTCCTCAGCCGCACGCGGCTGCGCGAATTCCTCGCCGCGGCGGCGCGGCGCTTCGGCGCGGTGCTCATCGACACGCCGGCCGCAGCGCGCGGCCCGGACCTGCAGATTTTCGCTGCGAACGCGGGCGGCGCGCTCGTGATCGCACGGC
>DASRKB010000058.1:0-8252 GCA_035649175.1 Burkholderiales bacterium | reverse complement strand
TGCGCGAATACGCGCGGCGGCTGCTCGCCGCGGACTACGACGTGGAGGCGGTGGCCAACGGCGAGGCGGCGCTTGCCGCGGCGCGCGCGCGCCGGCCCGAGCTTGTCGTGTCCGATGTGATGATGCCGGGCCTCGACGGCTTCGGCCTGTTGCGCGCGCTGCGCGCCGACCCCGCGCTGCGCACGGTGCCGGTGATCCTGCTCTCGGCGCGCGCCGGCGAGGAGGCGCGCATCGAGGGGCTGGGCGTGGGCGCCGACGACTACCTCGTCAAGCCCTTCAGCGCACGCGAGCTGCTGGTGCGCGTGGGCGCGCTCCTGCGCAGCGCCGAGATCCGCCGGGAGGCGCAAAAAGCGCTGCGCAAGACCGAGCGGCGCTACCGCACGGTGCTCGGGCTGATGCCCGCCGCGGTCTACACCTGCGAGGCCCCCGGTGGCGCCATCACCTACTATAACGAGCACGCCGCGCGGCTGTGGGGGCGTGCGCCTGCGCTGGGCGACACCGACGAGCGCTTCTGCGGCTCGCTGAGGCTCTGGCGGCCCGACGGCACGGCGCTGCCGCACGCCGCCGCGCCGATGGCGCTCGCCATGCGCGAGGGCTGCCCTTTCCGCAACGAGGAAGTGGTGATCGAGCGCCCCGACGGGACCCGCATCACGGTGCTCGTCAACATCGATCCGCTGCGCGACGAGGACGGCAAGCTCGTCGGCGCCATCAACGTCTTCCACGACGTGAGCGAGCGCCGGCAGGCCGAGGAAGCCCTGCGCGAGAGCGAGGCCCGCTACCGCGCGGTGGTCGAGAGCCAGGCCGAGATGGTGTGCCGCTTCCGCATGGACGGCACCATCCTCTTCGTGAACGGCGCCTACGCGCGCGCGCGCGGCACGACATCCGAAGCGCTCGCGGGCACGAACTTCTGGAGCTTCATCTCCGAGGCCGACCGGGTGCACGTGCGCGCCATGCTCGAGCGCCTCACCCCCGAGGCGCCCGAGGCGCGCATCGAGAATCGCTTCCAGACGACCGAGGGCGAGCGCTGGACGCTGTGGACCAACCGCGCGCTCGCCTTCGACGCCGACCGGCGCGTGCTCGAGGCGCAATCGACCGGGGTAGACATCACCGAGCGCAAGTGCATGGAGGCTGCGCTGCGCGAGGCGGACCGCGCCAAGGACGAGTTCCTCGCGACTCTCTCGCACGAGCTGCGCAACCCGCTCGCGCCGCTGCGCAACTCGCTGCACCTGCTGCGCCGCGCGGACCCGCAGCGCGCTCAGCCGATCCACGACATGATGGAGCGGCAGGTGAACCATCTGGTGCGGCTGGTCGACGACCTGATGGACATGTCGCGCATCGCGCGCGGCAGCCTGGAGCTGCGTCGCGAGGCGGTGACGCTGCAGGCGGTGCTGAAGAACGCGATTGAAACAAGCGAGCCGCTGATTTCGGACGCGGGTCACCGGCTGCAGGTCTCGCTGCCTGCGGAGGCGCTGCCGCTCGAGGCCGACCCGGTGCGCCTCAGTCAGGTGTTCGCCAATCTCCTGAACAACGCCGCGCGCTATACGCCCGCGCGCGGCGACATCCGCATCGAGGCGCGCCGGGAGCACGGCGAGGCCGTGGTGGAGATCTCCGACACCGGCGAGGGCATCGAGCCGGCGGAGCTCCCCCGGCTCTTCGAGATGTTCAGCCAGGGCGAGCGCACCTCGCGGCGCAGCCAGGGCGGGCTGGGCATCGGGCTCGCGATCGTGCGCCGGCTGGTGCAGATGCACGGCGGAAGCGTGCTCGGGCGCAGCGAAGGGCTCGGCAAGGGAAGCTGCTTCACCGTGCGCCTGCCGCTCGGCGCGGCGGCCGGCAGCGCGGCGCATGGGGTGCTCGCGCAAAGCGCGAAGATCGCGCCGCACCGCGTGCTGGTGGTCGACGATAACCGCGACGCCGCCAGCAGCCTCGGCATGCTGCTCGGGTTCCTCGGCGCCGACGTGGCGGTGGCGCACGACGGGACGGGGGCCCTCGAGGCGTTCGAGCGCTACCGGCCGGACATCGTCCTGCTCGACATCGGCATGCCCGGGATGAACGGCTACGACGTGGCGCGCGCGATCCGGCGCCGCTCGCAGGGAGAGCGCGTGGCGCTCGTCGCGCTCACCGGCTGGGGCCAGGAGCAGGACCGGCGGCGCGCGCACGACGCGGGATTCGATCATCACTTCATCAAGCCGGCGGACATCGGCGCGCTGCAGTCGCTCCTGTCGGGGCTCACCTTACACAAGCTGTCCTGAGCTCCCGGCTACCGGCGCGCCCTCGCGGCGCCTAGCATGGGTGCAGGGCTCGCCCGCTCATGCCGGCATCCGTGCTGCTTGTCGAGGAACACCTGGAACTGCGCTCGGCGCTGCGCGACTGGCTGCTCACGACCTTTCCTCCTCTGGAGCTGTGCGAAGCGCGCAGCCTCGACGAGGCGCTGGAGGCCGCCGAGCGGGCGAAGCCCGACCTCGCGCTCATCGACTGGCATCTGCCCGGCACGAACGGCATCGAGGCCGCGCGCGCGCTGCACCGCGTCCAGCCGCGCTGCTGCATCCTGGTGATGTCGGTGAGCGACTCCGAGGCGCTGCGCATCGCGGCCGTCGAGGCCGGCGCGGCCGCGCTCATCACGAAGCGCGACCTCACCACGGGCCTGCACCGCTTCGTCGCCGCGCTCAGCGCCTGTCGTTGAGAACCGACACGCGGCCAATGTGACACGACTGTTAAATAAGGGACCGGCGATATGCCCACCGCTCCCGTCGCCCTAGGATGACGTCGCCCCTAACACCATACGGGAGATGCCATGGGCGGTTCGATCCTCGTCGTCGATGATGAGCAAGCCGTAAGAGAGATGCTGTCCGCGAACCTGGAGCGCGCGGGCTACAAGGTGATGTGCGCCGGCGACGTGCCCGCCGCGGAGGCCCTGGTGCGCGACTCGCGCCCGGACCTCGTGCTGCTCGACTGGGTGCTCCCGGGGATCCCCGGCCTCACCTTCGCGCGGCGGCTGCGCTCGGACCAGCGCACCAAGGACGTCTCCATCGTGCTGCTCACGGCGCGCGCCGAGGAGCAGGACAAGGTCACCGCGCTCGAGAGCGGCGCCGACGACTACGTGACCAAGCCCTTCTCGGCCCGCGAGCTGCTCGCGCGCATCAAGGCGGTCATGCGCCGGCGCGCGCCGCAGCTTGCCGACGACGTCGTCGAAATCGCCGGCCTGCGCATCGACCCGGCCGCGCACCAGGTGAGCGCCGGCGACAGGCCGGTCGACCTGTGGACCACGGAGCTGCGCCTGCTGCACTTCTTCATGACGCACCCCGGCAGGGTTTTCTCCAGGGCGAGGCTGCTGGACGAGGTCTGGGGCGAGCACGTGTTCGTGGAGGAGCGCACGGTCGACGTGCACATCCGGCGGCTGCGCCAGGCGCTCGCGCCCACCGGGCACGACAAGCTGATCGAGACGGTGCGGGGTACGGGCTACCGCTTCAAGCCCGACCTCAACGCGGCGAACCTCGCCGCCTGACTATTCCACGGTCACGGACTTAGCCAGGTTCCGAGGTTTGTCGACGTCGTTGCCCCGCAGCAACGCGGCGTGGTAGGCGAGAAGCTGCAGCGGCACGGTGGCCACGATGGGAGAAAGGATGCCCGGGTTCGAGGCGAGCGCTTCCACGTCGAGCACGTACAGCCGGCCGCCGCGGCTGCGCACCTCCTCGATGTTGGACTTCAGCTTGTCGAGCAGCGCATCGCGCGGCGCGATGGCGATCACCGGCATGTCGCGGTCGACGAGCGCGAGCGGCCCATGCTTGAGCTCGCCCGCGGCGTAGGCCTCGGCATGGATGTACGAGATTTCCTTGAGCTTGAGCGCGCCTTCCATGGCGATGGGGTAGTGCACCCCGCGGCCCAGGAAGAGCGCGTGCTGCTTGGGCGTGAACTCCTCGGCCCAGGCGGCCATGTCCGGCTCGGCGCGCAGCGCGTCGGCGAGCGCGGCCGGCAGGCGTCGCATCGCCGCAAGCAGCTCGCCTTCCTTCTCCGGGGTCAATCGATTCCTGAGCTTGGAAAGCGCGATGGCGAGCGCCAGCAGGGCGGCGAGCTGCGAGGTGAAGGCCTTGGTGGAGGCCACGCCGATCTCGGGGCCCGCCCGCGTGAGGAACTTCAGGAGCGAGGCGCGAATGAGCGCGGATTCGGGCACGTTGCAGATGGCGAGGGTCTGCTCCTGTCCCAGGCGTTTCGCGTGCTCGAGGGCGGCGAGCGTGTCCGCCGTCTCGCCGGACTGCGAGATGACCACCACCAACGCGTCGGGGTCGGGGACGCTCTCGCGGTAACGGTACTCGCTCGCGATCTCGACGCTGCAGGGGAGGCCGGCGAGGCTCTCGATCCAGTCGCGCGCCACGAGCCCCGCGTGGAAGCTCGTGCCGCAGGCGAGAATGAGGCAGGATCTCGTCCTAAGAAAGATTTGCTCCGCCTGCGGGCCGAACACCGCCGGATGCGCGCTCGCCGCGCTCTCGAGCGTCGCCGCGACCGCCGCGGGCTGCTCGAAGATCTCCTTCTGCATGTAGTGCCGCCAGGTGCCCAGTTCGAGCGCCTCTGCGGCGAGCGCGCTCACGTGCAGCGGGCGCTCCACCACGCGGTCACGCACGTCGACCACGCGCACGCCGTGCAGGGTCACCTCGGCGCAGTCACCCTCCTCGAGGTAGATCATGCGCCGGGTCACCTGCAGCAGCGCCTGGATGTCCGAGGCGGCGAAGTTCTCCCCGTCGCCCAGGCCGAGCGCAAGCGGCGCGCCCATGCGCGCCACGACCATGCGCGAGGGATCCGCCGCGGCGATCACCGCGATGGCATAGGCGCCTTTCAGCTGCCGGGTCGCCGCATGAACCGCTTCGAACAAGGAGGAATTTTCCTTCAGGGAAGCATGGATCAGGTGCGCGATCACCTCCGTGTCCGTATCGGAGGTGAACTCGTAGCCCTGGCCGCGCAGGCGCGCGCGCACCGCCTCGTGGTTCTCGATGATGCCGTTGTGCACCACCGACACGCCGCCCGACACGTGCGGATGGGCGTTCCTCTCCGAGGGCGCGCCATGCGTCGCCCAGCGCGTGTGGCCGATGCCGATAGTGCCGGCGAGGCCCTGCTCCGCGGTGAGCTTTTCCAGCTGCGCGACGCGTCCGCAGGAACGGATTCTGTGCACGGAACCGTTGATCACCGCCACGCCGGCGGAGTCGTAGCCGCGGTACTCGAGGCGGCGCAGGCCCTCGATCAGGATGGGGACGACGTTGCGGCGGGCGACGGCAGCGACGATTCCGCACATACGGGCTCCTCAATAGGCGTTCTGCTTCCTCAGCACGACGACGACGGTCTTCAGGATGATCTGCAGGTCGAGCAGCAGCGACCAGTGGCGCAGGTAGGCGAGATCGTGCTCGATCCTCGCCTGCATCTTGTCCACGGTGTCGGTCTCGCCACGGCAGCCGTTCACCTGCGCGAGCCCGGTGATGCCGGGTCGCACCTTGTGGCGGATCATGTAGCCGCGGATCAGCTTGCGGTAGAGCTCGTTGTGCGCCACGGCGTGCGGGCGCGGGCCGACCACGCTCATGCGCCCCTGCAGCACGTTGACGAACTGCGGCAGTTCGTCGAGCGAGGTGCGCCGCAGGAACGCGCCGAAGGACGTGACGCGGCTGTCGTTCTGCGTCGCCTGGCGCACCACGTCGCCGTCCTCGGCGACCGTCATGGTGCGGAACTTGTAGACCACGATCTCGCGCCCGTCCACGCCGTAGCGGCGCTGCTTGAACAGCACCGGGCCGGGCGAGGACATCTTGACGCCGATGGCGATGGCGAGCATCAGCGGAGAAATGAGAAGCAGGATGAACGAGGCGAACACGAGATCGCTCAGCCGCTTGACGAGCCCGTTGAAGCCGTAGAAGGGCGTCTCGCACACCGCCACCACCGGCAGGTCGCCGATCGCATCGACGCGCGCCTGGATCAGGTCGAAGACGAAGATGTCGGGCACGAAGTAGATGGAGGCGGTGGTGTCGCGCAGCTCCTCCAGCAGCCGCAGGATGCGCGGCTGCGATGCCATCGGCAGCGCGATGTAGATCATCTCGATGCCGTTCGCGCGCACGTAGTCGGGCAGGGCGGCGATCGGGCCGAGCACGCCGCTCGCGCGCACGCGCTGGGGCGCCCGGTCGTCGAAGAAGCCCGCGACCTGCACCCCGGCGAGCGGGTCCGCGGCGAGGCGCGCCGCGAGGCCGCTGCCGAGCGCGTTGGCCCCCGCGATCACCGCGCGCCGGCGCACGCCCTCGGCGGCGAGCAGCCGCGGCAGCACGCGCGGCAGCAGCCGGTGAGCGACGAACAGCGCCGCCGGCGTGGCGAAGGTCCAGGCGAGCAGCACGTGCGGGTCGAACGCGTCGATCGTGCGCGTGGACCAGCCGAGCAGCAGGAGCAGGGCCACGATCGCCATCCAGCTGGTCACCACGTCGAGCGCGAGCTCGCCCGCGGTGCCGGTGTCGCGCGCCAGCGTGCCCGGGAAGGTCATCGCGAACACGATGAGCGCGAGGATCAGGGAAGCGCCGTCGAAGCGCTGGCTGAGCGCCGCGGTCGAGGCGGCGAGCATGCCGATCGCCACCGCCGGGTCAACCGCCGACTGCACAAGGGCGCCGGCGCCCGGCTGGCTGCGCAGGACGCGGGTCGAGGGTTGCGGAGCGGGGGCGCGGGCGGCGTGCAAGGCCACCGCAGTTTGCGCGAGGCCGGTTCAATCCGGATGTGGCGCACGCCGCGCGAGCGTAGCCTCAACGGACTAGCGTTTCGCCCGCCCGGGCGCCGTACGGGCGCAGGACCCCGAGGACTATAGTCGAGGAGCCATGCCAATGACCACCACCGAGCAAGAGCAGCAACCCGCGGCCCAGCCGCTCGCCATCGTTTCCGACGAGGGCAAGGGAGACGGCCCGAGCGCCGCGACCGACTTCCTGCAGATCGAATCCATCGTCCTCAACCTCGACGCGTCGCTGCGCGTGCACGCGCGCGCGCACTTCTTCAGCTGGACGCAGGGGCTGCTGCAAAGCCTCATCCGCCACGAGCTGCTGGTATGCACGCTCTGCCACGGCAAGCCGCCCGCGTTCCGCGCCGACGGCTTCTCCATGACCACGCCCGATCCGGCGATGTACAGCGACATGTTCCTGCGCGACACGTCGGTCGCGCCGGCGCTGCTCAAGGCCTGGGAGGAGCGCCGCTACCACCCGGTGGTGCTCGACGTGGCGAAGACGCCGATCGGCAGCGGCGCGTTCACGCGCGAGATCGAGCGGCTGGGCGCAACGCAGCTCCTCGTGCACGGCGTGCACGACGCCGACGGTCGCTCGGTGATGCTCTTCACCTTTGCCTGCCGTCCCGGCGGCGTCGGCGCGCGCCAGTCCTACCTGGTGCAGCTGCTCGCGCCCGCGCTGCACAGCGCGTGGGTGCGCACACAGCTCGCGCGCCGCGCCGAGCAGGGCGCCGACAAGTCGACCGGCCAGGGCGTGCTCACCGTGCGCGAGCAGGACATCCTGAAGTGGATCTACCTCGGCAAGTCCAACTTCGAGATCGGCGCGATTCTCAAGATCAGCCCGCTCACCGTGAAGAACCACGTGCAGAAGATCCTGCGCAAGCTCAACGTAGTGAACCGCACGCAGGCGATCGGCAAGGCGCTCGAGCTGCGCATCCTGAACCCGTAAGAGCGAAAAGGGGTCAGGACCCTTTTCGAAGGGTCCGCCCCTTTTCTTGTTGCGACCATTTTCGCTTTCCTGTCCCCGTCGTCGTTGGCCGACTAGTCCGCACGGAGGGTCGCGCTCCGGAGAAGTGCGCAGCGCATCGTAACGGACCGAACCCAGAATCAGTGGCTGATGAAAGTCCTAAAGCGCGCCTTGCTCGTATTCGCATTCCTGGCCTCGGGCGCGCTCGCCGGTCCGGCGGCGGAGCTCGAGACCGGGGCGCAAGCACCGCTGCCCCCGCATCCCGAGCTGTATTCCTTCGCCGACATCTACCGCCTGGCAGTGTACGCGCCGACGCTCCCCGCCCCGGCCAGTGAGCCGCTGCCGGTGCGCTTCGCCGTGGCGCCGGGCGCCACGCTGAGCGCGGGCCCGCGCTTCTCCGTCTCCGCCATCTCCCAGCGCGAAGGCTGGATGCTGCTCGTCGCAGGCCTCGCGGCGACCGGCTGGGTGGCGCACCGTCGCCTGGCGAACGCCCTGTGAGGCTGCTCGTCCTCCTGCTCGCCCTTCCGCTGGGCTGCGGCCGCGCCGACGCCACGCGCGCCG
>DASRKB010000057.1:0-4752 GCA_035649175.1 Burkholderiales bacterium | reverse complement strand
GGTAGCGCCGCGCGCAGCCGCTGGCCGCGCGCGGCGGCGAGCGGCTCGATCGCCTCCATGGCGCTCGCGGCGATCGCGCGCAGGTCGGCATTCTCCTTGCGCAGCGCGAGCTTGCCGGTGGTGATGCGTGATACGTCGAGCAGGTCGTCGACCAGGCGCACCATCTGCTTGAGCTGTCGCTCGATGATCGCGCGCCCCTCGGCCACCACGGCGGCGTTGTCCTTCGCCGCCTGCATGAGGTAGAGGGCGTTGCGGATCGGCGCGAGCGGGTTGCGCAGCTCGTGCGCGAGCGTGGCGAGGAACTCGTCTTTGCGCCGGTCTGCCGCCTTCAGCGCATCCTCGGCATCGCGCCGCTCGTGCATCTCGCGCTCGAGATCGGCGAGCATGCGGTTCAGCGTCTCGGCGAGCATGCCGATCTCATCATTCGTGCGCTTCTCGGCGCGCACCGAGAAATCCCGGCGCTCGAGCACGCGCCGCGCGGCCTCGGCCACGTTGAGGATGGGGGCAGTGAGCGCGCGCTGCAGCCACGCCGACACGAGCCAGGCCACGCCGAGGGCGAGCGCCATGACCGCCGCGACGATGCCGAGGTAGCCGATCACGCGCTCGGCGAGCCCGGTGCGCGAGCGCAGGTATACCGTGCCAAGGCGCTCTCCCTGCTCGATCACGGGGTGGGAGAGCCACATCGTGCCGCCCTCGGTCCGGTATCCGGCGGGGCCTGCGCGCGCCGGGATGTCGGCCGCAAGATCCTCGCGCGCATAGCTCGCGAAGAGCTCCCCGTCCGCGCCGTAGAGCGCCGCCGCCTCGATGTCGGGATGCGCCTTGAGCACGAGCAGGTCCTGCGCGGCGGCCTTTCGGTCCTTGAACGTGAGTGCCGGCGCCGAAGCGCGTGCGAGGACGTCGGCCTGCGTACGCATGTCGGCCACGTGGTCATCCTCGAGCGCCCGCGCCTCGTAATAGAGGAGCGCTCCCGAGTTGACGAGCAGCGCTACGAGCGTGGTCGCGATCACCACCGCGATCGTCTTGCCGCGCACCGAGCTAGCGATCGCGCGCCAGAAGCTCACGGCTTCGCCCGCCTGACGTAGCTCGCCACCGCGAGCATGCGCGAGCTGATGCGGATGCCACGGTGCTCGGCGCTGTCCACGGCCACCTCGAATCCCACCCGCCCTTCGGCACGCACGAAGTTCACCACCGCGCCGAGCTCCAGGCCGTATGCCGAGTCCGCCACGACGAGCAGGCCACGAATCGGTCCCATGCGCGCGAGCTGCGCGGCCGCGCCCTGCCCGACGTGGAGCACATGGAGGCCGGCGAGGCTCTCGCCCGGCCGCACCCGCCGCACCAGCACGTCGCGGCCCTGCACGGTGCGCCCCTGTACGAGGTTCTGCAGCTCGTGCAGCACGTCCTCGGCGCCCATGACGCCCACCGAGATTGCCGCCTGCGGACCGGCGAAGACGTCCGCGGGCCATTCGATGAAGGAAAGAAAGCGGAAAAGGTACGCCGCCTTGAGCTCGTGCTCGAGGACCTGCGCCGGGGCGGCTGCGGGCAGCACCAGCGCGAGCGCGAGGAGAAGCGTCCTCACGGCAGGCGCAGCCGCACCTGGAAGAAGGCCGACCGCTCGAGCTCCGCGCCCGGGCCCCATTCCACGTGCGCGTCGTCGAGCAGGTTGGTGAGGAGCAGCGAGAGCTCCAGGTCACGGCGCGGATGCCAGCCGATGCGCGCGTCGAGCGCGGTGTAGGAAGGCACCTCCCGGTTCTCGAGTCCTCCGTAGTGACGGAGCATGAAGTCGAGCTCGGTGGCGTTGCCCAGGTCGAAGGCCGCGCGCAGCTTGCCCCAGCCGTCGGGGTCCGAGCCGATCGCCGAGGGGCTTTGCAAATTGACCGCGCCCGGGACCAGGCCGAGGGACTGCTTGAGGCGCACGATGCCGGCGTCGATGCGCCACCAGTCGGCGCCGCGCCATGAGCCCCACGCCTCGACGCCGTTGGCCTGCCCCTCGAGGTCGTTCGCCACCACGGCTCCCGCCGAGCCGGGCGCGATCGTGCGCAGCTGCGCGTAGTCGTGATGGAACGCCGTGACCGAGAAGGATAGGCGCGGGCTCGCTTGCGCGCGCACGCCGAGCTCGAGGACATCGGACACTTCCGAGCGGAACGAGGGGCCGCCGGCCAGGACGAACGGCGGCTCGCCCGGCACGAAGAAGTCGCGGTCGATGCGCGAAGGCGCGCGCACCGCGCGCGAGTACGCCGTCCAGACGAGGAGCGGCGCCGCCGCCTGCCAGGCGAGCCGCGCGCTCGGCAGGAACTCGGTGCCGGTGAAGCTGTTGCGCTCGCTCTTCGCGCCAAGGGTAAGGTCGAGCGTCCCGGTCAGCGCGATCTCGTCCTGGACGAACACGTGCGCGTCGTTCATCGTGCGCTGTGTCGGTATGAAGGCGAGCGCCGCGGAGTTGGTGATGCGGTCCTCGTGGCGGCGCATTCCCGCGCCCCACATCAGGCGGTGGCGCCCGAGCGGCGCGAGCGCGTGCTGGAACTCCAGGTCGTAGGTGTCGAGGTCCTCGGCGAAGGTCTGCGGATGCTCGCGCCGCGTGCGGTCGAAGTAGCCCTGCACCCGCAGCGCGCCGCCCCCATCGAAAGCGCGCGTCCAGCGTGCGAGCAGGTTCGCGCCGTCGAGCTCGCGCGCCTGTGGCACCTGATCGATCTCCGCGGCGTACAGGTCACCCTGCAGGGTGAGCTCACCCTCGGCGCGGCGCCAGTCGGCGCGGAACCCCGCCTGCGCGCGCTCGGCCTGGTCGCGAATCGGCTCGCCGCCCGGAAGCCAGGTGTTGTCGCGCTGCAGGGCCTTCGCGTAGAGGCGGTAGTGGCCGCTCTCCAGCCTTCCGCCGTGGCGAGCGCCGACGAGCCGCTCCTGCGTGCCCGCCCCCGCGCTCGCCAGCGTTCCCCGCGTCATGACGGCAGGCTTCGTGATGACGTTGATCACACCGTTCACCGCATTCGCGCCCCACAGCGTGGCGCCGGGCCCACTGATGACCTCGATGCGGTGGATATCCTCGAGCAGCACGTCCTGCGCGTCCCAGAACGTCCCGGCGAAAAGCGGTGTGTACACCGTGCGGCCGTCGATCAGAACGAGCAGCTTGTTGGCGATGGTGCTGTTGAACCCGCGCGCCGTGATCGCGTATTGGCTCGAGTCGACGCGCGCGACCTGCAGGTTCGGCGCGAGCCGCAAAGCCTCGGGGAGGCTGGTCGCCCCGGAGCGCCGGATGTCGTCGCCGGTGATCACGTAGACCGAGGCCGGAACGCGCGAGAGCGGCTCGTTGCGCCGCGAGGGCGAGCTGACGATGACGTTGGCGAGCTGCTCGAGCGTGAGGTCCGCGAGGCCGCGCTCTGGGCTCACCCTGTCCTGCGCGTGCGCTGCCGCGAGCCCGGCGCCGAGCAGAGCCGCGATCCAGTACCGCATGCTGCCTCCCCGGCTTTTTGGTCCCGGCCTACTGCGATGCGACTTGCGACAAGAGCTTGTTCAGCGTGTTCGGATCGACCGGCTTGGTCAGGTGATGGTCGAAGCCCGCCTCGGCGGAGCGGCGCCGATCGGCGTCCTGTCCCCAGCCGGTCACCGCCACCAGCGTCACGCGCGGGCCATGGGCGCGGCGCAGCGCGCGCGCCACGTCGTAGCCATTGGTCCCCGGCATACCGATATCGAGCAGCGCGACCCGTGGAGCGAACTGCTCGCCCATGCGCACCGCGCTCGACCCGTCGTAGGCCACCTGCACGTCGTGGCCGAAGAACGCCAGCATGCGCTGCATGGAATCGGCCGCGTCCCGGTTGTCGTCCGCCACAAGCACGCGCAGCGGGCTGCCCGGCGCCGGGGCGTAGCCGCGGGGCGCGCGCTCGCGCGCTTGCGCGGGCGGGGCGAGCGGCAGGCGAACGATGAACTCGGTCTCGCTCGCCTCCAGGCGAGCGCCGTGCAGGGCCAGGATGCCGCGCACGAGCTCGAGCCCCACGCCGAGGCCCTCGAGCCCGGCGCCACCGTGGTCGACGCCCGCCACCGCCTCCCGACCCTCGATGGCGACGGTGAATCCTATCGAGCCCTGCGGGGGGCTGTGCCGAGCGGCGTTGCCGAGCAGCGCCGCGAACGCCTGTGCGAGGCGCGCCGGATCGGCATCGAGCGCCACGCGCTCGCTCGGCAGCAGCACCGAGAGGTGATGCCCGGCGGCCGAGACCTGCGGGCGGCTTGATTCGATCGCCATGTCGACCACCGCTTCCAGCGCAACGCGCTCCTTTTTCAGGACGAACTTGCCGCGCGAGATGCGCTCGATGTCGAGGAGATCGTCGATAAGGCGCGAGAGCTGGTCGATCTGGCGCTCGATGACGCCGCGGCTCCACGCCACCTCGGGGTCGAGGGAGCCCTTGCGGCCCAGGATCGTCACCGCGTTGCGGATCGGTGCGAGGGGATTGCGCAGCTCGTGTGCGAGCGCGGCAAGGAACTCGTCCTTGCGCGCCTCGGCGCGGCGCAGCTCCTCCTCGGCGATGCGCCGGTCGTGCACGTCGATGGAGATCGCTACCCAGCCGTCGGCCGACGGCGTGTAGATCGAGCGGATCCAGCGCCGCCCGAGGCCGCGGAACTGCGCGAGGCGCTCGTATTGCACCTCTTCGCCGTCGAGCACGCGGTCGATATAGGGCCGGATCTCCTGCATCTGCCGCTCCCCGAGGATCTCCGCGAGCGGCAGGCCCACCATCTCGACGACCGGCCTGCCGTGCCAGCGGCCGTAGA